>CACWKB010000012.1 GCA_902761375.1 uncultured Ruminococcus sp. | reverse complement strand
GTCGCCCTGACCGCGTTTTCGGTCGGGTACATCTCAAAATTCGCGCTGATCAGCAAATACGCTACATATACCAGTGCCAAAACAGTCAGCGCGGCGATCAGTATTCGTCTTAACAACAGCTTATCCATAATTCAGTCCTTTTTCAATTGGGCACCTCTAAAAACTCCCTGTTGTTCAGAGGTGCGGATATTTTATAGTAGATTTTTGTCAAAACGACGAAGTCATACTGACGTATAACGAGGAGTCTTGGCAGAAATATGCTGTGAAAGATTTGTGACTATGGGCAGTAATGAGTTTTAAAGGTGCCCAATTATGCTTTCCGCGGCGAGGTACAGCTCCTCAAAGGAGGTATAATCGTCCGCGTACAGCCTGTTTATCTCCGGGTCGCGCTTGAACCACGTGATCTGGCGCTTGGCGTAACGTCTGGTCTCGCGCTTCAAGGTCTCGACGCATTCGTCAAGAGGAAGCTCTCCACGGATAAAAGGCGCGAGCTCCTTATAGCCTATCGCCATCACAGCGGTGTCGCTGAGCGGCCTCGAAAGCACCTCGCGGGCTTCGTCGATAAGCCCTTGACTGAGCATCATATCGACCCGCAAATTGATGCGGCTGTAGAGCTTTTCGCGGTCTCTGAAAAATAATCCGAGCTTTATTGGGGAATACGGTGACTCCTCGGCGCGCGAAAGCCTGTTCTGCTCGGTGAGGGTAACGCCGGACGTCCGGTACACCTCTATGGCGCGGATTATTCGCTTGGGGTTGCGCTCCTCGGCGAGTCTTTCGGCGGATTCCCTGTCAAATTCCGCGAGGATAGCGAGCAAATGATCTATGCCCTTTTCATCGTACAGCGCGCGCAAACGCGCCGACTCCGCCTCGTCGCGCTTTGCCTCCGTGAATTTCACATTGTTGAGCAGCGAGTCGACATAAAGCCCCGTGCCGCCGACGATGAAGGGAAGCTTGCCTCTCGAGGCGATATCCTCTATAGCCTTCCTTGCGTCGGAAACAAAATCGGCGACGGAATACGCCCTGTCGGGAGGCAGAAAATCCATCAGGTGGTGAGGTACGCCGCCCATCTCTTGGCGGTCGGGCTTTGCCGTGGCGATCTGCATTTCCCTGTAGATCTGCATTGAGTCCGCGGAGACTATCTCGCCGTCAAAGTGCTGAGCCAAAGCGACCGAGAGCTTGGTTTTTCCCGAAGCTGTCGGTCCGACTATGGAAACGACCTTGATTTTGCCCTGCAAGTGATCACACCCTGCCAAACTGGTTTTCTATCTCGTTTTTGGTCATCACGATGCAGACAGGTCTGCCGTGAGGACAATAACGGATCGATTTATTTTCATCAAGCTGACGGACGATCTCCATCAGCTCTGCGGGAGAATTGGTGTTACCCGCCTTGATCGCGCTGCGGCAGGCGACGTTCGAGTAAAACCACTCCATCTTTTCGGTGAATATATCGTTTTTTCCGAGGGCGAGATAACCCGCCATCTCGGCTATGCAGTCGTGGATCTCGGCTGCGTCGATGTACTGGGGAGCCGCGCGGACTATGACCGAGCTGTTACCGAAGTCCTCGACCTCAAAGGAGCACTCGGCGAACAAATCGAGGTTGTCGATAGTCGCGCTGTACTCGTTCTTGCCGAGCGTGACCGTTATCGGAGCCAGCAGGAGCTGCGCGGCGGCGCCCGCCTTTTCGCTTTTCAGCTTTTCGTATATTATCCGCTCATGCGCGGCGTGCTTGTCGATCAGGAGCATCTCTTTTTTGTTGCGCTCCACAATGATATATGTTTTGAAGAGCTCGCCGACAAAGGTCAGCTCGTCCTTCGGCTGCTCAAACAGGATAGGCTCTGTCGGCTCTGAGCTCACGGGAGCAGGCTCTTCCGCAGCAGGCTCAGTGATAAGCTCATTCAAAAGCTCATCTCGCTTCTGCTCCGCTAAGCGCTCCTTGAGCTCCTCCTGCTTCTTTTCATGCTTTACCGCCTGCTTTGAATAGATATCAAACGGATTGGACGGCTCGGAAACCCGGACAGCTCCAATCGTCGGCTTTTTCTCCGCAATGACGGGAGCAGGGACGTCGAGCGCTGAGAACGGGTCTAACTCATCCTTTACCGGCTCGGGCTTTTTAGGCTCGTGCGGAGCTTGGACGGGCTTTGGCTTATTGATTATCGCGTTCGCGTTCCGAAACGGGTTGAAGCTGCCTGCCTCGCGGACAGCCGAGGGGTTCTTGAAGGAAGCCTGCTTTGCGGTGTCGTTTTTCATCAGCGACGACTTTACCGCGTGATACACGGCGTCAAAAACAGGTCGTTCGTTTACGAAGCGCACCTCGATCTTTGCGGGGTGGACGTTTACGTCGATCATCTCGTAGGGCAGGCTCAGGTTCAGCACGCAGGACGGGAATTTTCCGACCATGACCGAGCCTTTAAAAGCCTCCTCGAGAGCCGCCATGGCGGTTCGAGATTTGACGTATCTTCCGTTTATGAAGAAATTCTGCATATTGCGGTTGGGACGGGCGTATACGGGCTTTGAGACATAGCCTGAGACCGAGACGCCGTTCAGCTCATATTCCACGGGGATAAGACCGTGGGCAAATTCCTTGCCGAACACCGCGAAAACCGCCGAGAGCAGCTTGCCGTCGCCGTAGGTACGCAAGGTCTGCTTTCCGTCGCGGATGTATGTAAACGCTGTCTCGGGATGAGAGAGCGCGGCTTTATCAACGATGTTGGAAACGCTGATTCCCTCGGAAACATCCTTTTTCAAAAACTTGGCTCTTGCCGGGATGTTGTAAAAGAGATCGCGTATGATAAAGGTGGTGCCGACCGGGCAGCCTGCGTCGTCGAGCGACAGCTCCTCGCCGCCCTCGATCACATAGGAGGTGCCGATCTCCTCATCGCGGTTGCGTGTGATAAGCTGTAGCCGCGATACGGCGGAAATCGAGGCGAGCGCCTCGCCGCGGAAGCCGAGGGTCGAGATGCAGTCGAGATCGTTTTCATTGAGCACCTTGCTGGTCGCGTGGCGCAGAAAGGCGACCCTGACGTCGTCGCGCGCGATACCGCAGCCGTCGTCGGTGACGCGCATAAAGGTTGTGCCGCCGTTTTTGATCTCAACGGTGATATTCTTTGCGCCGGCGTCTATCGCGTTTTCAACGAGCTCCTTTATGACCGAGGCAGGCCGTTCGACGACCTCTCCGGCGGCTATAAGCTCCGCGACGTGCTTGTCAAGCACATTGATTATTCCCATTTGCATCACCGCCCTTCTGTGATTGATATAGCGTTATGTCATACTTTTGAGCTCATAGAGCAGGTTCATCGCCTCGATCGGGGTCAGCGTATTGAGATCGACCGATTTGATCCTGTCGATCACCGGGCTGCTCTCGGCAGCGGTAAGCATCGAAAGCTGCGCGTCCGGCTCGACGATCCTTTCCTTTACGATGGTCTGAGCCTGTCCGCTTTCGAGCTCGGCAAGTATCTCCTTGGCTCGTTTGATTATCGAGTTGGGGACTCCGGCGAGCTTTGCGACCTCTATGCCATAGCTGTCGTCTGCGCCCCCGGGGACGATCCTTCTCAGGAAGGTTATGTCGTCGCCGCGCTTTTTGACGGCGATGTTGTAGTTTTTAACTCCCTCCAAAAGCTCCTCCATCACGGTGAGCTCATGGTAATGAGTGGCGAACAGCGTTTTGGCTCCGAGCTTTTTCCTGTCGGCGCAGAATTCGAGCACCGCTCTCGCTATGCTCATGCCGTCGAAGGTCGAGGTTCCTCTGCCGATCTCGTCGAGGATCAGCAGGCTGCGTGAGGTGGCTGTGGTAACGATATTTGCGACCTCGGTCATCTCGACCATGAAGGTGGACTGACCCGAAGCAAGATCGTCCGAAGCGCCTACACGGGTGAAAATACTGTCCACAAGACCGATACGTGCGCTTGAAGCAGGCACGAAGCTGCCCATCTGAGCGAGCAGGACTATCAGGGCGACCTGGCGCATATAAGTGGATTTTCCCGCCATATTGGGACCTGTGATTATCGCCACGCGGTCTCCCCTGCTGTCAAGCGAAACGTCGTTCGGAACAAATGGTGTGTCCCTTAGAAGCGCCTCGACAACAGGATGGCGCGAATCCTTGATGAATATTGCGGTAGATTGGTTGACTTCGGGGCGCACATAGCGGTTGTCGCTCGCCACATTCGCAAGCGAAACGAGCACGTCGAGGGTTGCGACTGCCTTCGCGGTATTCTGGATGCGTTCAAGCTGACCCGCCGTGGCTTGACGGACGGAGTCGAAAAGCTGATACTCCAGCGCGACCGAGCGATCCTTTGCGCCGAGTATCCTCGCCTCGAGTTCTTTGAGGTCGGGGGTTATGTATCGCTCGCAGTTGGCAAGCGTCTGTTTGCGGATATAATTTTCGGGCACCATGCTCTTGTAGGAGTTGGAAACCTCGATATAGTAGCCGAATACGCGGTTGTAGCCGACCTTCAGCTTTGGGATGCCGGTCTTTTCGCGCTGGTCGTTCTGGAGCTTTGTGAGGATATCCTTTGAGCTGTCCATGTCGACCGTCAGGCTGTCGAGCTCGGAGTTGTAGCCCTCGCGGATCATACCGCCCTCGCGGACGGTAAACGGCGGTTCATTTACAATCGCTTTGTCGATCAGTGAGGAAACGTCCTCGAGCGTGTCTAAATTCTTGTTTACCCTTCTCAGGTGAGAAGAATGACAATCCCTGATGAGCTCCTTTAGCTGAGGCAGAGCTGACAGTGCCGAACACAGCGAGCGCAGGTCACGGGCGTTTGCGGAGCCGTAAACGATGCGCGTCATCAGGCGCTCTATATCGAATATCCCGCTCAATTCCTCGGTAAGCTCGGCGCGGAGCATATTGTCGTTGACAAGCTCCTCGACCGCGCTCTGGCGGTTATTGATAGTGGAGATATTCATCAGCGGATGCTCGAGCCACGAGCGGATCAGCCGCTTGCCCATAGCGGTTTTTGTCTTATCTATCACCCAGAGCAGAGAGCCGCGCTTCTCCTTTGAGAGCATGGTCTGAGTCAGCTCGAGATTTCGCTGGGTATTGTAGCCGAGACGCATATACTGCTCCTCGGTGTACCGTTCGATATGGCGAATGCGCTCAAGCCCGGTCATCTGGGTCTCGTTGAGGTAACAAAGCAGAGCGCCGACCGCGCAGACGGTCACGGCGGAGTCGCATATTTTATCGGTCTCGGCGCTGAACTGCCGCCTGACGGCATTCATGCATTCCGATATGTCGAATTTGCTGTCCTCGAGCATTTCAACTCCGGCAGAGAGGTGATTTTTTATGAACGAGGGGAGCTCGCGTATTTTTATAACGTCGCCGCCGAGCAGTATCTCGCGCGGATTATAGCTTGAAAGCTGATTTATAAGCAGATTCAGGGAATCCTTTCCGCTGATCTCGGTCGCGTATAATTCTCCTGTAGAAATATCGCAGAAGCAAAGTCCGATGCGTTTATTCTCACTGTACATACAGCAGATGTAGTTGTTCTTGCCCTCGTCGAGCATACTCTGCTCCATGACCGTGCCGGGGGTTATTATGCGGATGATCTCGCGCTTGACAAGTCCCTTTGCCGCCTTGGGATCCTCGGTCTGCTCACAGATAGCGACCTTGTAGCCCTTGGCAACGAGTCTTGCTATGTAGCCCTCGCAGCTATGGAAGGGCACGCCGCACATCGGCGCCCTCTCCTCCTGACCGCAGTCACGACCGGTAAGCGTCAGCTCAAGCTCTCTGGAGGCGAGCTTGGCGTCGTCGTAAAACATCTCGTAAAAATCGCCGAGACGGTAGAACAGGATGCAGTCCTTGTTCTGCTCCTTGATCTCAAAATATTGCTTCATCATCGGAGATAATTCCGCCATGCGCTCTCCTCCCTTCCTTTATGTTTCTGATTCTCAGCCGCAGCCGCCGCAGGTGCTGCAGCTTCCGGAGCAGCTTTCGGTGTAATCGGCGATCTCGGGATCGACGCCGTCGATAGACTGCTGAACGATGGCAGTGACGCGGTTTGAAACCTTTTCAAACTCGATTTTCGCCTCGTTGTAGGCGATCATATTCTCGTTGGACATGATGTTCGAATATACCTCACGCATCTCGCGGTTAAGACGAGTGAGCTTTTCCTGATCTCTGTCCTGCTTAGAGGCTTCTTCGTTGATGGCGAGGCGTTTGAGGTTGAACTCGCCGATGAGCTGCTGAAGCTCGGTGTCGGCGTCGGCGAGAGCCTGTACCTCATGCAGCTTTATGTAGCTCTCCTCCTTCTGGATAGCTCTGCCCAATTCTCTTGCAAGTGTGATTACATCCATTGTTATTTCTCCTTTACAGCTTCTCTGAAAACCTTTGTTTTATCAGAGTGCGGATTTTTTAAAATATCTGTCAAAAGACCGAATGCGTCAAGAATACTTCGGGATGCCCTTATATCAATTCGCCCTTTAGTATCCAGTTGCGCGCCTGTGTTATCTTTACGTTTTGGAAAGTGCCGATAAGCTCGGGATCGCCCTCCAGCTCAACAATGATGTTGCCGCTTGTCCGGGCGTTCAGCTCGCCTGTCTTTTCCTTTTCGCCCTCGATCAGCACGCGCTCGGTCTGTCCGACCATCGAGGCACAGCGCTTAGCGGCGATCTCCTCCTGAACGTCGAGCAGCTCGCGGAACCACTTCGATTTTTCCGAAGCCGGGATCGGGTCGTCCATTTTCTCGGCGGGAGTGCCTTTTCGGGGTGAAAAGATGAAGGTGAACAGCGAGGTGAACTCAACCTCGCGGATAAGCGAAAGCGTCTGCTTGAAATCCTCGTAGGTCTCACCGGGGAAGCCGACGATAATATCGCTGGTGAGCGAAACGTTTTCGATTCTCTCCTTGGCGTAATTGACGGTTTCAAGGTATTTTTTTCGGTCGTAATGGCGGTTCATCGCCTTCAGTATCCTGTCCGAGCCGCTCTGGAACGGCAGATGAAGGTGGCGGCTTATGTGCTTGCCGCCCGCGATCGTGTCGATCAGCTCCCTTGAGCAGTCCTTGGGATGAGAGGTCATGAAGCGGAGCCAGTAGTCTCCGTCCATCTCGTCTATCTTGCCTAAGAGACTTGCGAAGGTGACGGGAGTTTCAAGAGTTTTTCCGTAGGAATTGACATTCTGACCGAGCAGCGTGATGTCCTTGTAGCCGCTTTTGATCATCTGTGACGCCTCGGAAAGGATCACGTCCTTTTCTCTGCTGCGCTCGCGTCCGCGAACATAGGGAACTATGCAGTAGGTGCAGAAGTTGTTGCAGCCGTACATGATCGGCAGCCAGCCCTTGAAGCTGCCGTCGCGGTGAACCGGAATGCCCTCGTATACTTTTTTATCGTCGACGCCGCGCTCGAAAACTCGTCTGCCGTCCACGAGGTTGCTGTACAGCAGCTCGGGAAAATGATGCAGCGAATGCGTTCCGAACACCAGTCCCACGAACGGAAAGCTGTTGTAAATGCGCTCGGCGACGTGTTCCTGCTCCATCATGCAGCCGCAAAGGGCGATCAGTATCTGCGGATGGCGGCGTTTAAGATTCTTCAACGCGCCGACATTGCCGAATACCCTGTCCTCGGCGTGCTCGCGCACAGCGCAGGTATTGAAAAGAATGAAGTCGGCGTCGTCGGGAGTATCGGTAAACCCGAAGCCCGAGCCCTCAAGCATCCCCTTGATGCGCTCGCTGTCAGCGACGTTTTGCTGGCAGCCGTAGGTGCGCACAAAGGCAAGCGGACGCTCGCCGCGCTTGCGGATCTCCATGATCTCGGCGATAAGCTTCATATATTCGCGCTGCTTTTCGGACAGCGTTTCCGATCTGAATGGCATTTCGGTCAAACGAACGCCTCCTCACCCATTTTGTATAACTAACGTATTATAACACAAAATATAGCGTTTTTCAATAAGTTTGAGCGGAATTTTTTCCAAAAATGAAGTAAATCAAGGCTTTGAGCAGAGATATCCGCCGGTAATGTCGGGAGCTTTGCCCACAATTACGGACTGAGCGAGTTCGAAATCCGTTTTGAAGCTCATCTCTCCCCTGTAATCGAGCGAGGCGGTGATCACCTTGACCGTGACCACAAGGCGCAGATGATGAACGGTCTGGTTTATCCCCGCGGATTCAAAGCTGGACTCTATCTCGGACGATACGCTTCCCATCAGGCTGTAGTTCAGGTTTATGTCCGGCCCCCAGTTTGACAGCAGACTCAGCTTCGTAAACGCTCCGAGCGGTATCTTCGCCGTGGAGGTCTTGATCTTTTCCATCTCGGTCTGAGCCGCTTCGGTTATCTCGGCTTTAAGCAGATTGATTTTCGCAGAGTCGGTTTCCACCGAGGTCACGGAGCCGTTTTCTCCGCAGTTAATTCTTGCGAGATCGCCGTAGCTCACCGGATTCGCTGACAGATAATCCTCAACCGCCATGCAGACCGCCTTTGTAGCGGTGCGCTGCGCAGAATTCGGGATATAGCCGTAGCTGAAATCGGAGATATGACTCTCGAACGCCCTGATCAGGAAGAAAGCGAAAAACAGCAGCGAAAGCAGTACGAGCAGCAGTCCGCGCCTGCGTCTCCTGTGATGTGCAAGCAAAAAAACACCCCTCGTATATCGTATACGAGAGGTGTGAAAAATGTGAGATTTTTATTCAGCGTCTTCGGCTTCGTCCTCGTCGGCACAGCCGTCGCAGTTTTCGCAGTCGAGGTCGCAGTCAAGCTCGTCGCCGTCATAAAGATCGGAGAAGTCGAACTCGAGCAGCTCGCCGCAGTTGGGACACTCGATCTCGCCCTCGAGGAGCACGTCCTCGGAGATATTGAGCTTCTGTCCGCAGGCGCCGCAGGTCACCTCATAAAAAGGGTTGTCCTCGTCTTCGTCAAAAAGCTCGTCGTCATCTTCGTCGCAGCAGTCGCATTCCTCGTCATAGAAATCGTCCTCTAAATCGGCAAGATCCTGATCGATCTCGTCGACCTGCTCGCTGAGCTCGTCATAGAGGTCTTCCATATCCTTTACGTCGTAAGCGATATCATCAAGCAGATCAATGATCGCGTTGATGACCTTTACCTCGGGCTTGCTGTCATCCAGCGCCAGGCCCTCGGCAAGACCCTTGATGTAGGAAATTTTTTCGGTAAGGTTCATAGCAAACTCCTTTGGGATCAGGCTCTTCCCATGTACTCGCCTGTTCTGGTATCGATCTGAATAACCTCGCCCTCGTCGATGAACAGCGGAACCTTGATCTCGGCGCCGGTCTCGAGAGTAGCGGGCTTGGTGGCGTTGGTAGCGGTGTCGCCCTTGAAGCCGGGATCGGTCTTGGTGACCTGAAGCTCAACAAAGTTGGGCGGCTCCACGCCGAATACATTGCCCTTGTAGGAGAGGATCTTGCAAACCATGTTCTCCTTGACGAACTTAAAGTTGTCGCCGAGAACATTCTTGTTGATGGGGATCTGCTCCCAGGTCTCGGTGTCCATGAAATAGTAAAGATCACCGTCGGAATAGCTGTACTCCATGTCCTTTCTCTCGATGAAGGCGGTGGGGTACTTATCGTTGGGGTTAAAAGTTTTTTCAACAACCGCGCCCGTAATTACATTTCTGATCTTTGTTCTTACAAAGGCAGCGCCCTTGCCGGGCTTAACGTGCTGAAACTCGATGATGGAAACAACCTGTCCGTCCATTTCAAACGTAACGCCGTTTCTGAAATCACCTGCTGAAATCATTGGTATTACCTCCTGTTGACGCCGGGTACTCACATACCTCGGCTATGATAAAACTATTATACTGGATATCGCGGAAAAAAGCAAGTCTTTTATCGAATATTAGCTTATAAAACCACAAGCTCCTTGGGAAGGCTCACGAAATTGCAAAAGCCGTCGTCCGTGACGGAGAGCATATCCTCGATCCTGACCCCGAACTTTCCGGGCAGATAGATGCCCGGCTCGTCGGTGATGACCATGCCGAGCTTGAGCTCGGTATCGCAGCGCGAGGATACCGCCGGAGCCTCGTGGATATCGAGACCTACTCCGTGGCCGGTCGAGTGACCGAAATACTTTCCGTAGCCCGCGCGTTCGATCACGGTGCGGGCAGCCCTGTCGACGTCGCTGCACTTGACGCCGGGCTTGATCACATTCAGGGCGGCGAGCTGAGCTCTGAGTACGATGTCGTAGACCTCGCGCATCTCCTCGGTCACGCTGCCTACGGCGACGGTGCGCGTGGTATCGCTGTGATAGCCCTCGTACATAGCTCCGAAGTCGCAGGTGAAGAAATCGCCCTCCTGGATAGCCTCGCTGCCGGGTACGCCGTGAGGAAGCGAGGTCTTTGTGCCGGTGATGGTGATAAGGCTGAAGGACACGTCCTCGGCTCCGTTCAGTCTCATCATATACTGCAGCCGTGCGGCGATCTCGCGCTCGGTCCTGCCGGGGCGGATGAAATTGAGCACGTCAAGATAGCTCTTCTCGGCTATCTTCTGAGCGGTTATGATCTTGTCGAGCTCGCTTTTGTACTTGATAACGCGCGAATCGGCGATCGCCTGGTCGAGCTTTTTTGAGCATACGCAGTCGATGCCGTGCTCGGCAAACTTCGTCTTGAAGCTGTCATACCGCGCGTAGGTCATGTTTTCGGCTTCAAAGATGACGTTTGCTACGCCGTTGTCGGAAAGCAGCTTTGAGAGCTCCTCTCCCAAACGGGAAAAGCAGACCACCTCGCAGCCCTTTGCCTTCTCTGACGCCGCCTCGTGATAGCGGAAGTCGACGAGCAGGACAGCCTTGCCCGCGGTTATCAGCAGCAGACCCTCGCTGTGGAAAAAATCGGTAAAATAGCCGATATTCACCTCATTGGTGATCACGGCAGCCTCGTCATCGTTTTGAAGTACGCCGCGGACAGCGTTGATTCTTTTTTCAAAGGTACTAATCATTTCATCAAATCCTTTAATGCCTCAATTGCGAGAAAATAGCTGTATTTTCCGAAGCCCGCGATCTGTCCCGCGCAGACGGGCGCGATTACAGAGGTGTGTCTGAACTCCTCGCGGGCGTGGATATTGCTCATATGCACCTCGACGTACGGGATGCTCACGCAGGCGATGGCGTCGCGCAGCGCATAGCTGTAGTGGGTGAGCGCCCCGGCGTTAATGATCGCGCCGCTGAAGCTCTCTCTTGAGGCGTGGATCATATCAATAAGATCGCCCTCGTGGTTGGATTGATAGACCTCGGCGCAGAAGCCCGCTGCCTCGGCGCGCTCCTTGATCTGAAGCTCGATGCTGTCGGCGGTTTCGGCGCCGTATATCCCCTTTTCTCTGACCCCTACCATATTGAGGTTGGGACCGAGCAAAACTAAGATTTTTTTCATGAGATCACCTGATATTTTCACGACAATGTTAAACAACTAAAACTAAAAGCGGACAGAATAGCTCTGTCCGCCTTGCCTTTACCTATATTTGCGTTTGCGAGCTGCTTCGGATTTCTTTTTACGCTTTACCGAGGGCTTTTCGTAAGCTTCTCTCTTGCGTACCTCAGCAATAACGCCGGCTCTGGCACACTGCTTCTTGAATCTTCTCAATGCGCTTTCGAGTGATTCGTTCTCCTTGAGTCTTATCTCTGCCATCTATCTTCCCTCCCATCTGCCATGTGGCATGGGTAATTTGCATAATTTGCATTGCCATTATACAATATGCGAGTAATAATGTCAATAGGATTGTAGAATTTTATAAAATTTTTATTTATAAAATTTTATACGGTACAATTCTGTCGTTTTATTAAGCTATTGTGCGCATTATTGCCCGCAAAAGACAAAATAGCTTATTTAACGACAAGATTTACAAGCTTTTTGGGAACGACGATCTCCTTGAATACGGTCTTTCCCTCGATTGCGGACTTAACTTTTTCGTCGGATTTCGCAAGCTCGAGAAGCTGCTCCTTGGTCGCGTCAACGGGAACGTTGAGCTTTGCCTTGATCTTGCCGTTGACCTGAGCTACGATCTCGATGGTCTCGTCGACGCACTTGGACTCGTCGTACTCCGGCCAGCTCGCCTCGGCGAGGATGCCCTCTCCGAGCTTGCACGCCTCATAGACCTCCTCGGTGATGTGAGGGGCAAAGGGATTGAGCAGAATCGAAAATACTCTGAGCTCTTCCCTGTTTATATTCTTGACCGCCGAAATATCGTTGATGAGAGCCATAAGCGCTGCGATAGCGGTGTTGAATTTGATGTTCTCTATATCATCGCCGACCTTCTTGATTGCCTTGTGGAAGGCGATCTCGAGCTCGGGACGGATAGCGTCGCCGTCGATCAGGCAGGTCTGCAGGTTCCAGTAACGCTCGATAAAGCGGCGGCAGCCTCTGATGCTCGCCTGGCTCCAGGGAGCAGCCTTCTCAAAATCGCCGATGAACATCTCATAAAGGCGCATGGTGTCAGCGCCATACTCGTTGACGATATCGTCGGGATTTACGACATTTCCGCGGGACTTGCTCATCTTCTCGCCGTTTTCGCCGAGGATCATTCCGTGAGAGGTGCGCTTGGCATAGGGCTCCGGAGTCGGAACAACGCCGATGTCATAGAGGAACTTGTGCCAGAAGCGGCTGTAGAGCAGATGGAGCGTGGTGTGCTCCATACCGCCGTTGTACCAATCTACGGGCGACCAATAATCGAGGGCTTCCTTTGAGGCGAGTGCTTCGCTGTTGTGGGGATCCATGTAGCGCAGATAGTACCAGCTTTGCGGGCGCGCCGCATTTGGGACAGGCAGTCGAGATCCAGTCGGTCATCTTGGCGAGCGGAGACTCGCCGTTGTCGGTCGGCTCATAGGATTCGACCATGGGCAGCCTGAGCGGAAGCTCGCTCTCGTCGAGGGGAACAAAGCCGCACTTGTCGCAATGCACGATCGGGATCGGCTCGCCCCAGTAACGCTGACGTGAGAATACCCAGTCGCGGAGCTTATAATTGACCTTGGCATGACCCTTGCCCTCGGAGGTGAGCCAGTCGATGATCTTGACCTTTGCCTCGTCCACGGTGAGACCGTCGAGCATACCGGAGTTGACCATTATACCGGTGGCGCAGTCCGTGAAAGCCTCCTCCTCGACGTTGCCGCCCTTGACGACCTCGATGATGGGAAGGTTGAATTTCTTGGCGAATTCCCAGTCGCGGGTATCGTGACCGGGCACAGCCATTATCGCGCCGGTGCCGTAGGACACAAGCACGTAATCGGAAATGAAGATCGGTATCTCCTTGCCGTTGACGGGATTGACCGCGCGGACGCCGTCGAGCATAACGCCGGTCTTTTCCTTTGCGACCTCCGTGCGCTCAAAGTCGGATTTGCGCGCAGCCGCCGCCTGATAAGCGCGGATATCGTCGATGTTTGCGAGGATATCCGCCCACTTTTCGATCAGCGGATGCTCGGGTGAGATTACCATATAGGTCGCGCCGTAAAGCGTGTCGGCGCGGGTCGTGTATATCGTGAGGGTGTCGCCCGTAGTGGTGGTGAAGTCCACCTCGGCACCGGTGCTCCTGCCGATCCAGTTCTTCTGCTGAGCCTTGACGCGGTCGGGGTAGTTGACGAGGTCGAGGTCGTTGATAAGCCTGTCGGCGTACTCGGTGATCTTGAGCATCCACTGTGACTTTACGCGGTGAACCACCTCGCTGCCGCAGCGCTCGCAGACGCCGTTGACGACCTCCTCGTTGGCAAGCACGCACTTGCAGGAGGTACACCAGTTGACGTTCATCTCTTTTTTATAGGCGAGCCCGTGCTTGAAGAGCTGAATGAAGATCCACTGCGTCCATTTATAGTAATCGGGATCGGTGGTGTTGATCTCGCGGCTCCAGTCGAAGGAGATACCGAGCGACTGAATCTGCTTTTTAAAGCGCGCGATGTTGTTTTTGGTTACGATCTCGGGGTGGATGTGGTTCTTGATCGCGTAGTTTTCGGTGGGCAGACCGAAGGCGTCCCAGCCGATCGGATAGAGCACGTTGAAGCCCTGGAGCCTTCTCTTTCTGGCTACGGTGTCAAGCGCGGTGTAAGGGCGCGGATGACCGACGTGGAGTCCCTGACCCGAAGGATAGGGAAACTCGATCAGGGCGTAGAATTTTTCCTTATCGCTGTGCTCATCCGCGTGGAAAACGCCCTTTTCCTCCCAGATGCTCTGCCATTTAGGCTCAACGGTTTTGTGATTGTATTTCAACCTGAATCCCTCCAAATAATTATACCGTTTATTATTCCGGGTCGATAATGCCCGTAAGGTCAACGGGCTTGCCGTCCTGCCACAGACGGTCGAGGTCATAGAAATGCCTCGCCTCGTCGTCAAACACATTGACGATCACATCGACGTAATCGAGCAGGATCCATGTGTTTGAACGGTAGCCCTCGATATGGCTGACCGAAACGCCCGCCTTGTCGAGCTGATACTCCACCTCGTCGGCAAGCGCCTTTACATGGGTGGAGCTGCTGCCGGTCGCAATGACCATGTAATCAGCCAGCACTGAGATGTCGCTGATCTCGATGACCTGAATATCAAGACCTTTTTTGCCGTCGAGCGCCTTTGCGGCGAGGACAGCCTGATCGTAAGATGTCATATCGTTATCCTTTCGTTTTATTCAAAACAATTTCGTTATAGCAATGCACCTCATCCGGGTGTATCGCAAGCTCGCGCCGTGAAAGATCGCTCAGCGTAAACTGCATCGCGTAAAGCATAGCCTTCTCGAGCGACTGCCGGGACTTTTCGCGCATTGTCTCAACGCCCGGGTATGATCTTTCCGCAGCGGTAAAATCGGCGATGAAGATTATCTTCTCAAGTCTGCTCATGCCTGCTCTGCCGGTCGTATGATAGCGGATCGCGTTTATGATGTCCTCGTCCTCTATCCCGAGGCGCAGGACGTACACGCTGCCGCTGATGCTGTGCCAGAGCTTAGGCGCATTTTGTTGAACGCCGTCTAAGATTATACCACCTTCGCGGATGATTTGCAACTGTTCTTCCTTTGGGATCTCCTTGGTGATATCGTGCAGTATACCGGCGACATACGCCTTATGCTCGTCCTCGCCGTACAGCCGCGCAAGCTCGTCCGCCTCGGCGGCTACATTGACGCTGTGGGTATAGCGGTAATCGCCCATCATGCTGCGGATTATCGCCTTATAATCTGCGCCGCTCATGATCTCTTTGCCTTCGGCAGGATGATCTTGGGCTCGTCAGGGTTATTTCGGTATAGAACGAATTTCGAACCGATCACCTGAACTACCTCAGCCGAGCAGCGTTCGGCGAGCAGATCGGCGGCATCGCGCGAGGAGTAGGCGCTGTTTTCAAGGACCTTGCCCTTGATAAGCTCTCTCGCGGTCAGAGCGGTGTCCGCCTGCATTATCACGTTATCGGTGATCTCGCCCTTGCCGATCATAAGGATAGTATCGATCCCGTTGGCAAGACTGCGAAGATACGCGCGTTGTTTTCCTGTAAGCATCATTTATCTCTCCATATAGGTTTTTAGCCGGTCTACAAGCGACCTCAGCGCTTTTCCGCGGTGACTGAGCCTGTCCTTTTCCTCTGCCGAAAGCTGGGCGAAGGTCTTGCCGTCGTCTCCGCATACGAAGATCGGGTCGTAGCCGAAGCCGCCGTTTCCGAGCTGTTCATAGCCGATCCTGCCCTCGCATATCTCCTCGATGTCCAGCCTTTCGCCGCCCGGAAGGATGCAGCAGATCGCGCAGGTGTAATGAGCGCCGCGCCTATCATCAGGAACATCCCTGAGCTTGTCGAGGATTATGCCGTTTTTGACGTCGTAAGGGGTGTCCTCGCCGAGATAGCGCGAGGAGAATATACCGGGCGCGCCGTCGAAGGCGTCGATGCAGATACCAGAATCGTCGGCGACCGCGGGCATTCCGGTTTTGATATAAGCGGCGTTAGCCTTTAAGAAGGCGTTCTCGGCGAAGGTGGTTCCGGTCTCCTCGACCTCGCCGAGCACAACGCCCGCTTCCTTGGCAGAGACAGCCTCTATCCCGAGCGGAGCGAGGATGCGCTCCATCTCTCTGATCTTGTTCGGATTACCGGTTGCTATAATGAATTTCATACTGTTATTCCTTTATTCGTTATCGCCTTTAGCGAACAACGCCCTTGCGAAGTCGTTGGCGCTGAAGGGCTGGAGGTCGTCGATCTGCTCGCCGACTCCGATGTATTTTACGGGGATGCCCAGGCCGTTCTTGATGTTGAGCACCACGCCGCCCTTTGCGGTGCCGTCGAGCTTTGTGAGCACGATGCCTGTGATGCCAGTCGCCTGACGGAACTGCTCCGCCTGATTGACGGCGTTCTGACCTGTGGTCGCGTCGAGTACGAGCAGCTTTTCCTTTGCAGCGTCGGGAAGCTCGCGGTCGATTACGCGGTTGATTTTGGCAAGCTCGTCCATGAGATGCTTTTTATTGTGCAGACGTCCCGCGGTGTCGCAGATGATGACGTCGGCGTGCCGGGCTTTTGCCGCAGAGATCGCGTCGAAGATGACCGCGGCGGGATCGCTGCCCTCAGCCTGCTTGATAATCTCGCAGCCGCTGCGCTGAGCCCAGATATCGAGCTGATCTATCGCGGCTGCGCGGAAGGTATCGGCAGCGGCGAGGATAACGTGCTTGCCCTGCTTGGAGAGCGCGTAGGCAAGCTTGCCGATGGTGGTGGTTTTGCCGACGCCGTTGACGCCGATCACAAGGATGATCGAGGGCGAAGTGGAGATATCGAGCTCCTCTTCCCCCTGAAGCATCTCAGCGATGACCTCCTCGAGGATGTCGTTTATCTTGGAGGGGTCGGTGATGCCCCTCTGCTTGACGCGGTAACGCAGCTCGCCGCAGATCTGCTCGGCGGTATCATAGCCTACGTCGCCCATCACAAGAAGCTCCTCGAGCTCCTCGAACAGCTCCTCGTCTATTTTAGTGAAGGATTTGAGCATGGAGTCGATCTGACCCATGACTGCGTTGCGGGTCTTTTTGAGACCTTCCTTGATTTTACTGAACAGGCCCATAATATCATTCCTTTATTTTGTATTCATACCGAGCTTTGAGGCAACCTCGGAGGTGTGCAGCTCAAGGAGCTTGGAAATGCCCTCGTCCTGCATCGTTACGCCGTAGAGCACGTCCGCCTCCTCCATAGTGCCGCGTCGGTGAGTGATAAGTATAAACTGGGTTTTGTCGCACATTCGGCGCAGATAGGCCGCAAAACGGTACACGTTGACGTCGTCGAGCGCCGCCTCGATCTCATCCATCACGCAGAACGGCGCGGGACGCACCTTCATGATGGCGAAGTACAGCGCTATTGCCACGAGCGCCTTTTCACCGCCCGACAGCGCGTCAAGGTGGACAACTATCTTTCCGGGCGGGTGAACGAGGATATCTATCCCGCTCGTCAGAATGTTTTCGGGGTCGGAGAGTGCAAGAGACGCCGTGCCTCCTCCGAAAAGCTCCTTGAAGGTGCCGGTGAAATTCTGGTTGATCCTGTCGAAGCTCTCAACAAAGACCTCCTTCATCTGCTTTGTCAGATTTGCGATTAGCTTTTCTATTTCAGCCTTGGATTTTTCTACGTCGGCGACCTGGACGCTCATGAATTCATAGCGCTCGGAAACCTCTTTGTATTCCTCGATCGCGCTGACGTTGACGTTGCCGAGAGAGCGGATGCTCTGTTTGAGCTCGTTGAGCCTTTTCTGAGCCTTTGACGGCTCCTCTATCCTTCCGACGACGCGCTCGGCTTCACGCCTTGTCAGCTCATATTCGTCCCAAAGCTTTGAGATTATGCCGTCGTATTCCTTTTGGATGTTTATCTTGCGCTCCTCAAGGCGGGCAAGCTCCCTGCCCGAAGCCTCGCGCTCGGCGGTCTTGTCGCGTTCCGATCTGCGTATCTCTACGCCCCGTTTTTCAAGCCGGTCGCGCTGTTCGTTCACAGCCTCTATCTGCTTTGCCAGCGACTCCTGAGTGCGCCGCAGCGCGGCGATCTCGTCGCGGATGCGAGCGATCAGTTTACCTGAATCGTCAACAGCGCCGCGCAGCCGTTCTATCTGCAGATTCAGCTCGCGCTTTTTTTCCTCGTTATCCATTCCGGTTCCGCGCGCGGTAACGATCTCGGCGTTGAGCGCGTCGACGTCCTTTTGCGCGGCGACGATATTAAGTCTGATGTTCTGCAGTCGGACGGAAAGCTCCTCGCGCTGCTTGGTGAGCTGAGCGCGGCTGCCCGTGACGGCGTTGACCTTTTCCTCGGTGTCGGCGATCTGGGTGTTGAGCTTTGCAAGAAGCTCTCTCGCCTCCTGCCTGTCACTTTTCAAAGCCTCGATCCTGCCGAGATTTTCCTCGAACTCAGAGGCGGCGGACGCGAGATATTCCTTTGCTCCCTCGAGCTCCGAGGCGCACGCCCTCTGTTCAGCCTGAAGCCGCGCCATATCCTGCTGCTTCAGCGAAAGCTCGGCTCGTGTTCCGAGAAGCTGAGCCTCTATGGCGGCGTATTCGGACTGGAGCTGCTCGGTGAGCTTTTCCGCCGCGCGGGCTTTTTCGAGCAAGCCGTCCGTCAGTGATTTGAGCTGAGCGATCTCGGAGGCGCGGCTCAGAACGCCCGTGTTGCGGATCTGTGAGCCGCCTGTGAGCGAACCTCCGGCGTTGACGACCTGACCGTCGAGCGTGACTACCTTGAATCGGTAGGAGTAGCGCTTTGCGATCGAAGCCGCGCTGTTAAGATCCTCCGCTATGACAATCTTGCCGAGCAGCGAGCCGAGTATCGAGGAGAATTTGCTGTCACAAGTGCAAAGCCTGCTCGCTACGCCGACAAAGCCGTAACAGTCGTCGAGCCCGTTTTCGTTGAGCTCACGGGTTTTTATCGTGTTAAGCGGCAGGAAGGTCGCCCTTCCTCCGTCGGTGGATTTCAGATATCGGATCGCCTGCTTGGCGTCCTCGTCGGTCTCGACCACGATGTTCTGCATAGCGGCTCCGAGGGCGGTCTCAATGGCGAGCGCGTATTCGGACGGTACCGAGATGACTCGGGAAACCGGACCGTACACGCCCTTCAGCCTGCCGCTCTTTGAGGCGTTGACCACGACCTTGACGCTCTTTGAGAAGCCCTCGAGATTTCGTTCAAGGTTCTCGAGAAAGTCGATCTTGCGCCTGTGCTCTCTGACGTCGAGCCCGAGCTTGTCGCTTTTCTCCCTGAGCTCGGCTCTTTTTCTGTCCTTTGCCGAGAGCTTGAGCTCGAGACCGTCAATCGCGTTTTTAAGCGAGGCTATTTCATCCCCGGTTTGAGCGACGTCGGAGGCGTAATCCGCGGAAAGCTCCTCGAGCTGCTTTAACTGCTCACGCTTTTCCCTCTCGCTCTCCCTGACGGAAGCTATCCTCGAAGTAAGCTCGTTGATGCTGCTGTCGGAGGTCATGTCGACTACGCGGGCGTCCGCCGACCTCGAGGTCAGCGATGACAGCAGGGCGGTCAGCTCCTGGAGCTCGTCGCCGCTCTTGCTCGAATCCATATTGATCGAGTTGAGCTGCTCGGAGACCTTGGCGTATTCGCGCTGCTTGCCGGTGATCTGAGCGTCAAGGACAGATATCTTCTGCTGCTTGTCTGCAATGGTTTTGTCAAGCTCCTCGGCGCCCTTTTCAGCTTGGGCGATCTCGCTTTGTATGCGCTTTATATTCTCATTATTATGTGAAATGTCGTTTTCTGCGACGGAGATCTGCGCGTTTTTCTGCGCGATCTCGCCGTCTATCGAGGATATCTGCGCGCGGATGCTCTCGATCTTTGAGGCGAGCGCGCCGTTTTTTTCATATATCTCCTCGGTCTCAGCGGCAATCTCGGCAAGCGTGCGCTCGGCGTCGTCATACTGCGATCTGGAAATTGCTATCTTTTCGTCCTGAGCCTTGAGGCTGTCCTGGAACTTTTCGAGGTTCATCAGCCACAAGCCGATCTCAAGTCCGCGTTTTTCCTCGGACAAGGTCAAAAACTGCTGCGCCTTCTCGCTTTGCTTTTTAAGAGGACCTACCCTCTCCTCGAGCTCGCTGACGATATCGCGCAGTCTGAGAAGATTGTCCTCGGTGTTTTTAAGCCTGCGCTCGGCTTCGAGCTTGCGGTAGCGGTAGCGCGATATACCGGCTGCCTCCTCGAATATCTCACGCCTGTCCTCGCTCTTGGAGGAGACGATGCTGTCGATCTTGCCCTGACCGATCATGGAATAGCCGTCTCTGCCGAGACCTGTATCCATGAACAGCTCGTTGATATCCCTGAGTCTGACCGCAGCCTTGTTTATCAGATACTCGCTCTCTCCGCTGCGGTAGTATCGCCGAGTGACGGCGATCTCGTCGCCGCCATAGTCGAGAAAGCGGTCGGAATTATCTATATTCAGCGTGACCTCGGCGTAGCCGGTGCGCTTGCGCGTATCGGTGCCGTTGAACACCACGTCCTCCATCTTGGAGCAGCGCAGGCTTTTGGGCGACTGCTCGCCGAGCACCCAACGGATAGCGTCGCTGATGTTGCTCTTGCCCGAGCCGTTCGGACCCACTACCGAGGTTATGCCCTGCTCAAAGCTGAGCTTGGTTTTATCGGGAAAGGTTTTGAAGCCCTGTACTTCCAATGATTTTAATCTCATCTTTACCCCTGTTTTACGATGAACTCATACTTTCCGAGCGAATCTTCATACTGAAGCTTAATCTCATAGCCCAGCCCGGAAAGGCGTATGAGATTTGATTTTTTCTGTCCGAGAAACTTGGACAGCGAACGCCTGTTGAGCGTAACCGTGACCTTTTTATCCGTAAAGTCGCGCGTTTTTTCTAAAAAAGAATCAAAAAAAAGCTTTGACTCGCACAGCTCCCTGAATGCGGGATGATAATAGCCGCCGAGACTGTTTTGTATCAGGCTGTCGGAATAGTGCAGCCCGAGGCGGATAAGAGGAATCCCCTCGTCGTCAAACAGCTTTATCAGCCGCGAGCAAAGCTCGACCGATTCCTCGAGTGAATATGGCTTGAACTCGCCGGAAAGATAAAGCTCCTCAAGGTGCGTCCCCCTGAGAATGACCGTCGGATAGACCCGTACCGTGTCGGGGCGGAGCCTGACGAATTCGAGCGCGGTTTGATAATCCCTCTGCGGATCGGACATATACAGCCCGGTCATCATTTGCAGACCCGCCGAAAATCCGAAGCTTCTTATCAAAGCGAAGGCGGTTTCCACATCGGAGGACGTATGTCCCCTGTCGTTTGCTTTCAGAACAGCATCATCCATCGACTGAGCGCCGAGCTCTATGGAGGTGACTCCGCAGAGCTTCAGCAGCGCCAGCACCTCTTCGTCTATCGCGTCGGGACGGGTGGATATCCTGATCCCCGAGAAGCGGTCAAGGTAGGGCTGTGCCGCCTCGAGCAGAGCGCGCATATAGTCCCGGTCGATAGCCGTGAAGCTGCCGCCGAAAAATGCGATCTCGGCAAAACGCGTCCTGTCTCCGAGATCGGAGACCGCGCGATCAAGCACTGCCGCGACCTCGCCCGGCGAAGGCTGCGTCTGCTGACCCGTGATGTTCTTCTGATTGCAAAAGCTGCACTGATGCGGACAGCCGTTATGCGGAATGAAAATAGAGATATTTCCGTGCTTAATAGCCCATCAGCTCCAATGCGACCCGCGCAGCCTGCTGCTCGGCTTCCTTTTTGCTCTTGCCGCCGCCCTTGCCGATCACGTTCGAGTTGAGGTGAACCTCGACCACGAAGTGCTTGTTGTGATCGGGTCCGCTCTCGCCGACCAGAACGTATTCGAGCTGCTCGCCGGGATTTTTCTGGACAATCTCCTGAAGGGTGGTTTTAAAGTCATTGACCTTCTTTTTCTTTGAGCTCTTGATGGCGGGAATCACAAAGTTAAGGATGTGCTTTGAGGCAGGCTCTATGCCTCCGTCTATGTAGATAGCGGCTATGAGCGCCTCAAAAGCGTCGGATACTATTGAGGGGCGGTCTGCGCCTCCGTTGTGATGCTCGCCCTTGCTGAGCAAAAGATAGCTGCCGAGGTTGATCTTCTTGGCAAATTCAAAAAGCGAACGCTCGCAGACAAGGGACGCGCGCAGCTTTGTTAGCTCGCCCTCGGGGAGCTCGGGACAGTTTTTGAATATGTAGTCCGAGACAATGATGGAGAGCACGGCGTCTCCGAGAAACTCCAGCCTCTCGTTGTATTTTATATGCTTGGATTTGCGCTCGTTGGCGTATGAGGAATGGGTCAGCGCCTCGCGCAAAAGCTCCTTGTTTTTGAATTGATAACCGATTACGGTCTCGAGATCAGACATAAGGATTCACCAAAATCACAGCGAGGACGAGATCTCGTCGATCGCCTTTGCATTTACATAGTTTACGATCAGCTTTATAGCGTTGTTGAGCGTGTTCGCCTTGGCGTCTCCGTGAGCCTTAAACACGGGCTTTGAGGAGCCGAGGATCGGCGCTCCGCCGTAGGTGTTGTAGTCAAAGCGCACCTTGAACGCCTTGATATCCTTCATTACCAGCGCCGCGGCAAGCTTTCCGCGGGTGCTGTCGGCAAACATGTGCTTGATCTGCTTCATCAGCACGGCGGCAGCGCCCTCGTAGGTTTTGAGGATAAGGTTGCCCGTGAAGCCGTCGCAGACCACAACGTCAGCTGCGCCCTTGGGAAGGTCTCTGCCCTCGACGTTTCCGATGAAGTTGAGCTTGCTTTCCTTGAGCAGCTTATAGGTCTCCTGATACATCTCGGTACCCTTGTGATCCTCTGTGCCGACGTTGGCAAGTCCGACGCGCGGATTCTCGACGCCCATTACGCGGTTCATGTAGATCGAGCCCATCAGCGCGAACTGATAGAGAAACTCGGGGCGGCAGTCGACGTTCGCGCCGCCGTCGAGCAGCATGAAGAAGCCCTGCTCTGCGGGAAGCACGGGAGCAAAGGCGGTTCTCTTTACGCCCTTGATCCTGCCCGTGATCGTGGTAGCGCCGACGCAGAGCGCGCCGCTGTTGCCCGCGCTGATAAAGGCGTCGCCACTGTCCTCGTTGAGCAGGCGGAGTCCGACCGCCATGGAGCTGTTTTTCTTTGACTTGCGCACCGAGAGCGCGTCGTCCTCCATCGTGATTACCTCGTCGCAGTGGACGATTTCGATATGATCGAGGGAAATGCTGTTCTCCTCGGCGGTTTTGCGGATGATCTGCTCGTCGCCCGTGAGGATGAAATCCACTCCGGACTCTTGAACCGCAAGGGCGCAGCCCTTGATGATCTCAAGCGGGGCGTTGTCGCCTCCGAACGCGTCAACAATGATTTTCATAGTAGTCACCTTCATCAGTTTCTTTTATATAGGTAAGATATTCGCCGAGGGAATCAAGCGCGCGGGCAGCGTATGACGCGGCGCGTTCCTTTTTATCGCGCGGTCTTTGCTCAAGCTCGGGAAGCACTCCGAAATTCGCGCCCATGGGCTGGAATTTCTTGACTGTCGGATCCGAGATATAGCGCGAGAGCGCGCCTATCATGGTATCGGCGGGAAGGGTAAGCGTCGGCTTGTTTTTCAAATAACGAACGGCGTTGATACCCGCCATAATGCCCGAAGCGGCGCTTTCCATGTAGCCCTCCACGCCAGTTATCTGTCCTGCGAAGAACAGGTTTTTATTTTCTTTTACGGAAAAATCAGAGTCAAGTATCTGAGGCGAGCAGAGGAAGGTGTTGCGGTGCATGACGCCGTAGCGCAGGAACTCGGCGTCGTGCAGAGCGGGAATGAGCGAAAACACGCGCTTCTGCTCGGCAAATTTCAGGTTAGTCTGAAAGCCAACGAGATTGTACATCGTGCCTGCGGCGTTCTCCTTTCGGAGCTGAAGCACCGCCCACGGACGGTGACCCGTCCGCGGATCCACTAGTCCGACGGGCTTCATCGGTCCGAATCGAAGCGTACCCTCTCCCCTTTGCGCCATCACCTCGACCGGCATACAGCCCTCGTAAACCTTTGGGTTGTTAACGTCGAAATCGTGAAGCGGAGCGCGCTGTGCCGAAACAAGGGCTGAGTAGAAGTTTTCGTACTCCTCCTTGTTCATGGGGCAGTTGATGTAGTCGTCCTCGCCGCCGCGCTCATAACGCGAGGCGGTGAAGGCAAGATCCATATCCACGCTGTCCGCGCTGACGATGGGAGCCGCCGCGTCAAAGAAGGACAGCGAAGCACCGAAACGCCTTTCGACAGCGGAAGCCAGTGCATCCGAGGTCAGAGGTCCGGTCGCGATGATCGTAACGCCCTCGTCCGGGATCTCGGTCAGCTCGCGGTGCTCTACCCGGATAATGGGATGATTGGTTATCCCCTCGGTCACAAGGAGAGCGAACTGCTCCCTGTCGACCGCGAGAGCTCCTCCTGCCGGTACCCTGCACCTGTCCGCGCAGCGCATGAGAAAGGAATCAAGGCGGCGCATTTCCTCCTTGAGCAAGCCTGCGGCGCTCTCTATCCTCATCGCCTTGAACGAATTTGAACAGACGAGCTCGCCGAAAAGGTCGCTTTTATGAGCGGGGGTCTTTTTCTGAGGCTTCATCTCGATCAGACGAACCTCGACTCCGCGGTTTGCGATCTGCATTGCCGCCTCGCAGCCCGCAAGTCCCGCGCCGATGACGTTGACTATCATTCCTTTTCTTCCGATTTGCCCGAGCGGGTATATCCGCAATCCTTGTTCTCACAGAACAGGACGGGCTTCTTTCCTTTCTTTTTATAAAGGATCTCTCCGCACTGCGGACATTTCTCGTTGGTCGGCTCGTTCCAGCTCACAAAATCACATTCGGGATAATTGGAGCAGCCGTAAAAGACCCTCTTGCTTTTAGTATGCTTAACGATCACGTCGCCGCCGCACTTGGGACAGACGGCTCCTGATTTTTCAACGAACTTCTTGATGTTCTTGCACTCGGGATAGCCGGGGCAGGCGATAAACTTGCCGTAGCGTCCGACCTTGACCACCATTCTTCTGCCGCATTTCTCGCAGATGATGTCGGTCTCGTCCTCCTTGAGCTGGAGCTTGACGCCCTCCATGTCGGACTTTGCCTCCTTGAGGGTCTTTTCAAAATCGCCGTAGAACTCGTCGAGCAGGTCGACCCATGCAACGTCGCCGTGCTCGACCATATCGAGCTCATCCTCCATCTGGGCGGTGAACTTGACGTTGACGATCTTCGGGAAGCGCTCCTTCATCAGACCGGTGATCACCTCGCCGAGCTCTGTGGGAACAAGCGTTTTGCCCTCGCGGCTGACGTATTCCCTGCCGGTGAGCGTGGTAATGGTCGCGGCGTAGGTCGAAGGTCTGCCGATGCCGTTCTCCTCGAGCATCTTAATGAGCGAAGCCTCGGTGAAGCGAGCAGGCGGCTGAGTGAAGTGCTGATTTTTCTGCAGCTCCTTGCAGCGAACGGGCATACCCTGTTCAAGCGGAGGAAGCTGGGAGGTCTTTTCCTCAGCCTCGTCCTTGCTCTCTACATAAAGCGCCGTGAAGCCCGGGAAATCCACATAGTAGCCCGAAGCCTTAAAGGTGTAGCCGTTCGCCTCGATGTCAGCCTGAGTGGTTTTCTGGACGCAGTCAGCCATCTGGCTTGCGGTAAAGCGGCTCCAGATCAGCTTATAGAGCTTATACTGATCGAGGGTGAGGCTCGACTTGACCTGTTCGGGTGTGAGCGAGGGCATCGAGGGGCGGATCGCCTCGTGTCCGTCCTGCGCGTTCTTGCGCGATTTGAAGTGTCGCGGCTTATCGGGCAGATAGTCGCTGCCGTATGCGCCCTCGATATATTTTGTTACCTCGGCTATCGCCACGTTAGAGATACGCAGCGAGTCCGTACGCATATAGGTGATAAGACCGGTCGCGCCCATGCCCTGGACCTCGACTCCCTCATAGAGCTCCTGAGCAACCTTCATCGTGCGGCGGGACTGGAAGCCGAGCTTGCGCGAGGCCTCCTGCTGGAGCGTTGAGGTGATGAACGGAGGTGCCGGGGATTTTTTGCGCGTACCGTGCTTGACCTTGGTTACCGTGTACTCGGCTCCCTGAAGGTCGCTCTCTATTTTATCCGCCTGAGCGGCGTCGGTGATCTTGATCTTGCCTTTGGCGTCAGAGTAAAGCGAGGCTGCAAATGCCCTGCGGCTGCCCTTGGGAATGAACTTTGCGTCTATAGTCCAGTACTCCTCGGGCTTGAATTTGCGTATCTCGTTCTCTCTGTCGACTATAATGCGCAGCGCGACGGACTGCACCCTGCCTGCGGACAGGCCGCGGCGTATCTTCTGTGAGATGAACGGGCTGAGCTTGTAGCCCACAAGACGGTCGAGCACGCGGCGCGCCTGCTGGGCGTTGACGAGGTCAATGTTTATCGAGCGCGGATTAGCCATTCCCTGCTGAACGCCGGTTTTTGTGATCTCGTTGAACTCCACGCGCTTGCAGTAATCGTCGGGAAGTCCGAGGATATACGCCAAATGCCAGGAGATCGCCTCGCCCTCGCGGTCGGGGTCGGTCGCGAGATAAACGCTGTCGCTTTTATCGGCAAGGCTTTTGAGCTCCTTGACGAGCTTTTCCTTGCCCTTTATGATGTCGTATTTGGGCGTGAACCGGTTCTTTATGTCAACGCTCAGTCTCGCCTTGGGCAGGTCGCGGACGTGACCCATCGAGGCGATAACCTCATAGCCTGAGCCGAGGTATTTTTTTATGGTTTTTGCTTTTGCGGGGGACTCCACAATAACCAGATCTGACACGGTATTCCTCCTATGGTTTCATATACCTTATACTGCTATTTCAGACTGAATTTTCTTCCCGGATACGAGTTGACCAGATCCTTCATCTGGAGCTGAGTCATCGCCGTGATCACCCTGTATACGGGAAGCGAAAGCTGCCGTGAAATATCATCTATGTTAACAGGCTGATCGGTCAAAACACGGTAGACCGCCGCCATGTCACCTTCAAGTTTAACGTCGACGCGGTGGACCGCAGTCGGCTTTGGTTGTTCTGTTTGTTTTGTACGGGAGCGAGCAGTTTTGAAGAGCTCGTGGATGGGCTCGGCAGGAGTCTGCCGTTTGCCCTTGATGGGCACAGCGTTTATATCGGCTAAGGATATACTGTCGAGATCGACGATCACCTTTTCCTCCTCGTCTGTTAGATACAGACCGTCAAAGGCGTTAAGTATATCCATAAAGTCGGTGATAGGGATCGCGCTGCCCTCCTTAATGCGGGCATTCGAGCCCTCGTTCTGGGGGCTGTTGTTGCCGAGCAGCGCAAAAACCTCCTTACCCTGCTCGAGCGCAAGGTTCGCCGTGATGAGCGAGCCGCTGCGCTTGCCGGATTCAATGATCACCACTCCGTCCGACAAAGCGGAGATTATGCGGTTGCGCGCCGGGAAATGAAAGCTTCTCGGCTCGGTGTACGGAGGGTATTCGGAGATCACCGCTCCTTTTTGGGTTATGGTGCGGCGCATACCGGCATTTTCGCTGAGGTATGAGCAGTTTATTCCGCAGCCGCGGACGCAGATCGTCGTCCCGTCAGCCGCGAGAGTTCCCCTGTGCGCTGCGCAGTCGACGCCCAAAGCGCCGCCGCTTACTGTGCAGACTCCGTACTTGCCGAGCGCGTAGCCTATCTTATAGGAATTGCTTACGCCGTATTCCGTAGCCCGTCTTGTACCTACGATCCCGATCGTCAGCCGGTGATCCACATCGGGCAGCTTGCCCTCGATATAAAGAACCGCAGGCGGGTCGTAGATATTGTAAAGGCACTTGGGATAATTGGGATCGTCTATGGCGAGAACCGAGTATCCGAAACGCGCGCAGCTCTCGAGTATCGACTCGGCGACGGAAAGCGGCGTCTTGGAAAGACTTGCTATATCCTTCTCGCTGAGCTTGCCGCAATAGCGCCATTCGCGCTCGCCGCCCGAATAAAACACCGCTATATCAGGATAAAGGCCGCGCAGTACCTTGACCTTGGGCGTATCGTAGCCCAACGCCTGAGAAAGCCATATCCAGAATTTAGCGTTCGGTGAATTCATCTGATCATTTCCCAAATCAATATTGTCGCCGCTGCGGAGGCATTGAGCGATTCCGCCTTGCCCCTCATGGGGATGGTGACAGCCTCGGTGCAGGCTGCGACGGTCTCTGCGCGCAGTCCGTTTCCTTCATTTCCGATAACCGCCGCGCAAGGCTCGGTAAAGCTCACCTGCGTGACGGGCTTTGCGGCGGGATCCACTACGGCGGCATAGGAATGAAGCCCGGGATTGCTCGCAAGAAAAGCGGGAATGCTTTCGACTGTCAAAAAGGGCATCCTGAAAACCGCGCCCATGCTGCCGCGCACGACCTTGGGATTATAGACGTCGCAGCAGTCATCGCTGAGTATCACTCCGGAAACGCCGAGAGCCTCGGCAGACCGCAATACGGTGCCGAGATTGTTCGGATCCTGAATGTTTTCAAGCGCGAGAAATTTTCCGCTAATCTTAATTGTATCAAAATGAGAGCTTTTGTCAAGTGTTTTTATTACGCAAAGCGCGCCCTGAGGGGTCTGCGTGTCGCTGAGCACGGCAAAAAGCGAGGCTGAGACGGCAAGCGTTTTATCAGCCGCCGAGATCAGAACATCGCACTGCTCCGGATACTTTTTCAGCGCGTCCTCGCTAAGAAAAAGCGTGTCGAGCTCGGCGCCGCTTTTGACAGCGTCGAGGCAGATCCTCATGCCCTCGGCGATGAACCGACCCTCTTCCCTGCGAAACCTCGCGCTTTTGCGAAGCTTCACCGCGTATTTGACCGCGGGATTGTCTTTACTTGTGAGCGTTTGCATAGGCACACTCCGTTACTAATATTAGTAAATACAGCAAAAGCGTTTGGATAGAACCAAACGCTGTATATGCTGTGAATAATATCCGAAATTATGCGTTCTTTGCCTGCTCTACGAGAGCGGTAAAGGCTGCGGGATCCGCGATGGCGATCTCGGAAAGCATCTTGCGGTTGAGAACGACGCCGGCTTTTTTGAGACCGTTCATAAAGGACGAATAGTTGGTACCGTTTGCCTTGCAGGCTGCGGAAATACGGGTGATCCAAAGACGGCGGAAATCTCTCTTTCTCTGCTTGCGGCCGATGTAGGCATAGTTGCCGGACTTCATAACCGCCTGCTTCGCCATCTTGAAGTGTCTGGATTTTGCACCCCAATAGCCCTTAGCGAGCTTTAATGTCTTTTTTCTTCTTTTGCGAGTCATCATCGCACCTTTTACTCGTGCCATTTATATTACCTCCGAATTTTTCAAATTAAGTTGCTGTCCCGATAATTATCCGAAATTATTTATAGGGGATCAGGCGCTTCATCTGCGGCGTATTGGTTCTGTCGGCTACGACAGTCTGGCGCAGACCTCTCTTGCGCTTTCTGTTCTTCTTGTTCAGGATGTGGCTTTTGTTAGCGTGAGCACGAATAACCTTACCGTTCTTCGACAGTTTGAAACGCTTTTTAGCACCGCTGTGTGTTTTAATTTTAGGCATTTTTATATCCTCCCTTAATTGATTGCTGCTTGTGTAAGCGGATCATCGCTTACTTTGTCTTTGGCGCAAGAAACATAAGCATATTACGACCCTCAAGCTTTGCGGGCTTCTCGACCGTAGCTACCTCGGCGCACGCCTCGGCAAAGCGCTTCATGGTCTCAAGACCGATCTCGGGATGACCCATCTCACGGCCGCGGAAGCGGATAGATACCTTTACCTTGTCGCCGTGATTAATGAACTTGAGAGCGTTGTTGAGCTTGGTGTTGAAGTCATGCGTGTCGATATTGAGCGAAAGGCGCACTTCCTTGATCTCAACTGTATGCTGATTCTTTCTGGCTTCCTTTTCTCTCTTTGCCTGCTCGAAACGGTATTTGCCGTAATCCATGATTTTGCATACGGGCGGCTTGCTCTGGGGAGCGATCTTGACGAGGTCAAGGTTTCTCTGCTCCGCGATGGCAAGAGCCTCCTTTGCGGACATGATGCCGAGCTGTTGACCGTCAGCGCTTATGACTCTAAGCTCTTTGTCTCGAATCTCTTCGTTGATCTGTACGTTGTTATCTTTCTTGCCTATGGTTAAGCACCTCCAAAGAAAACATAAAAAACATAAATAAATGCGGACAGAAATACATCCGTCCGCACGCAATACTCCAAATAGCTTGAAAGGTATTGACCCGTGCAGACGACACCCCACAGGTGAAAGCATTTCTGCTTTGCTTTATTTTACTAAGCTATTATATAACAGCTTTTTCTTCTTGTCAAGCATTATTTTAAATTATCGTAGATTAATTTTACGACGCGCTCCGTGGACTTGCCGTCGCGGTTATCAAAGAACATATCCGCAAACGGAGCTATCCTCTCGGTGCAGTAATCCTCCGAGTTGATCGCGTCCACAAGCTGATCGGTGGAGTAAACTATCTTGCCGGGCGCGTAGAGCTTGAAGTCAAAATAGAAATCGCGCTCGTTGATATACTTCTCGAGGTCGAAAACATAGAATATCATAGGGATATCGATCAACGAAGCCTCGAACACCAGCGAGGAGTAGTCGGTGATGATCACGTCGGTGACAAAGAGCAGGTCGTTGAGCTCGTTGTCCGAGGAGAGGTCGATCACCCTGTCGGCAAGGGTCTCCGGCACGGGCTGCACATCCTTGACGAACGGATGATGCTTGATGATGATCGCGTAATCCTCGGGGATGCGGCTGCATACGTCCGCGACGTCGAACATCTCGGTCGGATAGAACGCGGTCTCCTTGACCATTCCGCGGAAGGTAGGCGCAAAGAGGATGATCCTCTTTCCCTTAAAGGTCGGGTGAGCATCATAGAACTTCTTTCTCGCCTTGGCTTTATAAGCCTCGTCAAAGAACACATCAGTGCGCGGGATGCCGGTAGCCACAACATTGTCGGTAGCGATACCGAAGCCCTCGGAATGGCACTTCTTGCAGTAGGTGGAGCTTACCGTCACGAAATCGTAGCTGCGGTGGTTATGAGTGGGCTGGGGTGAGCCCTTGGGCTTTGAAAGTCGGGTAAAGCCAAAGGTCTTGAAAGCTCCGCAGGCATGCCAAAGCTGGAACAGCTTAGTCTGACTGCGCAGATCGATATAGTGGATCTGCGGAGTGAATTCGTCGAGAATGATCTCCTTGCTGGTGGCGCACGCCTTGGTGAACGCGGAGATCTCGCCGAGCGACATCTCTGAGATCGTGTGCTCGTTGAGTATGAAGCGGATGTCGAGGCTCTTGTCGTCCTTGAGCTTTTCATACACAAAGGCAAAGTTGCCGGAAAGATCGTCGCGGCGCAGGGAGATAAAGGTGATGCGGTTGGGCTTCACCTTGCAGAAAAGCTTGTAGAATTTATAAAAGTTCACGAAAATGAAGCGCTTAGCCGTCCAGAGCGAGACGTTGTTTGTTGAAACGCGCGAAAATCTCCAGAATACGTAAGCCAAAAACCGCTTTACCGCGCTTTCATCGTTAAAGCGCGCCGGCAGATTGATAACGCCGGTCATTCTGAGGATAGCTTCGATCACGAACAGCGGCAGCATCGCCGCAGCGATCAGGAAGCAGACGGTCTTTACCAAAAAGTTGCCGAGTCCCACCAGAAAACGGGTGAAAGGAAGATGGTAAATGCGCCTTTTGTCGGGTACAAAGCTCAGCTTGCCTTCGCCGACGGTCAGCTTGTAATTGCGCTCGTCCGCCTCAAACAGCTCGGGCTTGATCTCCACAGGTATCTTTTCCTGATAGAAATCAGCGAAGCCGAGGTTAAAGTACATATCGAACGGCAGACAGTCCCTGCGTGTCTTCCAGAACAGAAGATCGAGACGATAGGTATACTGACCCGAAAAGAAGCATTTTCCCTGAATGTGAGTCACATTGGAAAGGACAAACGGGATGCGTCTGTCCTCTTTGCCGTTATTAAAATGTAAAACCAGCTTGGGGTTTGAAAGAAAATGCGAATTGATGGTCTTGTCGATAATCGCTCCCATGATCGTGAGCGTCAGCTTGTTTTCCTTGATCACAAGCTCCTTGATATCTAAACTGTACTCCAAAATTACACCTCTTAGTTATTTGATAAGCTCGTTCATCCGCGCTACAGCCTCTTTGATGTCGAGACCCTTTTGATAGATCGAGGACGAGCCCGCGACGAACATATCTCCGCCGCGCTCGCGCATAGTTTTGCAGAAATCCCAGCTCACGTGACCGTCGACCTCGAGCAGAAGCCCCGGACGGTGCGCGTCGATCAGACTTCTGACCGCGGCGATCTTCTCAAAGCTGCCTTCGACCATGGGGCGTCCGGCAAAGCCGGGATACACGGTCATGACCAGCACGCCGTCGATCTCGTCGAGGTAATCTTTCAGCACCTCGGGCTCGGTATCGGGGCTGATAGCGATAAAGGGAGAGGCTCCTCTCTCGCGGACAGCCGCGACGGTCGCGTGCAGGTCGTCGCACGCCTCGTAATGGACGGCGACGATATCGCCCTCGCCGATATCCATGGGCTCAAAGTATTGCTCGGGCTTGTAAGCCATGATGTGGATATCGCGCCTCATGCCGTGCAGCACGGTCTTGACCTTGCGGATCAGAGCGGTGTCGAGCGTTATATTCGGGACAAAATGGTTGTCCATAAAATCAAGATGAATAAAGGGTACGCCGAGGCTTTCAAGCGTCTCAAGCTCAGTCTGAAGGTTGAGCGCGTCGGCGCACATCAGCGAAGGAGAAAGCATTCCTCTCATAAGCACCTCTTATTTGTTTACCACAAGGATCTTTGCGAAGAACTCGGTGTTGTCTCTCATGATCTCAAGTCCCTTGTCCATGTCGGCAAGGCTGAACTGATGGGTGATCAGCCCCTTGGCGTTGATAGCTCCGTTCGCCATCGCCGAGACCACAAGGTTCCAGTCGCTCTTGTGGGTATCGCTGTAGGCTGAATTCCACGTGCCGAAGATCGAGAGCTGCTTTCTGAGTATCTGCCAGTAGGTGTTCTGCGGGAAGGTAAAATCTCCGTGGGGATTGCCGACGAAAATCACCTTTCCGCCCGAAGCGGCAGCCTCGAGGCAGTTACAGGCGGTGAGCGGTATACCGACCGCCTCGATAGCGATATCGGCGCCGACACCGTTGGTCATCTCCCTGACCCACGCGATAGCGTCCTCATGGGAGGAATTGCAGTATTCGGTAAAGCCGAGGCCCTCGATGAAGTCCCAGTTATTGGCGTCGGTGCCGACGAGCAGCACACGCGCGCCCCAGTGCCTCGCCCACTGAGCTATCAGCATTCCGATGGTGCCGGGTCCGAAGATCACCACGTTGTCCCCTACCTCGATCTGAGCGCGGCGCAGAGCGTGGAGCGCAACGGCGCAGGGCTCGGTCATCGCCGCCTCCTCGAAGGAGAGGCTGTCGGGGATCGGAACGAGGTTCCACACGGGAACGCGCACATACTCGGCAAAGGCTCCGTCGCTGCGCGAGCCGAGGTAATCGTAGCTCTTGCACATCTCATAGCTGCCGTCGTTGCAGTTCTCGCACTTTTTGCAGGGGATGAGCGGAAATACGGTCGCGCGCATTCCGATAAGGTCCTTGTTCTCTTCACTGCCTACTGCCGCGACCTCGCCCGAGAATTCATGCCCCGGGATCGTCGGAAAGTGATAGGTGCCGTTTACGAAAATACGGGGGATGTCCGAGCCGCAGATGCCGCAGGCTCTCACCCTGAAGAGCACCTCGTCCGGCGCGACCTCGGGCATGGGGTAATCGCAGTATTCCAAATCTCCGACCGCGCGGAGAACTCTTGCTTTCATAGTGTCCATTTAATTACCGCCTTTCAAAATGGTTTCAAAGGTCTCAAGATCCTCGATGGTGGTTATTTTCAGATTTCGCTCGCTGCCCTTCACCATGCGTATCTCCATGCCGTGGCGATAGGCTATCTCGCTGCTGCCGGCGGTAGCTCCGATCTCCTCGTCGCTGACCGAGTTGTGGATGTCAAAGTATTTGCGGAAGCGAAAGCTCTCGGGAGCCTGACCCGCAAAAAGCTCGCTGCGTTTGAGCAGGCAGTCGATCTTTGAGCCGTCGGCGCTTTGATAAACGGTATCCTTGACCGTAATGACGGGCATCGCGCCGTCATAATCCGTAGCGCCCCGGATGCAGTCGGAGATTATCTCGTCGGAAACGAGCGGACGCGCCGCGTCGTGGACGATGACGATATCGGTCTCCGGTGCGTTTTCATCTATGCATTTGAGACCGTTGTAGATCGAGTGCTGACGGGATTTTCCGGCGGGAGCGTAGCCGACGATCTTGGTCACGCCGTATTTTTCGGCGTATTCCTCAACAAAGCCCTGCCACTCCTCGCTGACAACGACGACCATAGCGTCGATATCCGCGTGCTTCTGGAAGATGTCGAAGCAATACGAGATGATGGGCTTGTCCTGAACCATCAGGAACTGCTTGGGACGGTCGATCATCATGCGGCTTCCTACGCCGCCTGCGAGAATTATTGCGGTGTTCATAATACCCTCGTTTCCGTAAAAGAATAGGTTGTGTTTATCTTCTATAATAATACCATATCAACCGAAAAGTGTCAATAATCAGCCGTTTTTGCGTTCGCAGAGGATCGCGCAGGAGCGCGTTATGCCCTCGCGCAGGCTGACCTTCGCAGCCCAGCCGAGAGCTCTCAGCCTTGTGCCGTCGAGGACCTCCGGGGTCGGGGTCAGCGGAGTGATCAGCTCCTCGGGCTCGGGAGCGTCGGCGGGATCCACAAAGAACCGGCGAAGCTTCTTCTCGGGGAACACGTCGGCTACCGTTTGGGCAAAATCGCGGATGCGCACGTTTGAGTCCGTATCGGCGATGTTGTACGGCGTGTTGGCTTCGCCCTTCAGCAGGATAGTGAGCAGCGCCTCGGCGGTATCGGTGACATAGCAGAACGAGCGTCTGACTCTGCCGTCCGATTTCAGGCGGATATCCTCTCCCCTGACCGCGTTCGCAAGGAACTGCGCCCATACCCTGTCGTCGTCCATTCCAGCGGCTCCGTAAATGTATGAGGGACGGGCGATCTTGACGTTGAGCCCGTACTCGCGGAAATAGCTCGCGGCAAGCGTCTCAGAGGCGCGCTTGCCCATGGCGTAGCAGTTTTTATATGAGGTGATATCGAGGTAGCCCATATTCTCCTCGGAGATCGACGGCTTTCCGGTGTAGAGAGTCCCGTATACCTTGAGGCTCGAGATTATCAGCACGGCTTTGCTTTGGCTCTCCTTTGCAAAGTCGAGCACGTTTGCGGTGCCGGTCAGGTTTGCGCAGATCGTACCGACGGGGTCGTTCTCGAACTGGATATTGCTCGCCTGGCTCGCGGCGTGGATCACATAATCCGCTTTATCTGCCCTTATCGGCTCTGTCACGTCCTGCACGCACAGCCTCAGGTCGCCCCTTGAAAGCAGACCTCCGAAAAGCCTCTTCGCCTTTTCGCCGTTGCGCACCAGCGCCGTTACCGAAATATTCGCATTAAAAAGATCGTTGCGCAGCAGCAGCGCCCTGACGAGCAGAGAGCCGATAAAACCGCCCGCTCCCGTGATAAGCACATGGCTGTTGACGAGCGCTTCCCACGGAAGCTGCGCTTGAGCGACCTGAAGAACGTCGTTGTATTCGATGGGCTTTAAGCAGCTCTGAACGCTATAGTCCATATTTCAACTCTTCCTTGGCAAATTTCTTGTAGTTCTCGTAATAATACTGAGCTCGAAGCAGCACAAGATCCTCGGGAGTGGTCACCTTGATATTGAAGCGCTCTCCGCGAAACAGATGCACGCTTTCGCCGAGCTCAATCAGCAGCTCGCTCGAGGATATCGGGTTGGTTATCCCTCTGCGGTCGGCTTCGCTGTGCGCCCAAAGGATCTTCTCCATCGTGTAGCCCTGAGGCGCCTGAGTTATATACATTGTGTTGCGGTCATAGCTTTTGCCGCAGCTTTCGCCGTCGATTGAGTAGAGCAGCGAGTCAATGCTCGGTGTGACCGGGACCGCCGTGGAATATTTTTTGGTGTGCTCGATGCAGTCGGTTATCAGCCGCGGAGTCAGCATCGGGCGCACACCGTCGCAGATCAGGATGAGGTCGTCGTTATTGCGGGCAAAGCCCGAGACAGCCCTTACGCCGTTGCGTATCGAGCCGAAGCCCGTCGCGCCTCCCGGTACGATAGAGCGCACCTTCTTGACCGAATAGCGCTCGACGAGCTCGACGAGATAATCTATCCAGTCCTCCTTGCAGGCGACAACAATCGCGTCGACCATGGGGTGCTTGGAGAAATGCTCCATAGTATGGATGATGATGGGCTTGCCGCCCACCTCCAAAAACTGCTTGGGCAGATCGGAGGACTGCATACGCGCGCCGATTCCGCCGGCAAACAGCATCGCGGTTACCATAGTACACTCTCCTTTTCATATATTACATAACATTTAAAAAATACCACCAACATCACGTTTTGTCAATTTACATTCTTGTTAACGCACAACATTCGGCGAAATGACTTGAAATTACGGTTGTTTTATGATAATATAAGTACAATAATGAATACTATGGAAGTGAATTTCTTGCAAAATTATTATAATCCCATGCCGAATCAGGCTCCGCCGCAGTACGGCGGCTATTCCTATAACCAAAGGGTATACCCTCCGTCCCCGCCTCCAAAGCCTCCGATTGACCCGAAGGAGCAGCTCAGGCGCACCGAAATGAGCAAGCTGCGCCGCATCTCGAACGGTTTAGGCTTCTTTGTACTGGCGTATCATTTCGCCATGTACGGTATCGTTATCGTCGTTGAGATTTTCTTTCTTTTATTCAGTATCGACGTCAGCTCGGATTCGACCGCGGAGTATCTGCTCGACATCGCGGCGAGCGTCGGCGCGTCGCTCATCCCCGGAGTCGCGTATCTTTTGATTACGCGCCGCAGGCGCACCCCCTTCTTCAAAAAAGGCAGGGTCGGTCTGACGACGCTGATCCCGGTAACGCTGATCTGCATGGCCGTCGCCATGCTTGCAAACGCCGCTGCCGACCTGTTTATTCAGGAGCTCGATTTCTTCGGCATCCAGAACCACCTCAGCATGACGGCGGATTCAACGCTCAGCCCGTTTCAGATAGTTCTTTACGTGATAGCTGTAGCGATCGTTCCCGCGTTTGCCGAGGAATTCGGCTTCAGAGGCATCATCATGGGCAGGCTCAGGCAATACGGCGACGCGTTTGCCATAGTCGCTTCCGCGATAATGTTCAGCGCGATGCACGCAAACACCACCCAGATAGTTTTCACCTTCTTCCTCGGTCTGCTGTTCGGCTACGTCGACTGCCTCACCGATTCGATCATACCCTCGATCGTAGGACACTTCCTCAACAACTTTTACGCGGTGATATTTGACGTGCTGCAGAACCAGACTAACATCGATATGTCACTGTTCTACATCCTCTATCTCGGGGTCGTTGTCGTATTCTGTCTCGGAGGTCTGCTGAGCTATATTTACCTTACAAAGCGCGACAAGGGCTTTATGCGTCTCAGCGACAGAGACCGCTCGGAATATCCGAATGTTCACGTTCTCACCTTCAAGGAGAAGGTCAACACCTTCATCAAGAATCCCGGCGTGATCATCTCTTTAGTTTCATTCCTGATGCTGACGATCAATTACCTACTGCCGGAAAACTTCTGGACTGATATCTTTAAGGCGTTGAGGGGATGAACGGCAAAGAGGAATATATGCGCCGCGCGTTAGAGCTTGCGCGCGAGGCGTTCGATGACGGCGAGGTGCCCGTAGGGGCTGTGATCGTCAGAAACGGCGAGATCGTCGCGACCGGACGGAACCGCCGCGAGACCGCTAAAAACGCGCTGATGCACGCCGAGCTCGACGCTATCCAAAACGCCTGCAGAGCCCTCGGCGGCTGGCGGCTGTGGAACTGCGAGCTGTACGTCACGCTTGAGCCGTGTCCGATGTGCGCAGGAGCGATAATCAACGCCCACCTGCCGACGGTTTACTACGGCGCGGACGACTTCAAAAACGGAGCCTGCGGCTCGGTTGCTAATCTATTTGAAATGGGCTTCACCTTCCATCCGTCATATGAGGGCGGATTGCTCAAAGAGGAATGCGCGGAGATAATCAGAGAGTTTTTTAAAAAGCTCAGATAAAGCGAATTCAGCGCGGCGGATTTTTCGCCGCGCTTTTTGCCACTTGAAATTTTTTATCAAATGAAGTATCATATTAAGCGATAATCATATTATTTCAGGAGGACATATGTTTCACAAGAAGAAAAAGCTGATCCCCGTCTCCCTGCTCACCGGCTATCTCGGAGCGGGCAAAACCACCGTACTCAACCACGTTCTCGCCAACCAGCAGGGCTACAAGGTCGCGGTGATCGTTAACGACATCGGCGAGGTCAACATCGACGCCTCGCTTATTGCAAAGGGCGGAGCCGTAACTCAGAAGGACGAAAACCTCGTTCCGCTTTCAAACGGCTGCATCTGCTGCACTCTGAAGGTCGACCTGATGAAGCAGATCATAGAGCTTGCGCAGTCTGGCAGATTTGATTATATCCTCATCGAGGCTTCGGGCATTTGCGAGCCCGGTCCCATCGCCGGCTCCATCTGTATGCTGGACGGCACCGAAAAATCCGCCAATCTCCCTGCCGTGGCATATCTCGACAGCATCACCACCATCGTCGACGCCAAGCGCATGGCGGACGAGTTCGGCTCGGGCAGCAATCTGCTCAAGGACGATCTTGACGAGGAGGATATCGAAAACCTGCTGATCCAGCAGATCGAATACTGCACCACGATCATCCTCAACAAGACCGACGAGGTCACCGAGGAGGAAAAGGCGGCGGTCATCGAGGTCATCAAGGCGCTTCAGCCCGAAGCAAAGATCATCGAGACCACCTTCGGCAAGGTCGACGTTTCGGAGATACTCGAGACCGGCAAATTCGATTTCCGCAAGGTAGCTCAGAGCGCAGGCTGGCTGCGCGCCATGGAGCTCAAGGGCGAAAACTCCGACGATCTTCACGACGATGACGATGACGACGATGAGCATGACGAGCATCACGAGCACCATCACCATGACGACGATCAAGATCATGATCATGAGCATGAGGATCACGGACATCATCACCACCATCATCACGAAGAGGGCGAAGCCGAGGAGTACGGCATTTCCACCTTTGTATATCAAAACGTGAAGCCCTTTGACAAGGCTAAATTCGAGGAATTCGTGTTCAAAAAATGGCCCAAGGAGGTCATCAGAGCCAAGGGTCTGTTCTGGATCATCGAGAATCCCAACACCGCCTATATCTTTGAGCAGAGCGGCAAGCAGAAGATCGCAACAGACGACGGAGACTGGATCGCAGCCTTCCCCGAAAAGGATCGCCGCGAGATACTCGCGATGAATCCCGACATCGCCGCCGACTGGCATCCCGTTTACGGCGACCGTGTGAACAAGCTGGTGTTCATCGGCAAGAATATGGACAAGCACGGCATAATCAAGCTTCTTGACGACTGCATCTCAGACAAAGCAAAATAAATATATTCAAAAAAGCACAGATACCGTTTCAGACGATATCTGTGCTGATTTTTTTTAGCTTCTGTTTTCGGTCGGCTGAACGGCTTCCGTCGTCGGAGGCTCCGTGGAGAAAGGCTCCGTCGCAGTCTGAGATGTAGGCTGGATAGGCGGCTCTGTCGGCTCCTCGACGGGCTCCGGCAAGGGCTCGGCGGGTCTGTCGGGATACAGAGCGGCGAGATCGATAAATTCGCTCACGATAGCTCCGTATGCGTCGTATTTATTAGGCTTCCAGACTCCGCGTGTGACCTTTGTATAGTATGCGGACTCGTTTTCCCAATTGTAATTGCCCTCGATCGTATGGATCGCGGTCAGCTTGCCGTTTTTATCGGTCTCGACATACTCGACGTAACCGATATGGCAGCGCTCGCCGTTGATCGGATGCTTTTTGTAGGCGGTAAGGAAAAGATCACCGGGCTTCGGGATATAGCCTGTATCGGCATAATTGCGAAGCGCGCCCTGTTTTTTCGCCTCGTCGGCGATATCGCTGACGTAAATCTGCGGCTTAATGCTGTTTTTATAACCGTTTTGATCGGCGAATACGTCAAGACAGCACCAGGCGAAAATCGCGCACCAGGCTGTGTAATTGTCGGTTTTGTAAGAGGAATGGCTGTTGATATACTTGATATAGCTGCGGTTGTTTTTACCGAGCTGCTTATGCAGATAATCTATCATCGCAGCCCTGACGAGAGACCTCGGAGTGACCGTGACCTCGGCGTAGGCTCGGGTGCCGTTCCCGAGCTCACAGTATACCCGAGTTGAGCCCTCTCCGACGGCGGTCATCAGTCCGCCGCTTTTTTCGATTTGAACAACGGATTCGTCCTCGGAGTAATAGTCGCGGAAATACGCGGCGGTATCTGACGGGACAGTGCTGTTGAAATCAAAGCTGTCTCCTGTCTCGACCGTGAGGACGTTTTTATTCAGCGAAAGCGAGGTCGCCATCGGCTTGACGGTCACCTCGCAGACCGCTTTTACCCCATCGGACAAGGCGCAGATTATCTTAGCCTTGCCGACGGAGTTTGCGGTGACATATCCTCCTTCCTCGGTAACGGAGGCGATTTTCTCATTATCCGAGGAATACGCTCTGAAATAGGCGGCGGAGCCTTCCTCGACATAGCTGTTGAGATCGTAAACCTCGCCGACGCCGAGCGTCAGGCTCTCCTTGTTGAGTCTGAGCGTTTTAGCAAAAGGACAGACCTCGACCTCGCAGGTGCGGGTCTGACCGCCGATATCGCAGGTCACCGCCGCGGTACCTACCGCATTGGCGGTGATCAAGCCGCTCTCGTCGACCGAAGCAGTCTCGGGAGAATCCGAAGCAAAAGCAGGCGCGATCAATGACGAGGAGTCGGTTTCAAGCAAAAACTTCTCACCGACGCCGAGCGTCAGCCTATCCGCGTTCAGTGAATAAGGCGACTCGGGGTCGGTCGTTTCGGCGGCAGGCGCTTCTTCGGCAGGCTTTCCGATGGGCGTTGTTTCATCGAAAAGCTCGGCGACATACATCTGGATATAGGTCGCGTCCGAGATATCAACCGACCCGTCGCGGTTGGTATCGTCGCGCTGCAAAATCAAACCGCTTCCGTCGGCGATGTGCATTTGCAGCAAGGTAGCGTCGGAAATATCAACGACGCCGTTGCCGTCCGTATCGCCCACAATACAGAGCTGCGCTTCCTCAGCAGAGGCGTTCAACACGCCGATGCCCGACACAACTACCGCAAAGGTCAGGCATCCGCAGAGGATACGTTTAAATTTGCTCATACTCTCACTCCGAATAATGATTGATTTATATAATGATCGGTCAGTCGAACTTACTTTGCTTTCTTTTTCTTAGGTGCAGGCAGCTCGTCGGCTACTGCCGGAAAAAGCTCGCAAAGCAGCTCGCGGTCATCGACGTCCTCGACCATATACATCTCCTTGGCTCCCTCATAAGGCAGCTCAAGCGGAGCGTCCGGTATCAGCCGTTTTGCGGCGGAGGTCTGCTTGATCAACAGTCTGTTGTCATAAATACCGCCTACGACCTTGCCGTTACAGTAGAGTATGTACTCGCCCATCATAGCCCTGTAGCTGACGTCGTCAAGCGTGTTGAGCTGTTCCATGATAAATTCCAAATAATCCTTTCCCGATGCCATAATTACCCTCACCTTTAATTTATTTGTTAAGCATTTGCATTATCCCGTTTTTAAGCTGATGATAGCGCCTCGGATAATTATTAGAGCCGTGAGCGCCGATCGTTCTGCCTGCGTTGACCTCTGCCCTGAGCTCAAACATATATCCGTCGCACACTCCCCGAGGGTTAGCTCCGCAGAAGCCGTCCCATTTCAAAAGGCAGCATTCATTTAGAAGCGAAAGCACATCTGCGGTGTCGACGGCGACGCTTTTATTTAGCCTGCGCACTTTCTCTCCGTCGGTATAGATGAGGTCGTACAAGGCGACCTCGGTCTTGTCGCCCTTGCACAGCAGCTCGAACTCCTGCGCGCACCTCATCCCGGTGACTGTGAGCCGAACCGAATCAAAGGATTCGATTTTTTGTTTAGAAAACAACATTCTGATTCTCATAGTCAATACTTCGTTGTCAGGATTGATTCGAGCTCCTGAAAAGCTGAGGAAAACAGCAGAGGCAGAGCTCTGTCGTTCTCTACGCAAAACCTGCTCCCGTCGGCAAAAACAAGCGTAAGGGTCTTTTTTATGGGCTGCAGACCGCCCTTTGGGAACCTGTCCCAGATGAGCATATAGCTCTCGGCGACCTTGCTTCTGACCGATTCGATAACAGTGTCCGGCACCTTGTCGGAATACCTGAAAACCTTCGGCTCCTCAAATTTATAGCGCTTATTGATAACATATCCCCCGTCGGTATCGGGTATCAGATCAAGGCTCACTGTGTCAAAGCTGCTTTCGCTGTATAGGCTAACGGCTGTGATCTGCCGAACGTCCGGTAGCTTTACCCTTTCCTTGCCCATATAATCGGAAAACAGCTCATATAGCCCAATCCCGAACCTGACTCCGAAAACCGGGGACTGATTGGCTGAATAAGCTATCTGCTCACCGTCAGCGTAATCTATCCTTACACTGCCTCCGAAATTCATCGGCAGGCCGTGTGTAAAGCTGTGTATACCGTTATGCGCGGCAAGCTGAGCCTCGTCGGTCATCTTGACAAGGCTCGGGAAAATATCCGCCGTTACAAAAGCCTTGGCAAATTCCTCCCTGCCGAATCTGTTTCGCGCGTCCAGGATAAGAAAGCAGCCGCCCTCGAGCTTTGCGGCATAGCCCGAGATGTAGTCTATCCGGCCGTTTGCGCAGTCATCGAGGCTCTCTCCGACAGAAGGCTGAAGCGCAGAATCCGCGCTGAACAGCACCATATCGGTAGATTTGATCTGCTTGGGAGCCTTCGAGTCAATTCTCCGGGTGACGCCGCCGCACATATCCGCCTTCTTCATCTTTCAGCCTCCGATCGACAGAATATTTATATTTTTAATTCTATATCAAAACGGATACAATGTCAATCTAATTAACTGTTACCGCAGATATTATTAGAATATAATTCTATTATAAACAAAGCGTTATTCCTGCCTGCTACCTATTCTATCTTTTCGCCAAAACAAAAAGGCACCTTAGGGTGTACTTCGTAAGGAAGTTACACCCTAACGGGCGGCTCTTGTAAATCGAATGTTATTATAACTACGGCACGGCTTAATGCTATGCCGTAGTTTTCTTTGTGTTATGCAGACTTTTGTCTGCGCTGTTTCAAATGGGCTTGGAAGTCCCTTTCAAATTCATCGGGCGTTTGGATATTGATGATGCCGACGCCTTTGTAATAGATTTCGATCATCTGATATCGTTTGCCGTCGAGACAGCGTGGCGACGATACGGCTATCT
>CACWKB010000011.1 GCA_902761375.1 uncultured Ruminococcus sp. | reverse complement strand
TCTGTATATTTACCCTCAGCAATCAGCCTATTTCTCAAATCATTCAGGCTGCTAATCAACAGACACCTTTCTTCGCTATTAAGGTAGATGTGATATTTTGTGTTCTTCATTTGTAAAACCTCGGTAATTTTCAGATTATATCCTACAAATCCAACTATCCGACTGTTTTATAAAAGCCAAAGGGAGACAACTTCCTTACGAAGTGACTCCCTTGCGGTACCTTTTTTATTTTGAAAAAAGATTGTCATTTTAACAAAATTGAGGCTATCGTTAATTTTCGTAACGCTCACATCAATCAAGTGTTTTCCCGGAGCGCAGGTATTCTTGGAGCACCTCTTCTACCTCCGCTTCTGCCGGCTCGATTTCTTTTGCAACAGATAATTGTATTGTCTGAGCACGGGCCCATACGCTGGTTTTTGAAATCATTTTTCTTCTCCTTTATGGTTTTAAAAAAAGGGCTGCTATTTTTGTTAAAATAGCAACCCTTTTCTGGCGGAGAGAAGGGGATTCGAACCCCTGGTACGGCGATTACCGTACACATGATTTCCAATCATGCTCCTTCGGCCAGCTCGGACATCTCTCCAAGTCCGCTGATTATTATATCAAAGATTTTCGGAAAAATCAAGTCTATTTTTGATTTTTTTCAAATTTATTTCCCTGAACAACATTCCTGCGCTCAAATTCCCGGCGGATCGTATTGAGAACGCGCTTTTTATCGCCGCTCCAAAGCGGAGCGACAAGGAGCCTTTTGTCTCCGTCGCCCGTCAGACGGTGGATAACGACCTGTTTCGGAAGCGCCTCGACGCAGTCGCAAAGCAGCTCGGCATACTCTTCGAGGCTCATCACGTGAAACGCTTGGCGCTTATAATCCTCGTAAAGATCGGTATCGCGCAGGACATGAAGAAGCTGCAGCTTGATCCCGTCGCTCCTCTCCCCTGCGTATCTCACGGTTTCGAGCATCATCTCCCGGCTTTCGCCGGGCAGACCGAGAATTACATGGGTGATGACCTGAATGCCCGCGTTCCTGAGCCTTTCAGCCGCCCGGTCATATACCGAAAGCTCGTAGCCTCTGCGGATATATGCGGCGGTCTCGGGATGGATGGTCTGCAGTCCGAGCTCGACCCATACAGGCTTCACCGCGTTGAGCTCCCCGAGCAGGGCGAGCACGTCGTCGCCGAGACAGTCGGGTCTGGTGGCTATTGACAGCGCGGCGATATCCTCCGGAGCCGTCGCCTCCTCGAATATGCTTTTGAGATATACGACCGGCGCGTAGGTGTTGGTGAACGGCTGAAAATACGCGATGAACTTCCTGCAGTCGGTTTTTGAGCGTATCCTCTCTTTTGCCTGTTCAAGCTGCTCGGTCACAGTCAGCGTCCGGCTCGCGGCAAACTCGCCGGAGCCTCCTCTGCTGCAAAAAATACAACCGCGAGTGTCAAGAGTTCCGTCGCGGTTGGGACAGGTCATACCGCCGTCGAGAGAAATCTTGTAGACCTTCTCGCCGAAGGTCTTTTGTAAATATTCGTTTAAGGAATAATAATACATATTTCACCTGCCGCACATGACAAAAGACCGACGATGCGGCGTCGGTCTTTCATCAAATAAAGGAACATCTATGAAAAAACTAAGGAGAAGGTTATCTTAACAGCTTTTCTCTTGCTGTGACTATATAGTAACGCCCCAATGTGAAAACTGTTTGAAAACAAGCGGATATCTTTGTGAAGCTTTTATCCGAATTTTCTCACATACTCGACAAATTTGGCGTACAGCTCTCCTTCAAGCTCCTCGAGCTCCTCGTCAAGACCGCCGTTGAAAAAATACTGCGTGTGCTTGCTGAGCGACAGATAAGCGCCGATCAGGTTTTTGCGGACCTCCTCCTGAAGCTCGTCGCTTATGACCTTTCCGCATGAGATCCCGAGATAGACCTCGCCGCCGCAGACCTGCGACGAGATCGAGGCGTTTTTCAGCTCAAAGGAATTGAGCTTATCGAGTCCCGAGCAGAACTCCTTGACCGAAAAGGCCTCCTCGTTCTCGTTGTACTCATCCTTTTTTTGCTTCTCGGCGATCTCATATTCGCAGACGTCCAGCGAAAACTCCGCTCCCGCGATAAAGCTGTGCAGATATTCCGCGTGACCGTACAGCACCGAATACAGGCGCATCGAATACACCGCGCGTTCAAGGCAAGAAAACGCCGCGTACTGCATATTGCTGTCGTTGAGCCTCAGAAAGCTGAAAATATTCTGATACACCGACTTGTTGACGGCGATCATCGTCAGCCGCTCGTTCTCCTTAGCCTCGTATAGCTCGGGCGTCGAGAGATAAAGCATCGTAAATTTATAGGACTTGTTCACATAGTCCGAAAACAGCTTCATGAGCTGATTTAGCAGCTCACTGTCCCTGATCGTAAATTCAAACATCTAATCACCTATCTGAATAATTCAAAATCAGAATTATATAAGTCGTTTCGCGTTATGTCCGCGTCATATTCAAGCCCGGTCTCACGTTCAAGCGCGGCGATTATCAGATTGGGATTGAGGTTGTCGCTGCTGCCCGCCGAGAGTACCAAATGCATCTCGACAAAATCAAAGCATTCCCTGATCTCATATGAGCGGATACCCTGCCTGATATCGACCTCCTTCAAGCCCCTCTTTGATCTCTTTTCGATGACGATAGCCTCTTTATCGAACAGAGCCTGAACCTGAGCGAGGATGGTCTTGGTCGAGGTGGTCGGGTGGCTGAGCCTGATCGTGAAATCGGCAAAGGCGACCTTGCCCGCCTTCATGACCGCCTCGGTGACCTTGAAAACCTGAATACCGCGCGGCAGGCAGGCGTTCAGCCTTGTTATTATTTCTTCAAAAGAATAATTATCATCCTCGAGCTTGACGTCCATGCACTCGTTCACTCCGCGGAAGCCGAGAGACAGCGGAAGCGGAAAGGTGGCGAAGGGATGAGGATTGAAGCCCTCGGTATGCCAGATCGGGATCTTGCTCTTATGGAGAGCGCGCAGCATCGCGCGGTTAAGGTCGAGGTGTGAGATATAACGGCACTCATAGTCCTTCTTAAACCATATCCTGACGTTTTTCAAAGCAAACTCCCTCCCCGTACTTAGCCGCTCCGCAGCCGCTGCATTTCAGTCTGCAATGCGGCGTTGTCTCGCCGCCGTATGCCTTTTCGCATTCCTTTTTCAGAAACGCCTTGCTCACTCCGTAATCGAGATGATCCCACGGCAGTATCTCGTCAAAGGAGCGTCGGCGGTTGGCGTAAAACGCCGGATCGATCCCGCACTCCTCAAATATCTCCAGCCACTTCGACAGATCGAAGCAGTCGCTCCAGCCGTCAAAATGGAAGCCGCGCTCGCAGGCAAGCTCCATCGCCCTGCACAGCCTGCGGTCTCCCCTGGCGAACACCGCCTCCAAAAAGCTCGTGTCCGCGTCGTGGTAATTGAAGGTGATTTTCTTTGTAGTGATGCTCTCCTTGATATGCGCCTGCTTCTCATGCAGGAGCGGTATGGTGTCCTGAGGCTCCCACTGGAAGGGCGTGAAGGGCTTGGGAACGAATGAGGAAGCCGAGACCGTCACCCTGACAGACTTCCCCTTGGCGTGATTCGGAGTATTGTAGTATGTATCGACCACAGCCTGTCCGAGATGGGCTATGTAGGCAACGTCGTCCAAGGTCTCGGTGGGCAGACCGATCATAAAGTACAGCTTGACGGTCGTCCAGCCTCCGGCAAAGGCGGTCGCGCAGGTCTGCATCAGCTCGTCATGCTGCACGTTTTTGTTGATAACGTCGCGCAGTCTCTGGCTGCCTGCCTCGGGAGCAAAGGTCAATCCGCTCTTGCGCACGGTTTTGATCCTGTTCATTATCTCGTCGGTAAAGCCGTCGACGCGCAGGGACGGCAGCGAAATGCTGACCTTCTCCTCTCCCGTCCATTCAGTCAGCCTCTCGAGCAGCGGAACTATCCTGCTGTAGTCGCTCGAGCTCAGCGAGGACAGCGAGACCTCGTCGTAACCCGTGTTCTCGCACAGCGCGCGGCACTGGGCGTCTATCACCTCGGGCGATTTTTCTCTTACGGGGCGGTAAAGAAAGCCCGCCTGACAGAAGCGGCAGCCGCGGATGCAGCCCCTGAATATCTCCTGAACCGCACGGTCGTGGACGATCTCGACAAGCGGCACCACGAAATTATCGGGATAAAAGCTCTCGTCCATGCGCTTCATCAGCCTCTTGTGAATGACCTGCGGAGCGCCGTCCTTTGGTGTAAAGCTCTTTATCGTGCCGTCGTCGTTGTAATCCACCTCATAAAGAGACGGAACGTAGACGCCCTCGATCTCGGCGCAGCGCCTTAAAAACTCAGCCTTGCTCACGCCATCGGCGCGGCAGGCGCGAAACAGCTCCATCACCTCGAGGTCGACCTCCTCGCCCTCTCCGATGAAGAAGAGATCGATAAAGTCGGCGATCGGCTCGGGGTTGCAGGCGCAGGGACCTCCGGCGACGACGATGTTTTTAAGCTCAGTGCGGTCACGCGAAAGAATCGGTATATTGCCGAGCCTGAGCATATTCAGCACGTTTGTGTAGCTCAGCTCATACTGCAGGGTGAAGCCGATAAAATCAAAATCACTCAGCGGGTCGCCGCTCTCGAGCGCGTAAAGCGGAATGCCCTTCTCACGCATCAGCTCCTCCATATCCATCCACGGCGCAAAGACGCGCTCGCACCAGATATAGTCAACGCTGTTGAACAAACTGTAAAGTATCTTCATGCCGAGGTGCGACATCCCGACCTCATATGTGTCGGGAAAGCAGAACGCAAAGCGCAGATCGACCTGCTTTTTATCCTTGATCACGGCGTTCAACTCGCCGCCGACGTAACGTCCGGGCTTTTGCACCTTGAGCAGCAGCCTTTCAACTTCCTTGCTAACCATGATTTCCCCCTAAAACACGCTGTTTTTGCGGCTGAGCAGCGATAAAACGATATAGCCGCAGACCATAAGCAGCGAAAAATTGTATTTGGAATGAAACAGCAGAATGAATCCGAGCGCCGCGAGCGGAAATATCGTGATGAACGAGAGCACGTTGACCGTCCTTTCGGCAAAGCGCGCGTCCCTTTTCCTCGACAGCAGCAAAAACAGAAGCTGGCCTCCGTCGAGCGAGAGAACGGGCAGGCTGTTGAACAGTCCCACCGACAGATTCGCCGCCGCCAAGCTCAGAAACAAATCGTTACCCATTAAGTATAGCAGAAAAAACAGAAGAAAACAAATAAAATTGACGAATGGACCGAAAAAAATAATAAAAAAGTTTTGTCTGTCGCTCCTTTGGGCTCTGTTTTTGTCCTTTATGGCTATCTCAAAGAGCGAAACTCGGATCTCGGACGGCTTGTCGCCGTAATGAAGCATCACGATAAGATGTCCGAGCTCGTGGATCGTGACCGCCGCAGCGCAGCAGAGCAGCCCAGGCATTATTCCGAGTATCACGCAGACCGCCGCAAGGCAGAGCAGCGAGAACGAGAGCCTGAGCTCGACGCCCCTAATCCGCAGCTTCATCAGCCGTTGCCGAGCTGAACATCCGACCCAAATCAAAGCCTCGGTCGCCGTCAGAGATTATCGAGGAATTTATCTGGCGGTAATACCACTCTCTGACCGCCCGATAGGTCTCGCCGCCCGTGTTTTTCAGCACAAAGGCAGCCAGAGCGAGCAGCACGCAGGCCGCAAGCTGGAGGGTAAGCAAAAGCTGCTTTGAAGCAGCAGTCTTCGCCGTCTTGACCGCAGGAGCTATGCTCTCCTCTTCCTCCTCGTCCGGCATCGGTTCGATCTGTTCGGGATATTCGCTCCGGCTGACGCTCTGCCAGTCCGAGCAGTATTCATAATCATCATAATGCAAAACGCTCACCTCATTGCATAATATGCAAAAAGATGAGCGCATTATTCATTGCTTGCTTTCAAGTCCTGCGGGAGCGTCGAGGCGTTTGAAATCGCCCTTGACGAGATTGATGAAGAAGGCTATCGCCAACGCGAGCGAGCCGAGCTCCGCGATCGGGAACGCGAACCACACATATCTGACGCCGAGAGTAAAGGTCAGCAGCGCGGCGATCGGCAGCAGCAGCAAAAGCTGGCGGCATATCGACATCATCATGCTGCGAACGCCCTTGCCCACCGCCTGGAACAGAGTGGTGAACAGGATGCCTGCGGCAGCAGGCAGGAAACAGAGACTGACGATGCGGAACGCCCATTGACCGATGTCCATAAGCTCCTCGGCTGAGACGTTCTTGAAGCTCTCCTCGCTGCCGAAAAGCGAAAGCAGTCTGTCGGGCATCAGCCACATCAGCGTAACGCCGACCGCCATTATCACAAGCGCGATGATTATTCCGATCTTCAGCGCTGAGTACATACGCTTTTTATTGCGCGCGCCGTAGTTGTAGCCGATGACCGGCAGCACACCCTGATTGAGTCCGAAGCACGGCATGAACACAAAGCTCTGCAGCTTGAAATAAATGCCGAACACGTTGATCGAGACCGTGGAATCGACGACGCGGAAGATTCCGTTGAGACCGAACATCATAACAGCGCCGATGCTCTGCATAATAATAGAGGGGACGCCGACGGTGTAGATGCTTTTGATCGTGGCTGCGTTTAGCCTGAAGCCCTTGAAATCGATCGTAACATAGTGCTTTTTGGCAAAGAGGATGATTATCGAGAAAACCATGCCGCAGAATTGTCCGAAAACCGTTGCGATCGCCGCGCCGAGCACGCCGAGCCTCGGGAAGAAGCCCACGCCGAAGATAAGCAGCGGGTCAAAGATGATGTTGACCACCGCGCCCGTGAGCTGGAACAGCATCGGATAGATCATATTGCCCGTAGCCTGCAGCGTTTTTTCGATCATGATCTGGATTATCGCAAACAGCGAGCAGCAGAGCACACAGGTGAAATACTGAACGCCGTAGTTGATTACGACCTCGTCGCTGCTGAACAGGGACATCATCGGACGAACTCCGAACAGACCGAACAGCAGGAAGAACAGATATGTAAACAGCCCCAGCACCAAGCCGTGAGTAGCGGCGGAATTCGCCATTGCGAAGTCCCTCTCGCCTAACTTTCGGGAGACCAGCGAGTTTACGCCTATCGCGGTACCCACGGAGGCGGCTATCAGAAGAAGCTGCAGCGGATATCCGACGTTTACGGCGGTAAGTCCGTTCATATCGAAGCGGCTGACGAAGATGCTGTCCACAACATTGTACATCGCCATGATCGTCATCGACAGCATTGCCGGAAGCGACATCGAAAATATCAGCTTCGGCATGGGCATGGTGCCCATTTTATTTTCGGTTTTAGCTTTTTGACTCATTCGTTTTTTTCAACCCTCGTTTTTGTTTTATTCGATCTATGATCAGGAAAAGCAGGAGTATCAGCGCCGTGCCGGTAACAACGCCGCCGAAGTCGATCCACACGTCGGTGACAAGACTCGCCCTGCCCTCACTGAAGATTTGAATGGTTTCGTCACAGAGCGCGCAGAGCAGACCGATAAGCAGAACAAGCGGAGAAATTCGGTATGTCTTTTCCGGGAAAAAGCTGTGCGCGGTGCAGCACAGCAATGCACCGATCACGGTGAATTCGGAAAAATGCGCGATCTTGCGCAGGCTGATATGAGAAATATCGGAAATCCCGAACAGCCTGAGGATATTCATGATAAGCTTCTCTATGCCGTCGCTCTCTGCCGAGGAAGTGTCCGCGTTCATCGACGAGTGGATAAACGCAAAGGCTATCATCAAAACCGACAGCACGGCGAATACGATTCCGGACCGGTTACGCAAAGAGGCTTTTTCTTTCACGGGCTCACCTGCCTATTTCTATATCTTACCTATACATTTTACCCGATTTGATAACAAAGTCAATGGATATTAAAGCATTTTAATAATATACGTATAATTTTACCAAAGATAGCAAATAGAACTTGAAAAATCTCACTTTTTCTGCTATACTAACTTAGATTGAATAATTAGGAGAGATAAGGTTTGCTGAACTACATCATTTTATTCTTTATATCCATGGTTCCGATCGTTGAGCTGAGGGGCGCGCTCCCTGTCGCCACAATCAAAATGAATATGCAGGGCTGGGAGCTTTTCTGGGCGTACATAGTATGTATCCTCGGCAATATGCTGCCCGTTCCCTTCATCTATTTCTTCGCGCGCAAGATACTGATCTGGGGCAAGGATAAAAAGGTCATCGGCAAATTCTTTACATGGTGCTACAACAAGGGCGAAAAAGCCGGCAACAAGCTTCAGGCGAAGTCCGGCAAGGGAATTTTTGTCGCGCTGATGCTTTTTGTAGGAATCCCTCTTCCCGGTACGGGAGCCTGGACAGGTACCCTCGCGGCGAGCTTCCTTGACGTGGGCTTTAAGAAAAGCTCCATCGCCGTGATGTGCGGAGTTCTCATCGCTGGTCTTATCATGGGAGCGGCAGGCTTGGCGGTCAGCATGGGCGTTCACGGCATTTTCGACTGGCTTGCTCCCCACTAAAGCATTAAACTTTTCAGGCAGCTTTTTGCTGCCTTGTTTTTTAGGTGAAAATCATGAAATCCTATGATGTGATAATTATCGGAGGCGGCGCCTCGGGAATGGCGTGCGCTGTCGCCGCGCTGAGAAAGAATCCAAAGCTGAGGCTTGCCGTTCTCGAAAAAAACGACAGGCTCGGCAAAAAGCTGCTCTCGACCGGCAACGGCAGATGCAACCTCACGCACGCAAACATAAGCAGCGAGCGGTATGTCGGCAGCTTCAAGGCTCAGAGCGGAAAAGTATTTAAACGCTGCGATACGGACTATATCCTCTCGTTCTTCTCTTCTCTCGGGCTTATGACGACCTGCGACGGTGAGGGACGCTATTACCCTCTCAGCAGACAGGCAAGCTCGGTGCTCGACGTTTTGCGGTTCGGCTGCGAAAAAGCGGGCGCGGATATTATCTGCGGCGTTCAGATCAACAGCCTAAAAAAGTCCGAACGGGGCTTTACCGTTGCCACAAGGGATGAAAGCTATACGTCGGAGAAGCTTGTGCTCGCCTGCGGCTCAAAGGCATCTCCTAAGCTCGGCGGCAGCGCGTCGGGGCTCGATTATCTGCGAAATCTCGGAGTCAAAACCGCGCCGTTCTACCCTGCGCTCTGCCCCTTGACCGTGAATGACGCTGTTATCAAGTCGCTGAAGGGTATCAGAACCGCGTGCAAAATCACGCTTCTCGGCGGTAACGGTGAAATCAAGCGCGTCGAGGAAGGCGAGCTTCAATTTGCTGAAAACGCTCTCTCGGGGATCTGCGTTTTCAACCTCTCCCTTTATGCGCAGATCGGCGATAAGGTCGCCGTCGATTTATTTCCGGATATTTCCGATAAGGAATTATATTCCTCATTAAAGGAAGCCAAGGAGCTGTTTTCAGAGCTTACCTCGGACAATCTTTTCACCGGAAAGCTGCACAAGCGGCTCGGACAGGCTGTGCTGAAGCTCAGCGGAGTCAAGGATTTTTCGCGCCTCTGCTCGGAGCTCGGCGACCGGGAGATTGTGAAAATAACCGATACCGCAAAAGCGATGAGCTTTTCGGTCGGCGGCTTCGGAGGCTTCGATCAGGCTCAATGCGCCAAGGGCGGCGCGGTCGGCGCTGAGATCGACGAGAGGACGATGCGCGTCAAAAGGGTAAGCGGACTGTACCTTTGCGGCGAAGCTGTGGATATCTGCGGCGAATGCGGCGGCTACAACCTCCACTTCGCCTTTGCAAGCGGCATCATCGCGGGAGAAAGCTTATGATACAGATAAACAACATTCATCTGCCGCTCGACTACAGCGACGCAGATATAAAGAAACGCGCCGCGCAGGAGCTCAGGATCGACGCGGCGGCGATAAAAAGCGCGGTGCTGTTCAGACGTTCGGTCGACGCGCGCAAAAAGGACAGGGTTTTCTTCCTCTGCTCGGTCGACGCTGAGCTGAGAATTGACGAAGGGAAAATCCTGAAACGCGCCAAAAACGCGGTCAGGGTCGAGCCGTACCGCTATGAGGTACCCAAATGGCGCGGCGGCGCTTCTCCGCTGGTGGTCGGGATGGGTCCCGCGGGGCTTTTCGCGGGGCTGATACTCGCCCAGAGCGGCGCAAAACCCATAATTATCGAGCGCGGACGCGATGTTGAGAGCCGAACAAGGGACGTGGAGCTGTTCTGGAGAACCGGCAGACTCAACACAGCCTCGAACGTCCAGTTCGGCGAGGGCGGCGCAGGGACCTTTTCGGACGGCAAGCTGAATACCGGCACAAAGGACAGCCGTCAGCGCTGTGTGCTCAACGAATTCGTTCGCCACGGAGCTCCCGAGGAGATACTTTACAACGCAAAGCCGCATATCGGCACCGACAAGCTGAAGCTCACCGTCAAAAGCATCCGCGAGGAGATCATTTCCCTCGGCGGCACGGTAATGTTTGAAACCGAGCTTACGGGCTTGATATCGGACAGCGGAGCGGTAAAAGCGGCTGTAGTGCGTCGAAACGGGCAGCGCGAGGTCATCGAGACCGACAGCGTGATACTTGCCATCGGTCACAGCGCGCGAGATACATTTAAAATGCTGTATGACAGCGGCTTGCCGATGGAAGCAAAGGCGTTTTCCGTTGGCGCGAGGATCGAGCATCTGCGCGAGCAGATCGACCGCTCGCAGTACGGCAGCTTTGCCGGAAAGGGTCGGCTAGGCGCGGCATATTACAAGCTAAACACCCACACAAAAAGCGGCAGAGGGGTCTACACCTTCTGTATGTGTCCGGGCGGTCGGGTAGTCAACGCCTCCAGCGAGGAGGGCAGGCTCTGCACCAACGGAATGAGCGAATTCGCCCGCGATGAGATCAATTCAAACGCGGCGCTGCTTGTGGGGATCAGCCCCGAGGATTACGGCGCTGACTCTCCGCTTGCGGGAGCAGAGTATCAGCGCCGCTTAGAGGAAGCGGCATTCAAAGCCGGCGGCGGCGATTATTGCGCGCCGGTACAAAGGCTCGCCGATTTTTTGGAGAACCGCGCCACATCAAGCTTCGGTTCCGTAATGCCGAGCATAGCTCCCTCCTATGCCCCGTCCGATCTCAACCGCATCCTGCCCGAATATGTGACGGCGGCGATGAAGGAAGCCGTTGCCGACATGGGCAAAAGGCTTCGCGGCTTTGACGACGGCGACGCGGTGCTGACGGGAGTGGAAACGCGCAGCTCGTCGCCTGTCCGTATAATGAGAAGCCCCGAAACGCTGCAGAGCGTCGGGCTCAGGGGTCTGTATCCCTGCGGAGAGGGCGCGGGCTACGCCGGAGGGATAATCTCGGCGGCAGTAGACGGCATAAAATGCGCGGAAAAAATCATTAACGAAGCATTATAATATATGACAAAACGCACGGGCTATCATCCGTGCGTTTTTTACATCATAAGCGAGTGCGTCTGTAAGCCGGGTTCTGTCTTGGGCAGCCATCTATCTTGGCAGCGCGTTGCCGCGGCTGCTCGATGCCACCTCCACAGGACGCGCCGAGCAAGCGCATTTGTCCTTCCGCGGTGTTGCTTCAAATAGGGTTTACACGGCAGAGCGGTCTCCCGCCCTCCGGTGAGCTCTTACCTCACCTTTCCATCCTTACTTACAGGCTGAGCCTGCGCTCGGGAACAAAAGCCGATCAAAAGACCGACCTTTATTCACGAACTAAAAAGCGGTCATTTTCTGTTGCACTTTCCCTGGGGTCGCCCCCGGCGGCCGTTAGCCGTTATTTTTGCTCTGTGAAGCCCGGACTTTCCTCGCACAGCGCCTTTCGGCTGCTGCCCGCGGCTGCCCGACGCACTCGCAGTATTATAATAAAACATTTTCAGCTAATTGTCAAATACATCTTGCGTTTATCAAGCTTTTCGATTATAATGTTGTTTGGTAATTTGAAAGGAGCAAGTGAAATGGATATCAGACAGGAATCACTTAAAAAGCACTACGAATGGAACGGAAAGATCGAGGTCATCTCGCGCGTACCCATCTCCACCTCTGAGGAGCTGGCTTTAGCCTACACTCCCGGAGTTGCCGAGCCTTGTCTTGAGGTACAAAAGGATTATGACAAGAGCTTTGAGCTGACCCGCCGCAGCAATCTCGTCGCCGTTATCACCGACGGCACCGCCGTGCTCGGCTTGGGCGATATAGGCCCCGAAGCCGGAATGCCGGTCATGGAGGGCAAATGCGCGCTGTTCAAGGCGTTCGGCGACGTTGACGCCTTTCCGCTCTGCGTCCGCAGCAAAAGCGTTGACGAGATCGTGAACACGGTCTATATGATCAGCGGCTCGTTCGGCGGAATCAACCTCGAGGATATTTCCGCTCCGCGCTGCTTTGAGATAGAGAAAAGGCTGAAGGAGATCTGCGACATCCCGATCTTCCACGACGACCAGCACGGCACAGCCGTGATCGTAGCCGCCGGTCTGCTCAACGCCTTTAAGCTGACAGGCAAAAGCATCGGCGAGGTCAGGATCGTTATGAACGGCGCAGGCGCGGCAGGTATCGCAATAGCAAAGCACCTGATGAATATGGGCGTAAAGCATATCACAATGTGCGACAGCAAGGGCATCATCTGCAAGGGCGACCCGAGGCTCAACGCCGTCAAGCAGGAAATGGCTGAGATCACGAATCTCGAGCACAAAACCGGAGCTCTTGCGGACGCTATGAAGGGCGCTGACGTTTTCCTCGGTATCTCCGCTCCCAACTGCGTGACCGAGGATATGGTGCGCTCGATGAACGAGAACCCGATCATCTTCGCTATGGCTAACCCCACCCCCGAGATCATGCCCGACCTTGCCAAAAAAGCCGGCGCAGCCGTTGTGGGAACGGGCAGAAGCGACTTCCCGAACCAGATAAACAACGTGCTCGCCTTCCCCGGTATCTTCCGAGGCGCGCTCGACTGCCGCGCAAGCGACATCAACGAGGAGATGAAGATCGCCGCGTCCTACGCCCTTGCCTCTCTTGTTGAGGACGACAAGCTCAGCGCGGACTACATCCTCCCCCATGCATTTGATCCGCGAGTCGGCAAAACGGTCGCCGCTGCGGTCAAAAAAGCCGCTATCGAATCCGGCGTAAACAGAATATAAAAATATGACCTCCGAATCGGTATTGTCCGACCTCGGAGGTCTTTTTTACTATTATGAAGCCATACCGGTGTAGAGCTGATAATACTTGCCCTTTTGTTCAAGGAGCTGGTCGTGGGTGCCGCGCTCGATTATCCTTCCGTGCTCGAGCACTATGATGCAGTCGGAATTCTTGACGGTAGACAGCCTGTGCGCGATCACAAAGGTGGTTCTGCCCTTCATCAGCTTATCCATGCTCTCCTGAACCATCTTCTCGGTTCTGGTATCGATGGAGCTTGTCGCCTCGTCAAGGATGAGCGCCGGAGGATCGGCGACAGCGGCTCGAGCGATGGCGAGCATCTGGCGCTGTCCCTGGCTGAGATTGCCGCCGTCCGCCTTGATCTTAGTTTGATAGCCGTCGGGGAGCTGTCGGATGAAGCTGTCGGCATTTGCGAGCTTTGCCGCCGCGATGACCTCTTCATCGGTGGCGTCGAGCCTGCCGTAGCGGATATTCTCCATTATCGTATCGCTGAACAGATTTGTCTCCTGCAAAACGATGCCGAGAGACCGCCTGAGATCTGCTTTTTTGATCTTGTTGATGTTGATACCATCGTAGCGTATCTTGCCGTCCTGAATATCGTAAAAGCGGTTTATCAGGTTTGTTATAGTTGTCTTGCCCGCGCCCGTCGAGCCCACGAAGGCGATCTTCTGACCGGGCTTGGCGTAGATGTCGATATTGTGGAGCACCATCTTGTCGTCGGTGTAGCCGAAATCGACGTCATCCATGACGAGCGCGCCCTCGAGCGGCTTATACTCGACCTCGCCGGTCGCCTGATGGGTGTGCTTCCACGCCCACATTCCGGTTCTTTTATCGGTCTCGGTGAGCTTTCCGTCCTTCTTCTCGGCGTTTACAAGGGTGACGTAGCCGTTGTCGACCTCGCTTTCCTCGTCGAGCAGATCGAAGATGCGCTCAGCTCCGGCGAGAGCCATGATGATGCTGTTGAACTGCTGGCTGACCTGGTTGATCGGCTGGCTGAAGCTCTTGTTGAAGCTGAGGAAGCTGACGAGCGTGCCGAGGCTTATGTGCAGGAAGCCGATGCCGACGACCGTCGATAGGATTCCGCCGACGATTGCGCAGATGACGTAGCTGACGTCGCCGAGACGCGCGTTGACGGGCATCAGAATGTTAGCGAACATATTGGCGTTATAGGAGCTGTGAAAGAGCTGCTCGTTGAGCTCGTCGAATTCCTCGATGCTCTTTTGCTCGTGGTTAAAGGTCTTTACTACCTTTTGACCCGCCATCATCTCCTCGATGTAACCGTTTTCCTTGCCGAGGTCGGTCTGCTGGGCGAGGAAGAACTTGCCACTCTTGCCTGCGAGGGTCTTGGTGACCATCAGCATGACGAATACCATCAGCAGGGTCACAAGGGTCAAAGGCACGCTGAGCACCAGCATACTGACCAAAACGGAAACGATCGTGATTACGCTGGAGAATACCTGGATCATGCTCTGGCTGACCATCTGGCGCAGGGTGTCGACGTCGTTTGTGTAGACGCTCATGATGTCGCCGTGGGGATGGGTGTCAAAGTATTTGATCGGAAGGGTCTCCATGTGCTCAAAGATCTGACAGCGCAGGTCGCGCATCGTTCCCTGAGTGACATAGACCATGATCCGCGACTGGGCGTAGGTCGCCGCCGCGCCGAGCAGATAGAAGCAGGCTACCCTCAGTATGGCGAACATCAGCGGAGTGAAGTCCGCGGTTCCGCCGTTTTGAACGGTCTCGACCATCGGGACGATGTAGCCGTCGATAAGGGTCTTGGTGAACATCGTTCCCTGGATGCTCGAGAACACGCTGACGACAATACATAAAAGGACGAAAATCAGATGGACCTTATAGTTTTTAAGGATCAGTCCCAAAAGCCGCTTGAAGGTTTTTCCCGGGTTTTTGACCTTCGGTCGGGGCTGCATATTGTGCTTTCCGTGGGGACCCGCCATATCACATCTCTCCTTTCCTGTCGAAGTCGCCGTTGCCGACGGTCTGGGCTATATAGGTCTCGCGGTAGATGCCGCACGACTTCATCAGCTCGTCGTGGGTGCCTACGGCGTTGATCTCGCCGCGATCCATGACAACTATGCGGTCGGCGTTCTCAACGCTCGAAACGCGCTGTGAGATAATAAGCTTTGTGGTGTTCGGGATCTCCCCGGCAAACGCCTTGCGGATCTTGGCGTCGGTGGCGGTGTCGACCGCGCTGGTGGAATCGTCGAGGATGAGTATCTTGGGCTTTTTGAGCAGAGCGCGGGCTATGCACAGGCGCTGCTTCTGACCGCCCGAAACATTTGTGCCGCCCTGTTCGATCTTGGTGTTGTACTTGTCGGGAAAGCTCTCGATGAAGTCGTCCGCGCAGGCGAGCCTGCAGGCGTGAACGCATTCCTCCTCGGTGGCGTTCTCGTTGCCCCAGCGGAGGTTATCGAGGATCGTGCCGCTGAAAAGCACGTTTTTCTGGAGGACTACCGAGACCTCGTCACGCAGGGTCTTGAGGTCGTAGCTGCGGACGTCCTTGCCGCCGACCTTGACGCAGCCCTCGGATACGTCGTACAGTCTGCCTATCAGGTTGACCAGGCTGGTTTTTGAGCTGCCCGTACCGCCGATTATGCCTATGGTCTCGCCTGAGCTGATTTTGAGGTCGATATGGTTGAGCACCGGGCGCTCGGATTTCTCGCTGTAGGAGAAGCTCACGTCCTCAAAGGAAATGCTGCCGTCGGGAACGTCGTAATCGGGATTTTCGGGATTTGTGAGGCTCGACTGCTCGTCGAGGACGCCCGCTATGCGCTTGGCGCTGGCAAGGCTCATGGTGAGCATCACGAAGATGAACGCCACCATCATAAGGCTCATGAGGATATTCATGCAGTAGGCAAGCATACTCGTGAGCTCGCCCGTGGTAAGCTCGGAAACAAGCTCTCCGCTCTGGGAAACTGTGGGAACGATCATGTTCGCGCCGAGCCAGCTTATTGCGATGATCGAGCTGTAGATCGTGATAGTCATCAGCGGAGAAACCGAAACGATCATATTCTCAGCCTTTACAAATAGCTTGTAGAGGTTGCCGGCGGCGCGGTCGAATTTGCCGATCTCATGCTTTTCGCGCACGAACGCCTTTACCACGCGGATCGAGCTGACATTCTCCTGAACGCTGGCGTTGAGGTCGTCGTAGCGCTCAAAGACCTGATTGAAGTATTTGTGGGTCTTCCGAATGAGAAAAAACATGACGATCCCGAGGAAGGCTATCGCTACGAGATATACGCTTGCGAGCTTGGCGTTGATTATCATCGCCATAGTCATCGCCGTGATCAGATTGAGCGGAGCGCGGAAGCAGATGCGCAGGATCATCTGATATGCGTTCTGGATATTCGTCACGTCCGTAGTCATTCGGGTAACAAGTCCCGCGGTGGAATATTTGTCGATATTCGCAAAGGAAAAGGTCTGGATATTGCGGAACATCGCGGCGCGGAGGTTCTTTGCGAAGCCCGCCGACGCCTTTGCTCCGGTCACGGCGCCCATAGCGCCTCCGAACAGCGCGACAAGCGAACAGCCGAGCATCAAGCCGCCGATCAAAACGATGTGGCCGAGGTCGCCCTTGTTTACGCCGTCGTCGATCAGGGTAGCCATCAGCATCGGTATCAGCGTTTCCATTATCACCTCGAGGATCATGAAAACCGGCGTCAGAACCGACTCCTTTACGTAACCCCTGATATGCTTGGCAAGCGTTTTTATCATGCATATCCCTGCTTTCATTCTTGATAAATCAATTATACCCCCTAAGATTTTTAATGTCAATCACATATAAAAATAACTTGGACGCAAAAAACAGACCCGGCAAAAACCGGGTCTGTCCTTTGTTATATATCAGAGCTGATTGACCGTTCCGATAAAGAGCGGAGTGTTGGTTTGAACGTCAATGAGCATATAGAGGAAGGGCTGCTGGAGGTAGACCTTTTTCGGAGGGGTCTCATAGTACGCCGCGCTCTCCTTGACCTCGACGACAGTAGACGCTCCCGCCTTGGTGCCGAATTCGTCGAGCTCTATCGCGGTCTTGTGGATGACCCTGCTGATATAGAGCGACGACAGAGATTCGGGAGTCACCAGCGAGGAGAAGTCCGCGTTTGCCTCGTCAAAGGCGTCGGTCATGCCGAGGCTCTTCAGCACGGCGGACAGCTCAGTGCCGTACTCCAGCTTGAACTTGGGCGTCCTTGTCAGCACATCGGTATGCACCGAGTCGCGCAGAGCTGCCGAGAGCTTCCTGCCCGAGAGCTGACCGATATAATGCTCTAAGTCATCGTAGCCGGAGGGCAGCAGAGCGACAAAGGCGTAGTTTGATTTGCCGTCGGAATTAGGCTTGAAGTATTTTACAAAGCCCGTTCCGCAGCCGTCAATGTAGGTCTTTTCGTCGCTGTACAAAAATGCCGTATCCTTTTTGCTTCCGTCCGCGTTTGTAAACGAATCGGTCTGAGCGCCGATATATGGCTCCTCCCAAAGCGCCTCAAAGTAGAGCGCATTGATCAGGTACATCAGCGCCTCGGGGCTGATATCGTCGAGTACCTGCGGTATCATGCCGCCGGTTTTGTCGCTGACCCATTTGTTGATATCCCCCAAGGTTTCAGGCGTGAACGGCGCAGACTTGACCTCGGCTGAGTAATTGTCGGTCACGCTGTTCAAAAAGCCTTCGCTGATGGTGACGTCCGGGCGAAGCGAATTGCTCCAGATCGAGTTCGCAACGCTCAGCGTTTCATCCTCCGCATGGTTGATATCCTTTGCGTACTGCGAGAAGAAACGGTTCATGGTGCTGCGCGGCATCCCGAGAACGTTTTCCATCTGAGAGAGGGTCTTGCTCTCCGCGCCGTTTGCGGTCATAGCGAGCGCGTACATCACGGAAAGCGGAGATATCAGCACGTTTTTGCCGTCGGTGTCCGACGCCTGAAGCAGCCTGACGGCGAAGTCCATCATCGCCTGATTGCCCCGAAGCGTCACCTCATCCCCGGACAGCGGAAGCTCGAAGCCCGCTGAGAGCTTTTGAACCTGCGTGGCGTCAGTCACGTCAAGCTTTCCGTCGCCGTTCATGTCGAGCGCCGAATCTGTTCTGTATTGAAAACCGGCGCACATTTTTTGGATAATCGTTGCGTCAACAACATTGACGACCTCGTTCTCATCCGCGTCGCCCAAAAGCGACATCCAAAACGCAAGCTGCAGATCCTTTGTCTCCCTCAGCCGGGACCACGAAGCCTTTTCATATAAGGCGTCACCGTTGATATACCCGAGACGAAGCGCTGTCTCAAGGGGATATACTATCTCATTTTTAAGATCGACCGCATAGGTCGCAAGGCGAGATATCTTTCCCGTGCCGTACAGACACGGCGCGGTGTAAAAGTATTTTCCTATCGAAAACTCATCAAGCGCCGAGGGGTAAGACACATTGGGATCCTCCGCGCGGAGAATGTACCAGTCCTCCGCGCCGAGCTCATCCGGAGTAAAATTCACCGTGATCTTGGAGAATTCGCGCCCGAGATAGCTCCATACAAGCTCCTTGCACCGCTCCTCAGCCGGAACCATGGGGTCTGACGCCAGCGCAGGGACAACGGCGAGCATAACCATAACGACAGCCAGCGCGACCGATACTATGGCTTTGGGCATTGATTTTTTCATAGTTATTCCTCCTTTAATTTATCGTGATATAAATATCCGTTCCGCCTAAAACCACCGGATACGAATATGATGTTCCGTTTTTATCATACAGCACGACTGTGTAGCTTCCGCAGGTCAGGTTTTGATAGATCGCAGGGTTATAGAGCCCGGTGTTGTTTTTTATCTGAAACCGCTCTGCGCCTGTGTACATTGCGGTCTGTGAATAGCCGTCACTGTCGATGATGTGACAGTAAAGATACTTTACGCCGCTCAACACGCTGCTGTCCGATATCGTCACACACATAAAATGCTCGAAGTTATCAGAATCGGGATCATCATTGGGCTCAAGCATTTCGTAAGGATCCGGCTCGGTCTCGACGCCGGGGTCATCGGAAGAATACCAGGGCGACTCCGTCGGGACGTCAGGTTCTATCGTCTCATAAGGTTCCCTCGGCTCGGTTTGCACGGGAACCGTCGCCGCCTGCGACGTGCTCTGTACGGTTTCATAGGGCTCTGTCACGGCGGAAGCTGCCGTCTGCCCCGTACCCGAAGTATTGTCAGGTACCGTAACGTTTTTAGCTGAGGGAGCTGTCTGATCGGGATAGGTTGCTACATAAGCTGTCTCGTAAGAAGATGAAGCCTCGGAGCCTGAAGTGCGGTCGGTCTCAGCCTCGGTGGGCGCGGTCGACTGTGCAGCAGTCGGCGATATAATAGGCTTTGAAGGTATTTTACTCTCTCTGCCCATCAGCGAAAAAACTGTGACGCCGACGGCAACAGCGACGACAAGCACTGCGGCAAAGGCTATTATACGGGATTTGGTGAGAAACGGCTTGGGATTATTTTTCTTATTCGGAATATTAATTGCGTTATTAAGCCATTTTTCGGGAGTTTTCAGATCATTTAGCTGTTGAAAATCATTCTTGTTCAAGCGTCGTCACCTCCGTAAGCAGCTCGGAGAAGCTCCCTGCCGCGCTTGAGCAGGGTCTTGACCGTATTCTCGCTCTTGCCGAGAATATCGGCGACTTCCCTGACCTTGTACCGCTCGACATAATAGAGATATAGCGCCTCACGGTATTTGGGAGGGGTTTTCATGAGCGCCCATGAAAGGTCGGCGGCGTCCTCGTCAAAGAGCACTGCGTCACGCTCGACCGGGGTATCGAAGGGGATAATACGTCGGTTCTTGCGGATATAGGAGACGCATTCGCGTATCGCAACGCGGATCAGCCACGCCTTTAGGTGCTCCTCATCGGTGAAGTCAGGGGATTTGTAATAAAGCTTTATAAAGGTATTCTGATAGCAGTCCTCGGCGTCCGCCATGCTCTGCAGCCGCATGACGCAAACCTTTGTGACCGTATCCGAGTAGCGCCGCACAGCCTGCTCATAGCAAAGACCGGCGTACCGCCTTTCGCCGCTGCTCATCCTCTCCCCTCCCTTCAATATTAACACGCTTCGGAGGTGTGATTCGGTTTTAAATTTTTCTAAAAAAATGTAAAAAAGGCGCAAAAATACTCACGCCTTATTTTTTTCGTTTCTTTCGTTTATTATTATTTTTCTTTGTTTTCTTTTTTTGTTTACCGAACAGTGTGCGAAGGCTGAAGCTCTTTATCCGCTCGTGATAGACGCAGTTGATCTCCGCGCCGAGCATCAGGCAGACTATGCAGTAATAAAGCCAAACCATGACGACGACGAGCTTCATCAGACTGCCGTAGATCGAAAAGCCGTTGAAGTCGCCGACGTATATCGAAATGCCGAACGACATCAAAAACCACGCCGTCGCGCTGAACACCGCGCCAGGAAGCTGATTGCGAAAGTTGTATTTGTGGCGCAGCTCTCTGTCAAAATTCGGGAAAAAGCAGTAAATGAGCTGAAACAGCAGCACAACGTAAACATAAATGATGACAAAGCGCGAGCCGTAGAGAAAGGAGATGAACTCCGGCAGATACTTTAAATGCGGTTCAAGCAGCTTGTTGAGCTCTCCGCCGAATACGATCAGCATCATCGATCCGAAAAGGATGAAAAAGATGATGACGGTGATCAGCATCGAGCGCAGTCTCAAAAACAGCCAGTTGCGGTTTTCGTGGGTATTGTGGACGCGGTTGAGACCGTTCGTGACGGCGTGCGCGCCCTGTGAAGCCGACCACAGGGTGATCAGCAGGGTCACAAAGGAAATGCTCGTTGTGTTTTTGGACACGTTATTGAGAAAATCCGTCACATAATCGGTGGCGTTTTGATTGAGGATAATGCTCAATACGCCTTTGACCGTTTCGATAGGGATATGGAAGTTTTGAAGCATAGAGACAACGAACATCGCAAGCGGAAAGACCGACAGCACCAGAAAAAACGCAGACTGACCCGCGATAGCGTAAATGTTATCGCGGAATGCCTTGGATATCAGAGGATCGAAGAATCCCCATACACGTTTGATCAGGTTGCGCATAATCTATCCGTCTTTTCTTGACTGTACGTTGTAGTTTAAGCTTGTCAGCGCGTTTTCTCCGAGGAAGTGCTCGAAGAATTTAGCCGCCTTCATGCCGAAGCCCGGGATAATCACAGCTTTGCCTTTCAGCGCCTTTTTAACGCCGCAGCGCGCGACGTCCCTCGGCTTCATGCCCTTGACCGAGAATTTCACGTTCGCCACATTGTCGAAATTGGTTTGAACTGGTCCGGGACAGAGCACCGAGACCTTGACCTTGCTTCCGCTGCGGCGAAGCTCCTCGTGTATCGCCTGAGTCAGCCTGACGACGTAATTCTTTGAGGCGTAGTAGCTCGAAAGCTTGGGACCTGCCGAAAAGCCCGCCAACGAGCCGACATTGAGTATCGTTCCGCTGTCGCGCACGAGCATATCCTGCAGGAACAGCTTTGTGAGAATATGCACCGCGCAGACGTTGGTGTGGATCAGCTCCATCTCGCGTTCAAGCGGCACATCCTTGAATTCGCCGAAGGCGCCGAAGCCGGCGTTGTTGATCAAAAAGTCTATCTCCTCGTTTTTGAGGTGATCGTACAGATCGTAGGCATCCTGCTCGCGCGAGAGGTCGATAGTTATCACGCGCACATTTACGCTGTCGAGCTCGTCGCGCAGCTTGTTAAGCTCGTCGGTGCGGCGGGCGGCGATGATCAGGTCATAGCCGAGCTCGGCGAGGTATCTTGCGAACTCTTTTCCGATTCCGGAGCTTGCTCCGGTGATTAGCGCTTTCATAGATCCTCCTTTTCTGCGATGACGCAAAGCCAGCCCTTCTCGCCCTCCGTAAACGATCTGACGTTCTGATAGCCGGCGCGAAGCAACATATCGGTCACTCCGTTTTTGCTGACTGCCTTAATGTTGAGCCTGTCCTCTACCGCGCGCCATTTTTCGGGATCGCTGTCGTCGGCGAGCATCTCAAACACAAGCATCAGCCTGCCCCGGGGCTTTAGGACGCGGTCGATCTCCATCAGGTCGTGAAGCTTGTCAGGCCAGAAATAATATGTCTCCACGGCGATGACCGAATCAAAGGTATCGCTCTCGAACGGCAGCTTTGAAACACCCGCGCGCAGTATCTTCGCCTTGCCGCAGAGGATATTCCTGCGGTTGAGCTTCTCGGATTTCTTGACGCAGAGCTCGGAATAATCAACGCCGTACACCTTACCCATAGTCACCCTGCGGCAGAGCTTGTCCACGGTTTTACCGCCGCCGCAGCCGACGTCGAGCAGAATGTCCGAGCTGTCAATGCTCAGATGCTCAAGCGCCCAGTCGGTGAGCTCGCTGTGTCCTATGTTCATTGATTTTATCATAAGTCTGCCCCAGAAGCCCTTGGGCTTGACCGCGTTTTCAACCAGCTTGTGGTATTTCATACTGCCACTTCTTTCGTTATTTCCGTTTTATACTTCTATTATACTTTCCGGAGAACAAAAATGCAATAATAATTTGCCACTTTTCAGCTTGATTTCACAATAGCTGTTATTTTTTACAGTATAACACATCGGTCGCGCCGAAAATGTCAAAAGAAAGCAAGCCGAATGAAAACGGCGCTCGCACAGGGGTGCGCACGCCGTTTAGCTGTATCAGTTATTCTTCCTCGCGGGGCTTTACATAGAAGGGCTCGATACCCTTGACCGCGTTGCGGGCGAATTCCATCGAGAAGGGCATCATCGAGAGCTCGATCTCATCGTCGAGGAAGGGCTGGGCAACGTCGGAAATGCCGTCGAAGGTCGCCGCCATGTCGCCGATAAAATCAACAACGATAAAATAGCTCATCTTGCCGTCCTGCTCGATCATGCGCAGGAACGCGGCGTTGACGCCCGGCTCGGTGCTGAAATGGTTGATCAGCGCCGCCATCAGGTCGATGGGGTATTCCTTGGGCTCGCCGAGCTTGATCTGAGCGCCGTCCTTGAGGGTGTTTTTCTCCATCTTCAGATAGTCGCGCTGCTGCTTGATGGAATGCACCATGCTCTTGGGGAAGGTCACGCTCTTGCCGAACGGATTGATAACAAAGCCGAGCACGCCCGCCTTGGGATCCATCACCATCTGGGCGAGGCTGTCAAAATCGGTGACGACCTTATGAGCCTTGTCGGTGCCGTTCCAGAGCCTGAGCTCGTCGATGTCGGTGAACACGCCGAAGAACTTCTCCTTTTTTTTGTTCTCGAGCAGACGGAACTGCACCTGGGTCGAATTGCCCATGACCGTTCTGCCGTTCTCGGTGCGCGCGCTGGGTATTTGACGAACCAGCGCGGGCAGGATGAACCTCGCCTCGACGCAGGCAGAGATCATCTTGTCGATGTTCTCCTTGCTGCCCTCCGCCTGCATTGCCTCGATAGCTTCCTTAAGCGCAGGGTTTTTGATGTCTTCGGCAGGGATATTGCTGCCCTCTACTTTAATATTGTTTTCGCTCATTATGTTTTTCCTCCGGGGTTATTCTACTGTGTAGGCCTTGTCGGGCTCAACGTCAAAGCCCCTGTCGGCGGGATACTGCGCCCCGCCCTCGCCTTCGTTGAAGATTATCAGCGGGTTGTCCCAATCCTTGAGGAAGGCGTAGCTGTAGGTGCCGTCTGATTCCTTTGTCATCTCAGAGCCGGGCCAGGGCTTGCTCTCCTCGTCGTCAAGATTGTAAATATAGATATTGATCTCATCGCCCCAGCTGTCGGGCTTTTTGAAATAAACCTTTGTGCCCTTGGTGATAACCTTATTCCGGCGGAAGGTGAACTCGGCGCGCTCATAGGTTGAGGTGCCGTCGGGATTCTTGGCGCGGAGCTCAAGCCGGGCGACGTTGCCGTCGGAGGGCTTCTCTACCTTTACCTTGTCGCCGTTTTTGAATGCGGTCTCCTTGCCGCCGTTGAGAGCATAGGTTCCCTCGTCGGCGTTTTCAAGGGTCAGGGTGACCTCGGTGCTCGCTTCGCCGATAACAAACTGCGTATCCTCGGCAACGCCGACGTTTGCGTGTGCGGTGTGCTCGGTGTAGCCCTCGTTGTAGAGAACTACGACGCTGTTTTCGGGAACTGCGGAAGCCGAGGTGAGCTTGCCGCCCTTGACGGTGTATACGGTCTTGCCGTCCACGCGGTCGGTGTATTCGCCGTCGGGGAGGTTGATGTCAAAATCGACCTTGAGCTCGCCGGAGGTGTTGACAATGACTACGCCCTTGTCGCCGCGCTCGATGAGCAGAGCCGTGGAGTCGTTTTCGGGATTCACAAGGGTCTCCTCCTCGCCTGTCATAGCCTGACGGAAGAAGTTGACGGCGGATACCCTGGCGTCCTTGTACATATCGTCGCCCTGAGCGCCGATGCGGTTCATTCCCCATTCGCTGGCATCGGAGCAGAGATAAGGACGCGAGAAGAACAGCGGCGTGCCGCCCTGTCTTGCGGAAATTATGCACCAGCCGAGGATGACCTGCTCGTTGTTGAGCTCAAACCAGGTGCCGTCGTTGATGTAGTTGTCGTGAGACTCGACCCAGGTGACGATCCTGCTGTCGGGTGCGCTGCCGATCCAGTACTCCTTGACAGCGGAGGTATCGATCATGTTATTCATCAAAGCCGAGCGGATCTTGCTGCCGTAGGTGCTGGCGGTGGTCCTTCCGATCACGGAGATGTAGTCGGCAAGACGGTCGTTGCCGCCCTGGAGCACCTCGCCGTAAATGAACATATCGTCGGCATTGTGGATCTCGGTCGTGACGCGCGGCCAGAAATTGTTTTCAAAGCCGTCCTCCTCCTTGGGATCGTCGGGCAGACCGATGTGCTTGGCGGTATCGTAACGGAAGCCGTCCGCGCCGCAGTCGATGCAGTCGTTGACGAAGGTCAGAAAATAATCCTGGAAAGAGGGACGCTCAGTGTTGATGTCGGGCAGTCCGCCCATTTTAGCGGTAGTACACTGGAGACGGTCGCTGTAATCGGTGATGTCTCCCTTGTTGTGCTCATGGAAAAGGGTCTCAAAGCTGCCGCCGCCGGCTTTTACCAGTTCCTCGGAGACAGCGTCGAGCTGAGGCGTGGTGTGGTTGGCGATAATGTCGACGATCACGCTGACGCCGTATTTCTCAGCCTCGTCGCACATCGCCTTGAATTCGTCGCGGGTTCCGAGCTGATAGTTGCCGATCTTGAAATCGGTGGGCTGATAGTGGTAGTACCACTTTCCGTCGCCGTAAAGCTCCATGCCGCCGTTCTCACCGGGCAGGCATTCGTTGACAGGCGAGGTCTGCACAGCGGTGAAGCCCGCCGCCGAGATGTCGGGGATCGACTCCTTGATGGTGTTGAAATCCCAGCTAAAGCACTGGAGGATCGCTCCGTTGGCGACGTGAGCCTCCTTTTCGGTCACCTTCTGCTCCGCCGGAGCTGAGGTCTCCTCGGTGTTTTCCGAGGTCGTTCCGCTTTGGGTCTGAGAGCTGCTCCCGTTCTCGCAGCCCGCGAACAACGCGGCGGTACCCGTGAGCATGAGTGCAGATAAAGATGCAGCTAATATTCTTTTAAGCAATTAAAATCACCGTCTTTCTGTAAAAATCCATATTGGTAAACCTATTATAACATAATCGGACGGAATATGAAATAGTTTTTTGTAAAATAAGCAAAAAAATACGCCGTGTTCTTCTTTTGTTAACACGGCGTGATGTTTGTTCATTTTTCTGCTTGACCGACGATGATCGAGAACAGCTCCTCGATACGCTGACGTTCACCGCTGAGGTAAAGATACCCGAACAGCGCCTCCAAGCCCGTCGCGCTGTGATAATCGGCGACGGAGGCGTTTTTTGGGGTGCATTTGGGAGCGGCGTTCCTGCCGCGCTTATATACGCTCTGCTCCCTCTCCGTGAGGACAGGCAGCAGCGCGGCGGCGGTTTTAGCCTGACTTTTGCAGTTGACGAGCTGAACCTTGCGGCGGTTGAGCTCTCCTACCGGGCGGTTTGCCTCGCGCACGAGCATATCGCGCACAAGCAGGTCGTAAACTCCGTCGCCGATAAAGGCGAGCGTCAGCGGAGAATACGCGTCGGCATTTGTTCTTGCTTCGTTTTCCATGCGCTTACTCCATAAAGTCGAACTCGACGTCGTAGATCGAAACGGTGTCGCCGTCCTCGCAGCCCTTGTCGCGCAAGGCTTGGATCACGCCGCCGTTGACGAGCACCTTCTGGAAGTAGTTTAGGCTCTCGTAATCCTCAAAGTTGATACCCTTCATCACCTGAAGCAGCCAGTCCGCCTCGACGGTGTATATGCCATTGACATTTTTGATGTCGACGCTGTGGTCGTCAAAATCCTCGACCGAAAGCACCGGGGCAGGCTCGGGCTCGTAGCGGGTGATCGGAGGAAGGATCGAGAGCATCTCCTGTATCTTCTTCAGCAGAGGATCGACGTCGTAGCGTATAGCCGCCATGATCGGGAAAAAGTCGTAGCCCTTTGAGTTGACATACTGCTTGAAGGCTTCGATCTGCTCGTCGGTCGCCATGTCGCACTTGTTGCCGGCGACTATCATCGGGCGTTCGGCGAGCTCGGGGTTGAATTTTTTAAGCTCTGCGTTTATCGTCTCGAAATCCTCGACGGGGTCTCTTCCCTCGCTGCCCGAAACATCGACTATATGGACGAGCATCCGGCAGCGTTCTACGTGGCGCAGGAACTGATGACCGAGTCCGGTGCCCTGCCACGCGCCCTCGATGAGCCCCGGGATATCAGCCATGACGAAGGCCGAGCCCTCGCCCATCGACACGACGCCCAAAACGGGAGTTATCGTGGTGAAGTGGTAGTTGGCGATCTCGGGCTTTGCCTGTGAAACGACGGAAACGAGCGTGCTTTTTCCGACATTGGGAAAGCCGACCAGACCGACATCGGCGAGCAGCTTGAGCTCGAGCACAACGTCGAACTCCTCGCCGGGAAGTCCGGGCTTCGCAAAGCGCGGGACCTGGCGCACAGGGGTCGCAAAATGGGTATTGCCCCAGCCTCCCTTGCCGCCCCTCGCCACAATATGCGGCTCAAAGTCCGAGATATCGGCAAGTATCCGTCCGCTCTGCTCCTCCTTGATGAGTGTTCCGACGGGAACGCGGATGATCAGATCCTCGGCGTTTTTGCCGCGGCAGCGGCCGCCTCTGCCGTTTTCACCCTTTTTTGCGACGTACTTGCGCTTGTAGCGGAAATCGGCAAGCGTCGAGAGGTTAGAGTCAGCTACAAAGACGATATTGCCGCCCCTGCCTCCGTCGCCTCCGTCGGGGCCGCCCGCGGCGACGTATTTTTCGCGGTGAAACGCTACGGCTCCGTCGCCTCCGTCTCCCGCCTTGATCTTGATGTGAGCCTTGTCAACAAACATGATAGCGTCACCCTCCTAAAAGAAAAGGGTGGATATTTACATCCACCCTTGATAATTACTGCTCGACAGGATAAACGCTCGCGCGCTTTCTGTCCTTGCCCATGCGCTCAAATCTGAGTACGCCGTCGATCTTCGCAAACAGAGTATCATCAGAGCCTCTGCCGACGTTCTCGCCGGGATGGATGTGAGTGCCTCTCTGCTTTACAAGAATGTTGCCCGCGAGAACCTTCTGAAATGTTGCCCGCGAGAACCTTCTGACCGTCCGCGCGCTTTACGCCGAGACGCTTGGATTCGCTGTCACGGCCGTTCTTGGTGGAACCCATACCTTTTTTGTGAGCGAATAACTGGATGTTTATTTTAAGCATTACCTTACACCTCCGAAATTTTAACTTTAAGAAATCGTTTGTACTCCTGTGAAAGAGCAACCAAATGGAGCCTCAGTCCCTCAAGGACTACCCTTGCGGTTTCGGCGTCCGGTTTTGACAGATCCAAGCTCAGGAATCCGTCGTCATTTGCGGTAATATCGGGTTTAAGCTGAAGAATCTCCGTTATGGTGTTTGCCGCCATCAGCGTCGCGGAGCTGATCGCCGCGCAGACGATGTCCTCGCCCTCGTCGGCGTAACCGGAATGCCCCGAAGCTGTGAAGCCGAGCAGAACGCCTTCGGATTCCCGAAAGCTTACCGTAGTCATCAGGCTTCGATAGAAGTGATCTTCACCTGAGTGTAAGGCTGTCTGTGACCCTTTGTTCTCTTCTCGCCCTTCTTAGGCTTGTAGGTCGCAACTCTGATTTTCTTGCCCTTACCGTTCTTGAGAACCTCAGCCGTGACCTTTGCGCCTTCCACAAAGGGAGCGCCGACCTTGATGCCGTCGTCGCTGCCGATGGCAACTACGTCGAAGGTAACGGTGTCGTTTGCCTCAACGTCAAGCTTTTCGATAAAGATTACGTCGTCATTGGTAACCTTGTACTGCTTGCCGCCTGTCTGAATTACTGCGTACATACTTTCAATCCTTTACAATGGGCTCGCTACCTATGGGTGGATAATATCGCTTAGTGACCCACAGTATGCGGCTTATATAATATACCACAAAGGGGTTTAAAAGTCAAGGACTTTTTTTAAGCTCAAAGCCTGCATTCCGAATTACTCTATCCCGTTTTGCAGTCTGCACGCCTTGAGAGTGTTTTTCATAAGGGTAGCGATGGTCATGGGACCTACTCCGCCGGGTACGGGAGTTATGTAGGAGCATTTTTCCTTGACATTTTCAAAATCGACGTCGCCGCAGAGCTTTCCGTTTTCGTCCCTGTCCATGCCTACATCGATCACGACCGCGCCCTCCTTGACCATATCGGCGGTAACGAACTTGGGCTTGCCCACCGCCGCCACAAGGATATCAGCGCGGCGGCATACCTCGGCGAGATTCTTGGTACGGCTGTGACAGATTGTGACCGTTCCGTTTTCGTGGAGCAGCAGCATTCCCATCGGCTTTCCGACGATGTTGCTTCTGCCTATAACTACGCACTCCCTGCCCTCGACCGGGATATTGTAGGAGTGAAGCATCTCCATCACGCCTGCGGGAGTGCAGGGCAGGAAGTCGTACTCTCCGAGCATTATCTTGCCGACGTTGACTGCGTGGAAGGCGTCAACGTCCTTTTCGGGGCTTATAGCCTCGATCACAGCCTTGTCGTCGAGGTGCTTGGGCAGCGGAAGCTGACAGAGGATGCCGTTGATCGAGCTGTCACCGTTGAGCTCTCTGACGAGATCGAGAAGCTGCTCCTGCGTAGTTTCCGCTGGCAGCGCGTATTCGACCGAACGAAAGCCGACCAGCTCGCACGCCTTCTTCTTATTGTTAACGTAGACCCTCGACGCGGGATCGTCGCCGACGATTATTACCGCAAGCCCCGGGGTAACGCCGTATTTCTCTTTGAGTGCCTCGGTCTCAAGCCTTACGCTTTCTTTTACCGCCGCTGACACCTTTTTTCCGTCTATAATTTGCATAGAAGGGATCCTCCTTTTTGAAGTTGATGATAAGGAATACTACGCCTGTGATAAACAGTGCGGCTGAAAGCACCTGAGAAACGCGTATGTCCATGCCGAAAAGCTTAAAGGGCAGATAGAGGCTGTCGGTGCGCAGACCCTCAACGATCATACGCTCAAAACCGTACCAGACAAGGTACATAAAAAATATCTGACCGGGATAACGCTGGCGGTATTTTCCGTAGAAGTGCAGCAGCACAAAGCCGAGCAGACACCAGAGCGATTCGTAAAGGAAGCAGGGATGTACGGGCTGCATCCCCGTACCCTCGCTCATCATCGCCCACGGCAGGTCGGTGACGGTGCCGAACGCCTCTTGGTTCATGAAGTTGCCCCAGCGTCCTATTCCCTGTCCGATCAGAAAGCTTATCATCGTGATATCGAGGATCGGCAGGAACTTCATATTCTGTATCTTCGCCATGATGAGACCGCCGATCAGCGCGCCGATTATGCCGCCGTAGATAGCGAGACCGCCCTCATGGATATAGAATACTCTAATCAGATTGTCCTTGTAGTCATTCCAACTGAACAGCACATAGTAAAGCCTCGCGCCGATTATGCCGGTGACGACGCCGACGAGCACGCAGTTCATCAGCTTCACCCTGTCGACCTTATATCGCGGCGCCGAAAACCATGCGTAGCACACCGAGAGCAGCAGACCGCAGGCGATCAGTATGCCGTACCAATAGACCTTGATAGATCCGACCTGAAATGCAACTCGGCTTATGTCGAATTGCCAGCCTATATTCGGAAACGATACGTGAAAAATATCCATCTTATACCTCCTGTTCAGCGTTTTTCACAACGGAAAGCGTACAGTTTTCGACGTTGAGTATCTCGCCGAGCCTGCGTGAAACATCCTCAAGCGTGACGCTGCCGATCGCGTCAAGATATGAAAACAGCTCGTTGCCGTTGAAATGATAGGACATGATATTGTTGGCTATCGAAGAGACGTTGTTGAGTGAGGAGACGTTGTCGCCGTAGGCGCTGCGCTTGGCGATCTCGAAGTCCTCGGGATCAAGGCCCTCTTTCCTGACCTTCTCGATATACTCTTTTATCATCTCCGCCGCCTGCTTGGGCGCGCGGGACTCGCCGCCGAAGATGACCGCGCAGTAGCCCGGTCCCTCAAACAGCTCATAGCTGAAGCTGCTGTTGATCAGGTTGTTGTCCATCAGCTCGCGGTAAAGCGGAGCCGTCGGCGAGGCGAGCATCGAAAGCAGTATCTCGGTCTCGGCAAGCTCGTTTACATTGAGCTCACGCTCGGCGCGTTCCTTGAAACCGAGGTTGAACATCGGCATCGCAACGGAAAAGTCCTGCTCGACATAGGGCTCGACTATCTCATAGGGCTCGTCCTCGAAATAGTTTGTGATCTCGTGCTTTTCGCAGGGCTTGAGCATCCTGTCGCAGATCGAAACGACCTGCTCGGCGGTCACGTTTCCTGCAACGCAGAGCGCCATATTGTTGAGATTATAGAAGGTGTTGTAGCATTGATAAAGCTTCTCGGCGGTGATCTCGGCGATAGACTCGACTGTTCCGGCGATATCTATCCTTACCGGATGGCGGTGATACATCTTCTCGAGCATATTGAACATCACGCGCCAGTCCGGAGAATCGTCGTACATCTTGATCTCCTGACCGATTATCCCCTGTTCCTTGGCAACAGTTTCTGCGGTGAAATACGGGCTCTGGACAAAGTCGAGAAGGATCTCGAGGCTGTCCTCAAAGCGGTCGGTGCAGGAGAACAGATAGCAGGTCTTTTCAAAGCTCGTGTAGGCGTTGGCGTTCGCTCCGGTTTGAGCATAGCGCGCGAAGGCGTCGCCGTCCTCGCTCTCGAACAGCTTGTGCTCGAGATAATGAGCTATTCCGTCCGGTACGGTGATTTTTTCGCCGCCGTCCAGTGAAAAGCAGGTGTTTATGCTGCCGTATTTTGTTCCGATAATGGCGTAGGCTGAGTTGTAGCCCTCCTTGGGATAAACGTAGATCGTCAGCCCAGAGGGATGCTCTATCCTCTTATAGCTGTCGCCCAAGGCGTCGGATTTGATTTCCGTGATTTTCATTCGCTGACCCCCGTTCCTCTGAGCATATATACGGTGTCGAGCTTCAGCATTTTTGCCGCCTCGACTACCTCATCCTTTGTTACCGCGTCCACGGAATCCGAAAGCTGCTCTATCGAGAGGTAGTTCTTATCGAAGAGCTGCGAGGAATACCATGATTCGATGCCGCCGACGGTGTCGTTTGAGGAGCGGAAGCTGTTGATCACGGCAAGCTTTGCGGATTCAAGCTCGAAGTCGGAGATCACTCCGTTCTTCATATCCTCGATCTCCTTTAGAATCGCGTCGCGGGTGCGCTCGAGGTTTGCGTTTTCCACGCCGCTGTCAACCACCATTATGCCCTTTTGACGGTCATAGCGCGAGGCGCAGTAGTAGCAAAGGCTCTGCTTTTCACGAACATTCAGGAAAAGCTTTGAGCTCACGGTGCCTCCGAGCACGGCGCACATCAGGCGCGCGCGGTTGACCTCGTCGGCGTCTCCCGAGATGCCCGTCCTGAAGCCCATGACGAGCTTCGACTGTGATAGCTCCATCTCATCGCCGAATTCCATGACCCCGGCGACGTCATAGGAAGCGGTGCTGACTATCTCCGACGGCTGACGCTCGATTTTGGCGAAGGCGTCGGAAAAGACCTCCTTTACCCTGTCGGGCGAGGAGTCGCCTATATACATTATCTGAACCTGTGAGGTCTTTAGCATTCTTTTCCATGCCTCAACGAGCTGTTCTGCAGTGACCGCAGCTACCTGCTCGGCGGTACCGAAGCGGCGCACGCCGTAGCATTCGCCCGAGCACATCTCGCTTATCATGCGCGCGTTGGCATAGAGCCTCTTGTCGTTGAACTCAGCCTCGATAGTGTCGAGAAGCTGCCGCCGCTCCTGTTCGACGTCGGAGGCGACAAAAAGACCGTCGGCGTTGAAGTTGGGCTCGAATATCGCGCAGCAGAGCAGCAGCGAAAGCTCGCGCGCCACGCTCTCGTCACCGAGCGCGTAACGGTCATCAAGTCCCGAAACCGTGATGCTGATAAGCTGGCGGTCGCCGATCTTGTGGACGGCGAAGCTCAGATCGGCTCCGTAAAGATAGGCAAGCCTTCTGCTCAAAGCGGTAAAGTCCGGATAAGCCCTGCATGAGCGCGTAAGCACGCCCGCGAGCAAAGCGTTCTCCGAGGCGGTCTCGGCGCAAAGCGGAAGTATCAGATTAGCGGTTATCCGCATGGTCTTGAAACGGCTGTCGCGGACGCTGTTGAAATATACCCCGTCGGCGATCCTTTCGACCTTGATCGCATTCATCATATCATCTCCTGAAAATCAATCTGCATACTGTGTTATTATAACACAAACGCGCTCAATATAAAAGGCTTTTATTCAAAAAAATTCGCGGGCTGACGCAGAAATTACGCGATTTTGGCGGCAAATAGTAAGAGCACACCGCTGCGATGTGCTCTTACCCAAGGAGATATTTATGAAAAATGAGGGGATATCAAAATAATCAGAGGATGTTGCCCTCCGCCGCGGGGATCATCAGGGCGATCTCGAGGTTGCCGTTGCGGCAGCGAAGCTCGTCGATGAAGCTCTGCATCTGCTCCTCGTCCTTCAGCTCGATATTGTAGAGAAGCTTGTAAAGGCTGCCCATGTTTGAGGTCTTGACGTTTACGAGCTTTGCTGACTTTGTGTACTTTTTGAACAGGTCGTCAAATTCATGGGCGTAGTTGAGATCCTCGGGGACAGTGATCCTGAGCTCCCTTACGAGGTCGTCGCGCTCCTTGAGCTTGATAAAGTTCGAGAGCAGGATGAACGCGCTGATGATAAGGACGAAGAGAGCGGCAAGAGCGATATAGCCCTTTGCGGTCGCAAGTCCCGCCGCCATTGCGAGGAAGATGCCGACGATCTCCTTTGCGGAGCCGGGAGCGCTGCGAAAGCGTACCAGTGAGAATGCGCCCATTACCGCGACGCCTGCGCCGACGTTATCGTTTACCAGCATAATCAGCGTTTGGACTATCGCGGGAAGCAGAACCAGAGCTAAAAGAAAGCTTTTGCTCGCCCTGCTCTTGACCGCCGAGACCCCGGCGATCACGGCGCCTAATACAAGGGACGCCGCCAGACAGATAAGATATATTGTTATTGAAAGCTCTCCGGATGAGTAGATAGGTGAAAATATAGTACTAAGCACAGTTCTGTCCTCCGTAATTCATAATATTTTTACGCTGTATCTCGCGGGCGTACGCGGTGCCGTATTTGGAGAAGCTGCCCGGGAGTATCCCGAGGGCGCCCAGCGCGTCGACCAGCCAGAGCGGCATGGAATTGAGCGCCTTGATCTCCATTATGCACTTGTCGTGATCGAGTATCCTCTCGCCGTAGCTGCCTGAGGCGAGGTCGAGGTCGTCGGTGCGGTAGCGGACGTTCTTGTCAAAGGTGATCCTCAGCTCGTGATCGGTCTTGCTGTAAAAGGCGGTGCGGTCGTAAGCGATGAACATTTTAGGCTTCAGTCCCTTGTAGTAGCGCATCGCCCAGTCGATCTCGCGCATTATCTGGGTATCGACCGGAGCTACGCCGGTTCTGAGGTATCCCATCGCTTCTCTGTAGCGAAGGGTCTCTCTCCTCTTGTACACGACGCCCGAATACTTCTTTTTCAGCTCGAGAAAAACCTTGCTCTCCTGCTTGGGAGTCGAATAGCTGCGAAGCCTGAGCTTTTCCTTGTAGACCGGCTTGTCGAGCGAGCTGCGTATCAGGCGGTAATCGTCGGTGTCAAAATACAGACTGCACACGGTGCTTTCGCCGTATTCATCCGCCTTGATATATCCGCTTATCAGCTCAAGCAGCCTTCTGCGCTGACCGAGGGTGATTATATACTTGGTTTCGGTTCTTTCAAAAACGGTCTGAATATTCATATCGAAGCCCCTTTCTGTTTGGTATGGCTGTATTGTAGACTGTCAACCTTAAAAAAGCCTTAAAAGCTTTTAAGTTTTTAAAAAACTTTTTTATTTGGTCTTTATGGATTTTTTAAGGCTTGTCGGTTATTATTTATCATGCTATAATAATGAAAAAGCAACGGAAAGAGGGATCGCATGAACATATTGATAGTAGAGGATGAAAAGCGCCTGGCAAGCGCTCTGAAACAGATTTTGACCGAACAAAAATATATGGCGGATGTGGTTTACGACGGCGAGGACGGCTTGGAATACGGACTCAGCGGTATCTACGACGTGATCATACTCGACGTTATGATCCCCTTCCGCGACGGCTTTTCGGTCGCGCGCGAGCTGAGGAAAAACAAGATACAGACCCCGATCCTGATGCTGACCGCCAAGGATACCGTGGGCGACAAGGTTAGCGGACTCGACAGCGGAGCCGACGACTATATGACCAAGCCCTTTGCTCCCGAGGAGCTGCTGGCGAGGATCAAGGCGCTGACGCGCAGAAAGGGCGAGGTCATACTCGACGAATCCTCGTTCGGCGACTTTCAGTTCAATGCCTCTACGGGTATGCTGAGCAAGGGCAGCAAATCCGTACACCTTAATTTCAAGGAAGCTGAGATAATGAAGCTGCTTATCGCCAACCGCGACATCATCATCTCAAAGGAGGACATAATCACCAAGGTCTGGGGCTATGACTCGGACGCAGGCTCGAACAACGTCGAGGCTTACGTCTCCTTTTTGCGCCGCAAGCTGAACTTCATCCAATCGACAAGCGAGATAAAGGCGATCAAAAAGGTCGGATACAGATTGGAGAGCCGCGATGATTAAAAAGCTCAGACGACAGATAATACTTATAAATATGCTGCTGGTCGGCGTGCTGTTGATCGGCGTTTTCACAGCGCTGTGCGTGAACAGCTTCAAAAGCTCCGCGGAACAGCTCGAGCATGGACTCAACCGCGCGCTCGACGTCGAAATAAAGGATGGTATGCCCTTCGGGAACGGAGACAGATCGGGCGAAGGCTTTGACGGCGGCTTTGCTCCGGCGACGAATGACACGGCGGATATGCCCGTAAAAATTGGAAACCGAGGCAGCCGCAACGAGCCGTTTATGGAGATCTCCTCATATGTGCTCGTTGAGGTCGACAGGGACGGCAATATCCTTAACGTCACTGAAAAGAACGCCACCATCGACGACGACGAGCTTAAAGCCGCGGTCTCGGAGGCCGTGAAGGACAGCGAGCAGAGCGGGATCCTCTTCGGCAGGGGTCTGGTTTTCAGCAAGCGTGAAAACGCCGACGGTTACAGGCTCGCACTCGCGGACAGCAGCAGCGTGAGCACCTCACTCAGAAACGCCGTCCTGCTCAACAGCGGACTGTTTCTCGGAAGCATGATCGTGGTGTTCCTGATCAGCCTTTGGCTGTCCGGTATCGCGGTCAAGCCCGTCAAGGAGGCATGGACCAAGCAGAAGCAATTCGTTGCCGACGCCTCTCATGAGCTGAAAACTCCGCTGACGGTCATTTTGGCGAATAACAATATTATGATGACGCACAAGGACTCCAAGGTAAGCGACGAACAGCAGTGGCTCGAGAGCACCGAGGAGGAGGCTCAGCACATGAAGCAGCTTATAGATCAGATGCTCTTCCTCGCCAAATCCGACGCGGGCAGCGCTAACGTCGAGCTTAGCGACGTCGATTTCAGCGAGCTCGCAGAGGGCTGCGCACTGAACTTTGAGCCGGTCGCCTTTGAAAAGCAGGTCATGATCGACGCCGACATTCAGAGCGGGGTCGTCCTTCGCGGCAATCCCACTCAGCTCAACCAGCTTACCCATATCCTTGTTGACAACGCCGTAAAATACGCCGACGAGGATACTACGGTGACGATCAGCCTGCACAAAAACGGGGGGTTTACCGAATTCTCGGTCAAGGACTACGGAGCAGTCCTCGAAAAGGACGAGCTCAGCCACATCTTTGACCGCTTCTACCGCGCCGAAAAGTCACGCACCACCAAGGGCTACGGTCTCGGGCTGTCGATAGCCCGGAGCATAGTCGAGAGCATGAACGGAAAACTCACGGCTTCAAGCAGCAAGGAAAACGGAACCGTTTTTACCGTGATATTCAAATAATCATTAACCGAATAAAGCTAAATAGGGCGGCTCGTTTGAGCCGCCCTAAGTGCGTTATTATGGAATTTTTATCCGACTGTAACTACGGGAGCGTTGGGGTCTGTGTCGGGATTTCCGGCGTAGAACAGGAGGTAATCGCCCTTGTTCTCGGCCTTTGCGTCGTCGATCACGATCCACATCTCGTTTTCGATGAAGCCCTTGTAGTCCATGGTCTGGAGATCGCTGCCGTCGTTGACGATGACGTTGTAGGTACCCATTCCCTCAAAGTGGAAGCTGTAATCATACCAGCCGTTTTCGCCCTCGGGGATAGGTCCGCCGGGCCAGCTCTGTGACGGTGAGAAGTTTCCGGCATCCGCGCCGCTGAGGTCGGAGCCCCAGAGCCACAGATAAGGAACATAGGTCTCGCTGCCGCCGTGCTTTACGTGCAGGGTGACGTCGGTGCTGGTCTGCTCGTAAACATAGTTTACGATGACAGGAGCGCCGTACGGGATCTTGCCGGTCGCGTTGTCGGGCATGGACTTGAGTCTGAAGCCGAGGAAGCGGTATTCGTCGGTGACATAGGTGTCGCCTACTCTGCCTTCCTTCTCAACAGGCTTGATGATCTCCTGCTTCTTGCCGTCGGCGTCGACGAAGGTGTAGGTTGCGGTGTACTTTCCGGTGGAGAGCACAAAGCCCGCTGCATACTTCTGGAGCATGGTGGCGTCTACTACGTTTACGGAGCCGTCGTAGTTGAAGTCAAAGTTAGCGGATTCCGCCTCATACTGAGGAGCAAGACCCGCAACGAACTTCTGGAGATCGGTAGCGTCAACTACATTGATCGAACCGTCGCGGTTGATGTCGCCGTAAAGTCTGATCGACTCGGGAACAAAGTCGGTGTAAACATATTTAACGGTCTGAGTATCTTCGGTGAACACACCTGCGGCGTCGCCCTCAACATGATCTACCATGTAGGTGTTGGGAACGGCGGCGGACGGACCGGTCTGATAGCCGGTACCGATCTTGCCGGTGATGATCATGGGATCGGCGATCTCCTTGCCGTCTCTGTCATATACATACTTGACCTCGACGGTGCCTGTGTCGGAGGCGACAGCCAGCTTGTCGAAGCTCTCCTTGTCGACCGCGATGGTGGTGGAATAAGCGCCTACGGGGAGCTTGGAGCCGGTGACCTCACCGAGGTTCTTGACGCCTGCCTGCTGGTCGTTGGCGATGATTACCCATGACTTGCAGGAGGTGTCCTTGAGGGTGACGTTGATCGCCTTTGCGGCGGCGTTATGGATGACCGCGAGCTTTTTCCACTCGCCGTCCTTATCGTTGGTGATGGTGTAAGCTACCTGGTTGGCGGAGGTAGTGAGCGAAGCGGTGCCGTTGAAAATGTATGCGCCGTCATAGCTCTTGTCCATTGCGGTCAGGGGGCTGAAGTTCTTTCTGATCTCCATCAGGCCGCGGTAGTAGGATACAACGTCGGCGTAATCAACGAGATTCTGCCAGCTTATCTTGTTGATGGAGGCGGGAGAAATGTAGGAGTTATCGTCGCCGAACTTGGTGCGCGACATCTCCTCGCCCGCGAGGATGAAGGAGATACCCTGAGACATGTAAACGATGCCGCCGGCGAGCTTGTTCATTCTTACGATCTTTTCGATCCTGTTGCCGTAATCCGCGTTGCCTACAGCCAGTACGAGCTGATCGTAGAGGGTGCGGTTGTCATGGCAGGCGGCGTAGGTCACCGTCTGAGAGGGAGCCTTCGCAACATAAACGGGGCTGCCGTCGCGGGTGTTGGCAAGAGCGCCGAAGCGGATGTTCTGAGCGTAAGAGGTGTTGGTGCCGGTTACATAACCCTTCTTGGCGGCCTCAAACACGTCGCCCTTAATGGCGTTGCGGATGCTGTCGTTGAAGAACGCGATGCGGCTGTCTACCTCAGCGCAGTTCTCTCTGAGGGTCTGGATGTATTCAGCGCCGGTGCAGGTCTTGGTGGGATAGATGGATGAACCGCCTGTCCAGCCCTCGCCCCACATATAAAGACGAGAATCGACATTGTCGAGCTCCTGACGGATGATGTTCATGGTCTCGGTGTCCATAAGACCCATGAGGTCAAAGCGGAAGCCGTCTACATGATACTCGTTGACCCAATAGAGGCAGGACTGCACGATGTAGTTCCTGGTCATGGCGCGCTCGGAGGAAACCTCGTTGCCGCAGCCGGAGCCGTTCGAGAAGTTGCCCTTGGAGTCAAGGCGGAAGTAATAATCGGGCACTGAAGCCTGAAGGGGATTGTCGGTGCCGCAGGAATAGGTGTGGTTGTAAACCACGTCCATAACGACGGAGAGACCCGCGTCGTGGAGCGCCTTGATCATCTGCTTGCACTCGTTGATTCTGACGTTGCCGTCGTAGGGGTTCGAGGAGTAGGAGCCCTCGGGAACATTGTAGTTCTGAGGATCGTAGCCCCAGTTGAACTGGTCTGCCTTGCCAGCCTCGTTGATCGACTGGAAGTCATAGAAGGGGTTGATCTGAACGGTGGTGATGCCCAGCGATTTCAGATAGTCGATACAGGTGGAGATATTGCCCTCGCCGTTGAGCGTGGTGCCGGTCTCGGTGAAGGCGAGATATTTGCCGCGGTTAGCCTCGCTGACGCCCGAAGCCTCGTCCCATGAGAAGTCCTTTACGTGGACCTCCCACACGGAGTTCTCGGTGACATTGTCGAGAAGCACGTGACCGTCGTTATCCCAGCCCTCGGGGTCGGTGGAGGCAAGGTCGCATACCATCGAGCGCTTGCCGTTCACGCCGACAGCTACCGAATAGGGGTCCTCGGTCTCGGCGGTCTGCAGCACGCCGCTCTTGGGATGAGCCGCCGTGACGGTATAGGTGTAGTAGGTGTTAGCGATATCGCCGGAAACATAGCAGGTCCACACGCCGGTCCAGTTACCGCCGCCGTCCTTAAGCTTTTCCATTTCAACGGTGCCGAGCTCTTGGGCGCCGTTCTCCTTGTCGGAGCCGGTGGCGTAACGGTTAAGAATTACCTTGGTGGCGGTCGGAGACCATAGCTTGAAGGATGTGCCCTGTGGCGTGTAGGTCGCGCCGAGATCGTTCCCGTCGTAGGTATACTGCGCGTCGATAGCCTCAACAGCGGTAACATAGGCATTGGCTGCGCCGACTCCCTCACCGGAAGCGGCGGCAAAACCCGTTACCGTACCCGTTGAACCGAGCATACATAACGCGAGAACGGACGCAATGATTTTCTTTGTAGTTCTCATGATTTTCCTCCTTTTAATATAAATCCGCTGAAGCGGAAATAACTACCTGCTTAATTCGGCTTTTTCGGCTTTTTCGGCGTCTTCGGCTTCATCCACAATGTCCATATTGTTTCTGAGCCTTTCCTTGCGCCTTACGCGCGAGAGTACAGCCGAGATGACGCAAAGCACGGCGATGACGCCCGCAGCGATGCCGACCCCGATCAGCATACCCTTGAAGGGATCGGGATGCGATGAGTAATTGAAGAGCACGTTGTTCTCCTCGGGTGAGAAAACGCCCTGGATATTATGCGGTATCTCGATGAGGTTCATATCCTCATACTCATGCTGCTCGGCGGTGTAGGTCTCCCCTTCCTTGCCCGTAAGGGTCTCGGTCTCGATGACCTCGCCCATGGCGTTCATATAGATGACGTTAACGATGCAGACACTGCGGTCGGTGTCGTCGGTGATCTTGGTGTACTTATACTCGACGGTGCTCTCGCCCGCAGGCATGAGTCCGGCTCCGTTCTTGGGAAACTGATCGAGCACAAGCCTGTAGCCCTCGATAGTCGGGATCACGGGAGTATAATACTGCTGACCCTCGCGGTTGCGGATCGAATAGGAATCCGCAAGCTCGGTACCGTTGATATCGTCGACAAACTTCACGGTCACGGTCGCCATCTTGCCGTCATACGGCTCAACGTAAACGTCGGCGTACCTTGTCTTTTCGGAAAACTCGCCCGAGACGTCGCCCGAGGAGGATTTCAGATCATAGTTAAGACCCGAAACGATGTTTTCAATGTCATAGGAGCGTCCGAGCTCGTCGCAGACGACCTGGGTCTTTAGCTTCTCCTTGGTTTTATTGTCGTAGTAGTTGACCACGAGCGCGCCCTCGTAGTCCTCGATACCGGCGCTCGCATAGCTTTTTTTGTCGACGAGGATCGCGGCGGAATGGGGCTTTACGGAAACGCTGCCCGCGCATTCGCCGAGATTGCGCAGACCCGCGGTGAGCTCGTCTGCTATCCTCACCCACTCGCCCTCAACGGCGACGTCTTTTTTCTCGTCGGAGCCGTTGAAAACGACGCAGAGCTTTTTCCACTTATCGTCCTCGGTGTTGTTGATGATATATGCGGAGACACCCGAGGGAAGCTCGTCGACCGTGGTAATGTTGTTAGCGGTCATCGCGGTGTAGTCGGAAAGCGCGGCAAACGCCTCGCGGATCTTTATCAGTCCGCGGTAATACTCTACAAGGTCGCTGTTTGTGTTGAGCAGGCTCCAGTCGAGCTGGTTTTCCTCGCGCGAGGAGGAATATGAATTCTCGTCGCCGTCCTTGCTGCGGGCGAATTCCTCGCCGCCGAGGAAGAACGGTATGCCCTGAGCGGTCATCACTATCGCCGCCGAGAGCTTGTTCATCGAGATAAGCTCCTCGCTGCGCTGGCGGTACTCCTTGTTTTTGAGCACCGAATCGACCAGCTTGTCCCAAAGACAGATGTTGTCGTGGCAGGAGGCGTAGTTCACGCACTGGGTCGGAGTATTTGCCCAGCCCGTGCCTGTGCCGCACTGACCCAAAAAGCCCGTTTTCAGAGCTGCTCGGCCGCTGCCGGACTGGATGAAACCGCCGTCGGAGCCTCCGGTGCTGCCCTTGATGGCGTCGCGGATGGTGTCGTCAAAGGCGCCGATGCGGTTGTTGAGAAGCTTGACGTTGCTCTGATTCGCCATCAGAGTATCGGGAGCGGCGTTTGTGGGCATATTCCACGCCTCGCCGTACATGATTATTTTTTCGCCGGAGCCGTCGTCATAGAGGTGATCAAGGGCTGCGCGTATCTCGTTCATGGTAGTAACGTCGTGCAGACCCATGAGGTCGAAGCGGAAGCCGTCGATGTGGTATTCCTTTGCCCAGTAGGTCACGGAATCGACCATGAACTTGCGAAACATCAGGTGCTCGGAGGCGGTGTCGTTGCTGCAGCCCGAGCCGTTCGAGAACGTTCCGTCATCGTTCATGCGGTAGTAGTAGTTGGGAACGGTGTACTGGAAGGAGGATTCGGTGGAATAGGTGTGGTTGTAGACCACGTCCATGATAACTCCGATGCCGGCGTTGTGCAGAGCCTGGATCATCTGCTTGCACTCCTTGATCCTCACCTTTCCGTCATAGGGGTCGGTGGAATACGAGCCCTCGGGACAGTTGTAGTTGACCGGATCGTAGCCCCAGTTGTACTGCTCCATTATGTCCTTGCTCTCATCGACTGAGCCGAAGTCGTACATCGGCATTATCTGGACATATTTTACTCCGAGGCGTTTGAGGTAATCGACGCAGGTCGCGGTGCCGCCCTGGATGCTGTCCACGGTGGTGCCGCTCTCGGTGAAGGCGAGGTATTTTCCGCGGTGGCTCTCCTGGACGCCGCTGTTCTCGTTGGACGAGAAATCCGCTACCGAGATCTCCCAGACGGTGGCGTTAGTCTGCTGAGACACCATGACGTGAGTATCGTTCTTCCAGTTTTCGGGATCGGTCTTGGAAAGGTCAACGACCATCGAGCGCTTGCCGTTCACGCCGCACGCCCGGGCGTAGATGTCCGCGGTCTCCTTTACATCTCCGCCGTTGTTGACAGAGTAGGTGTAATATACTCCCTCGAGATCGCCGCTTATTGAAGCCGACCAAACGCCGTTGCTCTTGTCGAGGGTCATATCCTTGGTCTTGAGCTTTTTGCCGCCCTCGTCCTTGCTGCCCTTCTCATAGAGGTTGACCTTGACAGAGGACGCCTTGGGAGCCCAGACCTTGAAGGAAGTGCTCTTTTTGGAATACTCGGCGCCGAGATCGTTGCCGTCATAGGCGGTCTTATCGAGCTCAGCCGCGTATTCGTGGTAGTTTTTCGTCTTTTTTTTGCCCTCGGCAGAAGCCTCGGTAGCACACATTCCGGTAATCATAGCTGCAATCATTACTCCTGTTATTATTTTTTTGAAACGCAAGGTGATCCTCCTTACAAATCCATTGAATAGGTGAGCGCCTCCGATGAGCTGCCGTTGCTCGGAGGTGAAAAAAATACGCAATGAAAGAATCGTGACTATGGGCTGCAAAAGCAATTCAAAGCTGCCCATATTATTCTATCATCTTATTTTAGCACACTTTCATAGATTTCTTAATTCTGATTTAGAAAAAAGAATTGTATAATGCTGTTTCATCTGTAGAAAAATTCGTTGATTTTTAGGGCATATTGCATAAAGAAAGACGCGGCATAAAAACCGCGTCTTGATTAAGTGATCATAAATCGCCGAGCTTCGGAAAACGCTTGCCGCCCGAGTCGAGATAAGCGTTTATCTGCCTCTCGTCGAGCAGTCCGAGATCGTCGCAGCCGGCGAGATGCTCGTTGTGATGGCGCACCTCATGGTGCAGGATATGCGCGAGCGCGTCGTAGAGCTCTTCCCTGCTCTTTCTGCCGTAAACGCGCATTATCGAGCCGTAGTAAAGCACTATGGCGTTTCCGAGGCTGTTGCGTATGTACTCGCCCAAAATATACAGCTCGCCGTGGAGTGATTTTGGATGAACCTTGTGCTGCGGAAGCAGCGAAATGCCGCAGTTAAGGTCTCGGTACAGCTCATATGGCATTTCGTCGGCGATCTCATCGAGCATTTGAGCGCATTCTTCAAATGTAACCATAATTCTAAATAAGAATATTAATAATCGAGGTAATCCTTGAGCTTTCTGCTGCGGGACGGATGGCGGAGCTTGCGAAGCGCCTTCGCCTCGATCTGGCGGATGCGCTCACGGGTGACGTTGAACTCCTTGCCGACCTCCTCGAGGGTGCGGCTTCTTCCGTCCTCGAGTCCGAAGCGCAGGCGGAGCACCTTTTCCTCACGGGGAGTCAGGGTGGAGAGCACGTCGGAGAGCTGCTCGCGCAGCATCGTGTGAGAGGCGGCGTCAGCCGGAGCGGGAGCCGCGTCGTCGGGAATGAAGTCTCCGAGATGGCTGTCCTCCTCCTCGCCGATGGGGGTCTCGAGCGATACAGGCTCCTGAGCGACGCGCATGATCTCGCGCACCTTGTCGACGGGCATATCGATCTCCTCCGCGATCTCATCGGGAGAGGGCTCGTGACCGGTCTGGTGCAAAAGCTGGCTCTGTACCTTCTTCACCTTGTTGATGGTCTCGACCATATGGACGGGGATGCGGATGGTGCGCGCCTGATCGGCGATAGCTCTGGTGATTGCCTGACGGATCCACCAGGTGGCGTAGGTCGAGAACTTGAAGCCCTTGGTGTAGTCGAACTTCTCGACCGCCTTGATCAGACCGAGGTTGCCCTCCTGAATGAGGTCGAGGAACTGCATTCCTCTGCCGAGATAACGCTTCGCAATGCTGACAACGAGGCGCAGATTTGCTTCGGAAAGGCGCTGCTTGGCTGCAACGTCGCCGTCGGAGATGCGGATAGCGAGCTCGATCTCCTCCTCCGAGGTAAGCAGAGGCACTCTGCCTATCTCCTTGAGGTAGACCTTGACGGGATCGTCGATGGTCAGACCGGGATCGGCTGACGGAGAAGCCGTGTCGTCATCCTTGTTTTCCTCGAAATTCAGGTCGAGATCCTCGATCTGCAGATCGGCGGTATCGTCTACGATCTCGATGCCCTGGGACTCGATGCTCTCGTATATTTTGTCTATCTTATCGGGATCGATATCGAGGTCGCCCGTAGCGTCGAGGATATCCTGTGTGGTGAGCTGACCCTTCTGCTTTCCGAGCTCGATCAATTCTCTGATGACTGATTTTTTATCCTGTTGCGGCATAAAAATCTTCCTTTCCCATTACTTTTTGTTTTCCTTAAGCTTCCCCAAGCTCGCCATAAGCTGCTCGGCGCTCATTTCTTCCACCTGCCGATGGCTGAGCTTACGGCTCTCTTCGGTTATGACTTGTATATATTCGTCAAGCGCACGGCGGGATTCGGCGATCCCCGAACGCTTGTGCAGAATACCAAACAATCTTGAGCGCTCCTCCTCGGTGAAGTCGCCCGATATCCCCGACAAAGGGTCGAGGTTTTTTTCGATGCGCTCGCTCACGTACACAAAATACCGCTTCATCAGCGAATTCTGGAACTGTTCGGCAGTTACCCTGCCGAGTATGTAGCCGAGCGAATCGGGGTTGTTTATCAAAAACGCCACAAGCGCCTCCTCAGCCGAGGAGCTGCGAGGCTTTTTGGCGCGGTCGACGTCGAGCCTGTCTCCCCTGCCGCTAAGATCGTTAAGGAGCCTGCGGTTCTGTCGGCGCATGTCCTCACGCGCGCCGCGTTTGAGCTCGGAATCCACCTGAGCCATGAACGACGCCTTGTCGACAGAGAATTCGCGGCAGAGCTGACCGATGTACAGGTCGCGCTCAACCGGTCCCGAGATCGTGGCGATCAGCTTGACGCACGCCCCGAGATAGCCGACCTTGCCCTCCGAGGTCTCGAGGTTGTAATCCGCCCTGAGCTTCTGCAGGCGGTATTCGACGTCGTTGCCGCTCTTCTCGATAAGGGCGCGAAAGGCGTTGGGACCGTCGTCGCCCCTCGAGCGGATGAATTCGTCGGGATCCTTGCCGTCGGGAACGGTCAGCACGCGGATGTTCAGCCCCGCTCCCCGAAGCAGAGGGATAGCCCTCGCGGTCGCCTTTTGACCCGCTTCATCGGCGTCGTAGCAGATTATCACCTCGTCGGCATAACGCTTCATCAGCGCCGCCTGCTCATGCGTGAGCGCGGTGCCGAGCGTCGCTACCGCGTTATGAAAGCCCGCCTGATTCACGGCGATGACGTCCATATAGCCCTCGCAGAGTATCAGCTCGCGGCTGCCGGAGTTTTTGGCGTTATTGAGCGAAAACAGGTTCTCGCTCTTCTTAAAAACGGGAGTATCGGAGGTGTTGAGGTATTTCGGCTTCTTGTCCGACATTATCCTGCCGCCGAAGGCGATCACGTTGCCGCGCAGGTCGATGATCGGAAACATCACCCTGTCGGTGAAGCGGTCGTACACGCCGTTGCCGCTGCGCTGCCTTACGGCGAGATTTGCGGCGACAAGCTCGCTCTCTTTGAAGCCCTTTTCTTTTAAATACGCGCACAGCGAGCCCCAGCTTCCGTCGGCATAGCCGAGTCCGAAGTGACGGATGGTCGCGTCGCTGAGAGCTCTGCCGTGAAAGTAGTCAAGACCGGTCCTGCCCTGAGGCGACATCAGCGTTTTAAAGTAAAAGCGCGCCGCCTCGCGGTTAGCCTCGAGCACGCGGGTCCTGAGCCTGCTCATGCTGTCGTCGTAGGAGTTCTCGGGCAGCTCCATTCCGGCGCGCTGAGCTAAAAACTTCACCGCGTCGACATAATCGAGGTTTTCGATCTTCATTATAAAAGAGATAACGTCGCCGCCTACTCCGCAGCCGAAGCAGTAAAAGGAACCGTTTTCGGTATATATGTTGAAGGAGGGCGTTTTTTCACCGTGGAACGGACAAAGCCCGACCATGTTCCTTCCCCTGCGCTTGAGGCTGACATAGCCCGACACCACCTCGGTAATGTCGTTGCGCAGCTTCAGATCCTGCAAAAATGTCTCGGGGAAAGCCAAAATACCGCTCCTTTCCTTCATTCTAATTACTATATACTCGGTTTTTGATATTATTCCTTTATTTTTTTGAAATATTTTCCGTTATGCGCGAAAAACAAACGCGCGCCCTTTTTGTGCCGCGTTAAGCCGTCGGTTCGGCAGCAAAATAATCCTCTCTCTCGCATTTCGCCTGTATCGCGCCGGCGGTAGCCTCGGCAAGCCGCCTGTTGAGCGTCCCGAGGCGCTCGGGCTTGATGTGGAAGCTCAGAGTCACCGCGGCGTCGAAGCTCGTATCGTCAACAACTCCTCCGCATTCGGGAATGAGCGAGGAAGCCTTGCCATACTGATTGTAGGAGCAGGTGAGCGTGCAGACGCTGCAGAGCCGCATCTCAACCATCTCTCCTGCCTCGAGCGCTGTCTTGGCTCCCCGGGAATAGGCGCGCACCAAGCCTCCCGTTCCGAGCAGTACGCCGCCGAAGTAGCGCGTCACCACCACGCAGACGTCGGTCACGCCGTTCTTTTTGATCACATCGAGCACCGGCATACCCGCCGTTCCCGAGGGCTCGCCGTCGTCGCTGTAGCGCGTCACGTTACCCTCTCGCAGAGAATATGCGTAGACGTTGTGGGTCGCGTCCCAATGCGCGGAGCGCTTTTCATTTATAAAGTCGATCGCCTCCTGCTCGCAGGAAACGGGCTTGACATAGCCGATAAAACGCGAACGGCGCTCAACGAACTCGTCCTTCGCCTCTTTTTTTACGGTTTTATAGTCACCTGACATAGGCACCTCAAAGAAAACAGGGCGACACGCCGTGCCGCCCGTAGATCACATTCCTTATTTTGCGATGTTGAAACGCTTCTTGAATCTGTCGACACGTCCGCCTGTGTCAACCAGCTTCTGCTTTCCGGTATAGAAGGGATGACATTTGGAGCAGATTTCAACGCGGATATCCTTTCTGGTGGAACCTGTCTCAATAACATTACCGCAAGCGCAGGTAATCGTAGTCTGTTCATACTTGGGATGGATGTTCTCTTTCATTCTTTTCACCTACTTCTTTACGCAAATAACAGAGATATTATACTACATATGTTTGCAAAATGCAAGTGTTTTTGCAAAATTTTTTAAGGATGTATTTAAGATTTTATTTTTTGTTCGGATTAGCGGTAAATTTTCGGAAAAAGCCTGCCGCCCGATTACAAAACAACGATAGCCTGAGAGCCGAGCTGCTGAAAACGCTGCTCGCACAGCGCCTTATCCCACGAGGAGACCTCGCCGGCGACGGAATCCGAGAAATAATACTTGGTCTCGTCGTAGCCGATGAGCACCAGACAATGCTCGTGTCCCGGCCATGAGAAGGTGTCGCCCTCATGAGTGACGGCGTTTTCGTCGGTGTAGTTCACGACCCAGACCGACTGATCCTCAACGGGCTCCTGCATATCGGTGGTAGCCCAGACCATAACGCCAATATCGTTTTTTGTATAATCCTCGCAAAGCTGAGCAAGCGTGACATTTTTGAGGGGCTTTGCGCGCTTGGGAGAATTTTGCGCCTCAAAATACAGATCCATCGACTTAGCCATCGCGGGGGCATAGATGCCGTAGCCGTTGTAAACGGTTCCGGCAAACGCGGAGTACATATCGGGGCCGTAGCGCGTGCCGTCGTCGTCGTAGGAGATATCGCGGCAGATCAGATAGTTGTCCGCGAAGTCGTGCTCGTCAATGTCGAAGCCCATGTACTGCAGCAGCATTGTGCAGGCGTAGGTCTCGCAGCCCGCGCGCAGATCGCTCTGACTGATAACGGGAACGCCCTGTATCATGTGCGAGGTCTGATTTACGGGTGCGGTGGTCGCCTGTGACTGCTCATAAGCCGCTATCGAAGCCTGCTGCTCTCTCTCCTGCTCCTCGGCGGCGCGCCTTGAGGAAGCCGCCGAGCAAGCCGACGCGATGACGATCAAGAGGATTATCACGGCGAGGATGCCAGCAAGCACCAGAAAAATATTTCGCTTTGTCCTGCGAGGAAGCTTTTTGAACTCCTTTGCCAGACGCGACATAAAACGCTTCAGCTTCTGAAAAAATGTCATCTTCATAACTATTCCTTATTGATATAATTGTAGTATTCTTCAAGGCACATATCGAGCGAACGGATCCTGACCGCGTTGTCCCTTCCTACATAGCGGTAGAGGCTGTCGTCGGGAGCGCGGTGAGTCAGCTCGTCCTTGCCCTCGGGATAGCGCGGAATGAAGCCGTAATTGACACAGCTTCGCTGAAGGAACGCCTTTGCCGAGGAATCCGATACGTCAAACTCGAGCAGCAGTCCGAGCTGAGCCTCGCTGCAGCCCGCCTTGGGAACGTGCTTTTGAGCCTCAGCCTCGGCTCTGACCTCGGAGTACTGACCCGATTTCAGATAATCATTAAGAGTTTTCTCATAGAGCGCCTGCTGCTCCTCATAGGAGCGGTAAGCGGTCTTGACGGTCAGCTTCACGCCCTGAGCCTCGGCGTCTTTTATCAAAGCGCGAAGGTCTGAGAGCAGAACAGGATTGAAGTACAAGCCCCTGTATTCCCTCAGGGACGGCTTATAGTCCGCGGAAAGAGGGTTTTGTCTGTTCACGACGACCAAGAGCGAGGCGTCGTCGGCTTTTTGCATATCGACCGCCGAGGTCTCCTCGACCGGTTCGCTCCCGGTATCGCGCGTGAGCAAGGTGTATATCGCGGCTCCCGCGATCAGCAGAACCACAGCCGCGGCGACGCCGATCCCGACGAATATCCGCCTGCGGTTCTGATATGGGCGGTAGCTGCGCTTATGATATCGGGAAAGCCCCATTATACGATCGCCTTGGTCGCTATCTCTTCAAGCGCGAGCTTTACAAACTCCTCGAGCTTCATCGCGCCGAGATCGCCGTTCTTGCGGTGACGGACGGAAACCGTGCCGGCTTCGATGTCCTTGTCGCCGATGATGAACATATAGGGCACCTTTTCAAGCTGAGCCTCGCGGATCTTGTAGCCGATCTTTTCGCTTCTGGTGTCGACCTCAACGCGCAGACCGTACTTCTCGAGCTCATCACGGATCCCGTAGACGTAGTCGAGGTGTCTGTCGGCAACGGCGAGCAGCTTGACCTGAGTGGGAGCGAGCCACAGCGGAAACGCGCCGGCATACTTCTCGATAAGCAGGGCGAGCGTCCTCTCATAGCAACCGATAGAGGTGCGGTGGATGATGAAGGGATGCTTCTTGACGCCGTCGCGATCGACGTATTCCATGTCGAATTTCTCGGCGAGATAGGGATCGATCTGGATAGTGATCAGCGTGTCCTCCTTGCCGTAGACGTTCTTGATCTGGATGTCGAGCTTGGGACCGTAGAACGCCGCCTCGCCGACGCCGACCTTGTAGTCGATGCCGAGGTTGTCGAGGATAGCGCCCATCATATTCTGTACGTTGTCCCACTCCTCCTTGGTGCCGATATATTTCTCGCGATCCTCGGGATCCCACTGGGAGAAGCGGTAGCTGACGTCCTCGTACAGACCGACGGTTTTGAGCATGAAGCCTGCGAGCTCAACACACTTGCGGAACTCGTCCTCGAGCTGCTCGGGAGTACACATCAGGTGACCCTCGGAAATTGTAAACTGACGGACGCGGATAAGGCCGTGCATCTCGCCCGAAGCCTCGTTGCGGAAGAGCGTGGAGGTCTCGTTGTAGCGCAGGGGCAGGTCGCGGTAGGAGCGCTGCTTGTTGAGATATGCCTGATACTGGAAGGGACAGGTCATGGGACGGAGGGCGAACACCTCGCCGTCGCTGTTCGGATCGCCGAAGATGAACATACCGTCCTGATAGTGATCCCAGTGACCGCTGATTTTATAAAGGTCGGACTTAGCCATGAAGGGAGTCTTGGTCAGCAGCCAGCCCCTCTTCTGCTCCTCGTCCTCGACAAAGCGCTGGAGAAGCTGGATGACGCGCGCGCCCTTGGGAAGCAGGATAGGCAGACCCTGACCGATATAATCGACAGTGGTAAAGAAGCCCATCTCTCTGCCGAGCTTGTTGTGGTCGCGCTTTCTCGCCTCCTCGAGCTGAGCCAAATGCTCCTCGAGCATTGACGCCTTGGGGAAGGCTGTGCCGTAAACGCGGCAGAGCTGCGCGTTCTTGGCGTCGCCGCGCCAGTAGGCTCCTGTGCAGTTGGTGAGCTCAAACGCCTTTACGGGAGCTACGCTCATGAGGTGAGGACCGGCGCAGAGGTCAACGAATTCGCCCTGCTTGTAGAAGCTGATCTTCTCTCCCTTGTCGCGGTGCTCTTCGCAGAGCTCGACCTTGTAGGGCTCGTCCATCTCCTTGAGCTTGGCAACAGCCTCGTCGGGAGTCAGCTCAAAGCGCTCGATCTCCAGACCGGATTTGACGATCTTCTTCATTTCCGCCTTGATTTTTTCAAGATCCTCGGCGGAGAAGGGCTTCTCAACGTCGAAATCATAGTAGAAGCCGTTTTCTATAGCGGGACCGATGGCGCATTTCGCGTTGGGATACAGGCGCTTTACCGCCTGAGCAAGGATATGGGAAGCAGTGTGACGGAAGGCGTTCTGACCCTCGGGATCGTCAAAGGTAAGCAGCTCCACGCTGCAGTCGGCGTTGAGCGGAGTCCTGAGATCGGCGGTCACTCCGTCGATCTTGGCGGCGCATACAGCCTTATAAAGTCCCATGCTGATGGATTTTGCGATTTCGGCGGGCGTGATGCCGTTGTCAAATTCCTTGACAACTCCGCCCTTTAATTCAACGTTGATCATTTCAAATTCTCCTCACATACATTATTATAAAAAAGAAAGTCCCAATGCTCGGTTAAAAGCATTGGGACGAATTGACTCGCGGTTCCACCCAATTTCGGTATTGCCGGGGCAATACCCTCGTTTACGTCCTTAACGCGGAAGCACGCCGCACCATTTCCTGCGCGGAGCTCAAAGGCGGTAAGCAGTTGCCGCGAATATGCCGCTTGCAGCGTTTGCGGCACTCTCTGAAAATCGTTGAAGCAAGAGCTCGTGTCCTTATCGTCGCTTTTGTTTTTAATATGATAGCACTAAAACCATCCGGTGTCAACCATTATTTTTTATTCTCAAGCTCCTGAAGCAGACGCTCGATCTCATTGAGGCGATCCGAGGAAATACCGTCGTCATCGGCAACAGACGCAAGAGGCTCTTCAACGGGAGCAGGCTTGGGCTCGGGCTTGGGAACAGGCTTAGGCTCGGGCTTGGGAACAGGCTTAGGCTCGGGCTTTGGCTCAGCCTTGGGAGCGGGCTCGGGCTTGGGCTCGGCTTTTTTGGCGGGCTGCTCCTTCTTAACAGACTTTTTCTTCATGCGCGCTTTCTCGAGCTCCTCGGAAAGCTTCTCGACAGAGGAAGAAACGGGCTCAGGCTGCTCCTCAACCTTTTTAAGAGGAATCACTGCGCCGGACTCGACCTCAACGACGTCGAGCTTCTGGGGATATACAATTCCCTCGTCGACGTTGGTCTCGCCGTTTACCGAGGAGTAATAGTTGGGGATATCCTTGTCGATATCGTCACGGTTATAGCCTATGATAAAATCATCTATGCCCGACGAGGAATAATAATCGTCGGTAACGTTAGCGTTTTTTTCCTTCTTGTCCTTTTTTCCGCTTTCAGATCTGCCGCGCTCGGAGAAAACAAGCTCGTCATAATCTTTGGTGTCGATATACTTGTCCTCTTCCTTGACGCTCTCCTCTTCGTCGGGGATGCCGTCGATGATCTCGATCTCGTCCTTGGTGCAGACATTGGAGAACATCTTAAACAGGAAGGAAAGAGCGAACAGACCTAACACGGCGAACATCAGACCGTTGAGGATGTTCACATAGGTGAAGCCCTCCTGAGAAGCGGTCAGGAAAACGTTCAGCGCGTTGAGCAGCGAAAAAGCCGCGGCGGGCAGACCGTAAATAAAACAGCCCTTTACGGGGTTCCTGCCCTTTATTCTCGAGATCACCATCGCATAGGAGAAGATGTAGAGGGTGATGAAGATATATGCGAACAAGGGGGTCAGGTCGGTAGCCGAGATAGATACCTTGGTGGCGTTGAGGAACTCATAGACGAGCTCACAGCAGCCCCAGAGCGCAGGGAAAACAAAGAGCATGGAAATGCCGGAAACAGCGGATTTTCCGCTGAAATTCGCGCGCGACATCAGCATGAACGCAATTCCCGCAGGAATCGAGAATACGGCGGCGATGATGGTCATCACATAATACTGCGCCTCGGTAGTGGTGTTGATCACCTGAGCGGTGGAGGAGGCGATGACGAGAACGCCCGAAATACTTGACAGAATGCCCGCGACGGGATTCTTTTTAACGGGATAAACCGGCGCGGTTTTGCGGTCAAAGATATTGATCAGTATGCAGACGACGAACAAAGCGAGACCGACTCCGATAGTCGTATAAGAAAGAGCCATGCGGTTCATTCCGAAAATCATACCGTTTTGATCCACGGCGAACGTGCCTGCGACCCTGAGCGCGAGCATGACAAGCGCCGCCGGGATAAATGGAATCAGCGAATATTTTACCTTCATATTATTCTCCGTTCTTTTGGAATCGCAAAACCATACCGCTTTCGCACGGAAACCGATATCGGCAGTAATGATTTCTGATTTGCGTACATACTATATTTTAAGACAATACGATGATATTGTCAAGAAAAATGTGCTACAATTTGAAAAAAGATATCGAGGTATTTTCTATACATAATGAGAGGATGAGGCAAATGAAGGGAAAAATCGCAGCGGTTTCCGTACTGCTGGCGGTGATGGCGGCGCTGCCCGCGGTGCTTGTCGGCATAGGCTCAAAGGACAAGGAGGCGGTATCATACACTGTCGGCACCCAGGACAGCGCGTCCGCTGACAAAAGACAAGCGGTCTGCGCCGAGGCGGCATCGCTGTGCGAAAGCAGCTTCTGCGATGAGGCGATCAGGGCGGTGCTTGCGATAGCCGAATGCAATTTTAGCGTCGGCTCGTTGTCCTCAGACGGCAATAATTCCGACAAAGAATTATACAATAGGGTTTGCAGCATTTATGATTCTTCTAAGGAAATAAAGCTGACATTTGACGGCAAACCTCGCCCTGTCCCCTGCCTTTTATGCTCAAACGGACAAACCTTCTCTGATGAAAAATACCCCTACCTTTTCCCCGTCGCCTCTCCGTGGGACTGCTTTTCAGCGGGATATGACCCGGATTCACGCTGCGTCGGAGTCAGTCTGAACGGGCTTAACGAGCTTTGCAGGCAAGGCATGACCGCTCGGCAGGCGCTGAAATGGTATCTTCCCGGGTGCGAAACAGACTGAATATAACGGAAAACCGCGCAGCCTTGGTGACTGCGCGGTTTTTTCATGGTAAAAATGTCAGGGAATATTTAGATTTCTGCCAATCATTCGCCCTTATCGAAGCATTTTTTGTCAAACGACGGGTTGAACGCGTAGAAGTTCTTTTCGTTCAGCTTGTCGGTCAGCAGACGAAGGTTCTCGCCGAAGCGCTGATAGTGGACGACCTCGCGCTCCCGCAGGAAGCGTATAGCGTCGCGCACGTCGTAGTCATCGCAGAGGCGGAGGATGTTGTCGTAGGTCGTTCGGGCCTTCTGCTCCGCCGCCATGTCCTCGTGAAGGTCGGTTATCGGGTCGCCCTTGCTCTGGATATATGCCGCCGTCCACGGGCTGCCGCCTGCCGCCTGGGGATATATGCCGGTGGTGTGGTCTACGAAATAATCGTCAAAGCCGCCCGCCTTGATCTCGTCGATCGAGAGGTTCCTTGTGAGCTGATAAACTATCGCGCCGATCATCTCGAGGTGGTTCAGCTCCTCAGTGCCGATATCGGTCAGCGTACCCTTCAGCTCAGGCGTCGGCATCGTAAAACGCTGGCTGAGATAGCGCAGCGACGCCCCGAGCTCTCCGTCGGGACCTCCATACTGAGAAATTATCACCTTTGCGAGCTTTGGATTAGGGGTTTTGATATTGATGGGGTATTGAAGCTTTTTTTGATACGAAAACATCAGGCGTCCTCCTCGCATTCCCAAGGCCAGGGAGCCTTGATCCATCTCCAGTTGTTTCCCTCGTTCGCGTTCTTTGTGAGAGGGCCGTACTTCTTCTCATACTGCTCGACCAGCGGCGCGAGCTTACGCTTGAACACGCCTATGCTCTCGAGAGTCTCGGCGTCGCCCGGATGGGTATCGAGGTATATCTGCATGTCCAGCACCGCGAACTGATAGGTGCTTATCTTTTTGAGCAGCGCTTCGCGGTCAGTCATCGGGATCACCGCATTTCGCGCCGCAGAACGGCTTGTTCAGGTCGGGATACATCGTGCCTGCCATAAAGCCCCTGTCCGGAGCGTACAGCGAGGATTTCTCCTGCTGAAACGGCACATATGCCATTGCGTAGACAGTATTCTCGGGCAGCTCGGACAGCCCGTAATACTCCTGCGCCATACTCTTTGCTGACAATTCATATTCTCCTTTCTGTGAGCTGCGCTCATTACAGGATATGACGCAAAAACAATGGCGTGAATAACCGATGATGATTATTATTTACAATCGGCTTATTATCTGGTAAAATAAGAGAAAAGGAGGGATTTTGATGGCTGTCGGTATCACAAACACAAGGGATGAGAAATATCTTCGCCTGCTTGCGGAAAAATACCCCTCGGCGAGGTCGGTCACGCGCGAGATCATCAACCTCAACGCGATCCTGAACCTGCCGAAGGGCACCGAGCATTTTATGAGCGACCTGCACGGCGAATACGAGGCGTTCTGCCATATTCTGAACAACTGCTCGGGGGTCATCCGCGAGAAGGTCGAGCTGCTCTACTCAAACGTGCTGCCCCATGAGGAGATTAAGGAGCTTTGCACGCTGATCTACTATCCCTCCGATAAGCTGAGGATGATCAAGCGCGAAAACGCCGCTACTCTCGAATGGTACCGCCGGACGCTTGAGCGCATGCTCGAGATCGCGCGCACGCTGTCCTCAAAGTACACGCGCTCCAAGGTCAGAAAGGCAATGCCGCCCGACTACGCCTACATCATCGACGAGCTGCTCCACGCGCAGAAGGACGAGGACAACAATCAGGTGCTCTACCATGCGAGCATTTTAGATACGGTCATCAGCCTTGACGCGGACGACTTTGTGATCTCGCTTGCGGGGCTGATCAAGAGGCTCGCGGTCGACAGGCTCCATATCGTGGGCGATATCTTTGACAGGGGCGACGCCGCCGAGAAGATACTCGACCTGCTCTCCGAGCATCATTCGCTCGACATCGAATGGGGCAACCACGACATTCTCTGGATGGGCGCGGCGTGCGGCAGCGAGGTCTGCGCCGCGGCTGTAGTCAGGAACTGCCTTTATTACCACACCGAGCGCACACTCGAAAGCGGATACGGCATCAGCCTGAGAGCGCTGACGCTGTTCGCGGAGCCTCTCTACCCCGACCGACCGCCGATGGAGGCTGCGCTGGCGGCTGTTACCGCGCTGCAGTTCAAGCTTGAGGGTCAGCTGATCATGCGCAACCCGGATTTCGATATGGACGACCGGCTGCTGCTCGGCAGGATCGACCGCGAAAATCATACGATCAATATCGACGGTGTAGAATATGAGCTCAACGAGACTCTCTTCCCTACCGTCGACCAAAACGCTCCCTACGAGCTTACGGACGGCGAGCGCGAAATTATCGACTCTCTCACGGCGTCCTTCAGAGGCAGCGCAAAGCTTCAAAAGCACACGGCGTTCCTGTATGACAACGGCAGCATGTACCGCGTTTTCAACGGCAATCTGCTGTATCACGGCTGCGTTCCGCTCGACGAAAACGGCGCGCTTGCGCAGGTGCGCTTGTTCGGTAACACCTACAGCGGAAGGGCTCTGTTTGATTTCGCCGAGAAAGCCGCGCGCGGCGCGTTTTACCGCCGCCGCAAGGACAGGCATGAGCTTGATCTGATGTGGTACCTCTGCTGCGGCGAATGCTCTCCGCTCAACGGCAGAAAGACCAAGCGGTTCGAGCACGCATACATCAACGACAAAAGGGCGCTTCACGAGGAGAAGAATCCCTATTACCGCTTCTATTATCAAAGGGAGACCTGCGAAATGATACTGCGCGAGTTCGGGCTCGACCCCGACACCGCCCACATAATCAACGGTCACACTCCCGTGCAGACCGTCAAGGGCGAGCTGCCGATACGCGCCGAGGGCAAGCTGCTCGTCATCGACGGCGGCTTCTGCCGCAATTACCACGCCAAAACCGGTATCGCGGGCTACACGCTGATCTACAACTCTCACGGGCTGAGGCTCAAGGCTCACCAGCCGTTTGAGAGCAAGGAGCAGGCGCTCAGGCTCAACCTCGACATTCACTCGGGCTCCGAGATCGTCGAGACCGAGACCCGCCGCGTCATGGTCTACGCCACCGACAACGGCGAAGCCCTGCAAAACGAGATCGCCGACCTGTGCCGCCTGCTGGAGCTGTACCGCGAGGGCGTGATCACTCCGAAGGAATAATAATTCAGTTTATCATAAATACAAACCGCCGCGACATGATAAGCCGCGGCGGTTTTTTCTAATATAGAATTATATTTTAAAATATCGGTCAGCGCAGGTGAAAGCTTTCCACCTTTCGGCGCTCGGCGAGTATTGAAGCGGGTTTTATGAACGCCGCTTTGAACAGCCTGTAGACAAACAGCGCGGGATACAAAATGCGGTGACGGGCGAAAAAGGGATAATTGCGCTCAAGATCTTCTCCCCGGATGAATATCCGCCTTATATAATAGTCGCGCTTTGAACTTTTGCTGTCGTCGCCGTTCAGTCTTCTGGACAAATTGTTGTATTCAAGATTTTCGTTTGTGCCGTAGCTTCCCGAGAATATCAGATAACAGAGCTCTTTTTTCTCATTCTCGTCAAGCGGCTGCTGCTCAAAGGTCTTGAAGGCAAGCGACCTCGCGCTGCGCTCGAAGTCTGCAAGTCCGAGCTTTTCGAGCACAGGGTCAATATAAGCGCGGTCGAGGGAATCGCCGTCCCTGCGCAGATATACATACAGATCGGCAAGCGAACGGATGCCTGTTCCGCAATTGATAAAATGCTTATGCATATGGGCAAGCAGAAACAGATAAAAATCCTCGTCTGTCATACTGTATTCAAAGTCGCTTTTGCGGATGAGCCTGTCCTTGATATTCAGAAAATACGAATAGACCTTAGGGGAATAATCATCTGCAAAAAGCGAGTGGTGCAGCTCAAATTCAAGTGTGGGCGGCTTTGAATAGACATCGTGATTATACTTGCCGAAATGGTCGCACTTATAGCCGTGGCGCTCCATTATCTCCTTGAGATCGTCCATCCTGTCGGGGTCGCAGAGTATATCGTTGTCGCTCATCTCGCGCATCGCGGATCTCGGATAATAGGCTCCGAGGATTATGCCCTTGAGCGGAAGATACCAAATGCCGGCTTTTTCAAGCTCGCGGAATATCACAGCGCGCTCGATCTCAAAGAGGGACAGCTTGCGGATAGCCTTTTTCTTTGCCTGATCGAAGGGACGCGGCAGCTCGACCGCCCTTTCAAGCGCAGAGGCTGCGCAGGACGCCAGATTATGTAACCTTGCCGCGGCAAAGACCTTATCCAAATCCATAGCTTCGCAGCGCGCCTTGTCGGGAGCCGTATCGTTGAGCGCGCAGGATATCAGGTATATCAGGTCGTGAGCCGCCGCCGATATTTCGGGCGCAGGCATTGCTTTGGTCGGCTTATTCATCGATCGCACCGATCTTTTTCAGCTTTTCCACTACGTCGAAGACGTCGGCACGGATAAGCTCACGGTCACCCCTAAAGCGCGCGCACAGTTCATCGACGATCTGCTCCTCGGTGACGTCGTTTTGCAGGCAGTCGAGAATGACCCCGACGCTGTTATTGCCCTGAACGAGCCCGTGAAACTGCGCGCTCTCGATCGGCACAAGCACGGTCTGTCCGTCCATCGTATGCTTGATAAAGTTTTTGTTAAGCTTCATATCTTTTCTCCATGCAAGAAGGGCTGAGTTTGATTCAGCCCTTCAATAGTATTAAGAAGAATCAATTAATTCATGTATATTCTTATTTAGTATAGCACAAAGCGAGAACAATTTCAACAATATTTTCGGATTGTTAATATGTATTTTTGCTATTAGCAGTAATCATCTGCAATATTTTATATGCGGCGCTGTATACACCGGGTTTTCGGACTGCGCCGTAAGGTTTTTTGTCAAAAAACAGGGTATTGAAACGAAACGCGTCGCATGATATAATGATTATGAGGTGATGCTGATGAAACTCAGGCAAATTATCGCTCCTTATAATCAGGCTGTACCAAAGCTTATTTTCTTCAATATCGTTACGTCGCTGCTCCTTGTGCTCTGCACAAAAGGGCTTGGGGCGCTGTCCGACCTGCTGTTGGACAGCGCGGGAAAGGTCAGCGTCAGCAGCGGAGACTACGCATTTGTATTCACAAGCTGGCAGGGCTATGTGCTGATTTTCTTGGTGCTGAATCTGGTGCTTCTGTATGTCGCGGTCGAGGTCAACGCGCTGATCGTTTTCTGCGGCGATATGCTCGATGGCAGAAAGCCGACTCTCAGGCGAAGCGTGCTCGAGGGCTTCAAGGCGATGAGGCACTACGCCTGCCCGAGAGGTCTGATCGTGATCATTTACGCCACCCTCATCTCCCCTCTGCTCGGGCTCGGATTCTCGATCTCGCTGACTCAGTCCTTCTACATCCCGAACTTCATCCGCTCGGTCATCGACGCCAATCCGCTGACGAGATACGCGCTGGTCGCGCTGCTGCTTGTTTTTCTGGCGATACTGCTGCTCTATTGCTTTTTGCTCCCGGGCGTGCTGCTCGACGGCAAGAGCATGAAGCAGGCGAGCAAGGATTCGCGCATCCTCGTCCTGAAAAACCTGAAAAGCTTCTTATTCAACATCCTGAGCTTCATTCTCGGAATGGTGATCTGCTACATACTGGCGTTAGTCGTTTTCATTTTTCTTCCGCTGTTAATAGTGAATAACATCCCGATGGATGAACAGCTCAACGTGTTTTTCAATGTGTTCTTCTCCGACTTAGGGGCTATAGCTTTCGTCGTGCTGCAGTTTTTGTTCTCGAGCTTCATGATAATAAAGCTACTCATTATGTACCGCAGGTACTCCTCGGAGGAGCAATGGAGCTACTACCCGAGGGTGAGGAAGCATCATCCCGTGATAATTTTGATCTCTGTGTTTTTGGTGCTCCTGCTCGCCGCTCACGCGCTTATTACCTCGTTCATGTTCGACGAGCTCTATCCTCCCGAAATCACCACGGGGGTCGTCGCCCACAGAGCCGGCGGTGTTGAGGCTCCCGAGAACACCGTCAAGGGGATCGAAGCAGCCATCGCACTCGGAGCCGACGGAGCGGAGATCGACATCCAGCGCACCAAGGACGGCTATTACATCGTCAACCACGACGACACCTTCAACCGCGTCGCGGGCGTAAACAGCAAGCCCTCGGACATGACGCTCGCCGAGATCAAAAGCCTGCGCGTTGCAGGCGAACAGATACCCACCCTTGAGGAGACCCTTGAGGCGTGCAGGGACAACATCATGCTGTTCGTCGAGCTAAAGGGCAAGACCGCCGACCTGCAAATGGCGGACGACGCTGTGAGGATAATCAAGGAAATGGGCATGGAAGGTCAGACCGTGCTGATCTCGCTCAAGTTCAACGTGCTCGATTACATCGAGAGGAACTATCCCGAGATGCAGACCGGCTATTTAGCCTTTTTCTCGTTCGGAAAGCTCGAGAAGATGCCATTTGATTACTTTGCGGTCGAGGAGGAGATAGCCACGGACGAAGCGATCGAGGCTATCCATGAGCAGAACAAGAAGGTGATGGTCTGGACGGTAAACAACGGTTCGGAGATCACACGCTTTCTGCAATCCGAAGCGGACGCCATCATCACGGATCAGGTCAGGCTCTCGGAAGAGCAGACCGAAACGCTCGAAAACAGAACCCCGGTCGAACGGATCGTCGATCGAACGATATCTATGTTTTTTGAATAAGTTTAGGCAACCTCTAAAAATCCAGTTTCTTTTTCTTAATATCATTCTTAATTCCAAATCAGAAAAAACATATAGAAATATAACCTTTTATATCATTATCCAT
>CACWKB010000010.1 GCA_902761375.1 uncultured Ruminococcus sp. | reverse complement strand
ACGGTCAAAAAACCGTCTCCTGTGGTCGGGATGACAAGACTTGAACTTGCGACTCCACGCCCCCCAGACGTGTGCGCTACCAAACTGCGCTACATCCCGTCGCAACAGTGTTATTATATCAAATGAAGCTCACTTTGTCAAGGGGAAATTGAAAAATTTTCGGGAATTCGGCAAATTATGCGAGCTGACAAACAGTCCCGGTGTTTTCCCTACTCCCCTATCGCGCACAACGGGCGAATACCGATAGCAGAGAAGCGCCGAAGGCGCTCTCTCCTATATCCTGCCCCTTAGCGCTTCACAGAACTCATAGGGTATTTCAAGATTCCCCTTGCCCTTTCCGATGGCGATGTCGGGCTTGTTCGCGCCGTGGAAATCGCTGCCGCCGCTTTTGAGGAGCTGATACTTTTCGCTCATTTTCTCGGCAAACTGCGTGTCCTCCTCGCTGTACAGCGAATAGATCGTTTCAAGTCCGACAAGTCCGTGCGCTTTGGCTATCGGCAGGAAGCGGTCGCATTCCTCATAATTCATATGGATCAGCGGATGTGCCCACACCGGAACCGCGCCGAGCTCTCGGATCAGCTCTATCGTTTCAAGTGCAGATATCCTCTCCGGCGGATCGTACCAGCCGTGTTTTTCGGAAAGGATGGTAGCAAATGCCTCGTCCCTGCTCTCGAAATATCCGAGCCTGACTATCTCCGCGGCAAAATGTGCGCGGTTCACTTTTCCGTTGGGGCGCTCGCTTTTGAGCTTGGCATAATCGATCCTATACCCGTTTTCGTTAAGCCTTTGAGCGAGGCGAACGTTGCTCGCGTCCTTGCGGGCTTCGGCGGCTCTGACGTATTCCGTTACAGCGCCGAACGCCTCCGGCTTTACAAAGAGGGCGAGGATATGGAGCTCCCTGCCCTGATAGCCTGTCGAGAACTCGATGCCGGGTACCGCTTCGATCGGTTTGCCTTCCGCGTATGAGACAAATCGGGTCAGCCCCGCGACCGTGTTGTGGTCGGTCAGGGCGACCGCCGACAGTCCGCTTTCGATCGCCAAATCTATAAGCTGTTCGGGCGTTAACGTGCCGTCTGAAAAAACAGAGTGCGTATGCAGATCACATATTTTCATGCTTTTACCTCCCTTGAATCAAACGGTAATTATCCGGTTTTCCTGCTTTTCCGATAAAAAAACGGCTGCCGAAACGACAGCCGTTTTAATATTATTGATTAGTCTTCTCTTCTCTTTCTTGCAAGGAAGATAACGCCTGCAGCCGCAAGCATGATGCCGCCGATAACGAAGAGCAGGGTGGTGCCTTCGCCGGACTGAACGGAACCGGAGCCGGAGCTTGAGCCGGAGCCGGAGCCAGTGCCGGAACCAGTGCCTGTGCCGGAACCAGTGCCTGTGCCGGAACCAGTGCCGGTATCGGAGCCGCCGTCGCCGCCGGAAGAGGTCTTAGGCAGAGAGGACTTGGACTTATCCCAGGTGATCGGCTTGCCGGCAGACTCAAGGGTCTTGTCCATGCCGGACTCCTTGATGCCCTTCTCTACATCGTCAGCAGAAAGGCTGAGAGCAGCACCGAGGTCGTCGATGAGCTTCTGATCGACCTTACCGGAATAAGCACGAGCGTTTACAAATGTATTAGCCATGAAGTTTACAAACATCTTGTAGCCGGTAGCGCTGGGTCTCATGCAGGTACCGACAACATTACCGATAGAAGTAACTTCCATGATAGGACCGAACTTAGTCTTGTCCTGACCCTTCCAGAAAGCAGCGGTAGCAGTCTTGCTGGAGTCCTCGGGGTTCTCATAGGTGGTGCCGTCGCAGAAAGCGGTGTCGCCGTAGCACTCGGGACCGACAAGCAGGTTATAGGTCTGCATCTTGTTCTCGTTAGAGAAAATTACGCCGTACTCTTTGCCGCTCTGGAGATTCCAGCCCGCAGCGGAGAGGTCGAAGGTCCATACGCCGTCGCCGTCCTCATCGGAGCACTTGGTTTCCTTGGCGCCGAAATCGGCAAATGCAGATCCGCCGTACTCCCAGATGTAGCAGAATACTTTCTTGTAGTTCTTCCAACCTGCGGTATTAGCGTCGAAGCTAAGGGTATTGCCTGCCGCAACGGTATCGCCGGCTTCAGCACCGAGCTCGGAACCGCTCTCGTCTGCGCCTAATGCGGAATCCTCAACTGCTCCGACAGCCTCGTCGGTATCGGCAGCGCTTGCAGCGATAGCCGCAGCGCTTGTCAGCATTGCTGCCGCAAGAGCAATACTTGCTATTTTCTTGAACATTTAAAATCTCCTCCTAATAGGTTCGTTAATCCGAGAACTATACTTCTCAGTAAGATTATTATACAATAAATGTTACAAAGTTTCAATACTTTTCTTAAATTTTGTTTTGGTAAATTCAAACGATTATAGGTTTTGGTTTTTGTGCAAAATCGTTTATTGTTATCGAAAAATCACTTGAGCATACCGGTAACGGTCGATTTTACGAGCGCGAGCGCCTCGTCGATCTTTGAGGCGTCCTTGCCGCCCGCCATCGCAAGGTCGGGCTTGCCGCCGCCGTTTCCGCCGAGCGCCTGAGCAGCCGTCTTGATGATCTTGCCGGCGTGAGCGCCCAAAGCCAATGCCTGCTTGCCGCAAGAAGCCGCGAGGTTTACCTTGCCGCCGTTGTCGGAAGCGATCACGAATACGCTGTCGGGGTACTTATCCTTTGCCTTCTCGCACATATCGCGCAGGATATCGGCGTTTATGCCCTTGACCGAAGCGGTCGCGACGCGGACTCCGTTCTCAGCCTCGACTCCGGTAAAGAACCCGTCGAGCTGAGTGGCGGCGAGCTTGGAATTGAGCGCCTCGATCTCCTTCTGCTGCGCCTTGATGAGCATCTGAGCCTTTACCGCGCCGTCAACTATCGCCAGAGGGTTGGTAATCTTAAGAGCCGAGCAGACGCCCATGATCATGGCGTTGGCATTATCTATATAGCGCAGGACGCCAAAGCCCGTGAGCGCCTCGATCCTGCGAACGCCCGCAGCGACCGAGCCCTCCTGACGGATGCGGAACAGACCGAGGTTTGAGGTGTTGCCGACATGGGTGCCGCCGCAGAACTCTACGGAGAAATCGCCTGCGCTGACGACGCGGACGGTGTCGCCGTATTTCTCGCCGAACAGCGCCATCGCGCCGAGCTTTTTAGCCTCCTCGATCGGCATCTCGCGGGTCTCTACCGCGATACCCTCGAGTATCTTCTCGTTGACGAGCTGCTCAACGTCGAGCAGCTCCTTGGCGGTCATCGCCTCGAAATGCGTGAAGTCGAAGCGCAGATATCCGTCGGTCACATACTGACCTGCCTGCTGGACATGATTTCCCAGAACCTCGCGCAGTGCAGCCTGAAGCAGGTGAGCCGCGGTGTGGTTGCGCGCGATATCGGCGCGGCGCTTTTCATCGACCGCCGCGGTGACCTTCATGCCGACCACGAAGCCGCCCTCGGTGACCGCGCAGTGATGCATGAAGATATTGTCCGAGGGATCCTTGACGGTATCCGTGACGTCGCAGGAGCCCGCCTCGGCTGAGATAGTTCCGGTGTCGCCCACCTGACCGCCGCTCTCGGCGTAGAAGGGGGATTTTGCGAGCACGAGGATGACGTTGTCGCCCTCGCCCGCCTCCTCGACGCGCTCGCCGTTCTTGATGATGGCGAGCACCTCGGAGCCGCAGCTGAGCTCGGTGTAACCGACGAACTCGGTTTTAGCGACGTCCGAAAGATCGACGGAATCGGAGACCCAAGCGTCGGCGCCGGCGTTTTTGCGCGCATCGCGCGAACGCTTCTTCTGCTCCTTGAGCAGCTCATAGAAGCGGTCTACGTCGACCTTCATGCCCTTCTCCTGAAGGATCTCGCGGGTCAGGTCGATCGGGAAGCCGTAGGTATCGTTGAGCTTGAAGGCGTCCTCGCCGCTGATGGTAGAGATATCGTCGCGTTCGATAAGACCCCGGAGCATCTTGAAGCCCTGATCGACGGTCTTTGAGAAGCTCTCCTCCTCGACGCGGATGACCTTGGTGATGAACTCCTGCTTCTCGGCAAGCTCGGGATATGCGGTCGCGTTCTCCTTGATGACGGTCTCGCAGACCTTGTAGAGGAAGGGCTCGCGGTAGCCGAGCATTCTGCCGTGACGGGCGGCACGGCGCAGCAAACGGCGGAGCACATAGCCCTTGCCCTCGTTGGAGGGCATTACGCCGTCGCCGATCATGAAGGTGGTGCTGCGGATATGGTCGGTGATGACGCGCAGCGAGATATCCTTCTTCTCGTCGTCGCCGTAGGTCACGCCCGTGATCTCGCTGATGTGCTTCATGATGTTCTGGACGGTATCGACGAGGAAGAGGTTGTCCACTCCCTGGATGACGCACGCCAGACGCTCAAGACCCATTCCGGTATCGATGTTGGGATGGTCGAGCGGAGTGTAGTTGCCCTTGCCGTCGCTCTCGAACTGGGTGAAAACAAGGTTCCAGACCTCGACGAAGCGGTCGCATTCGCAGCCGACGTGACAGTCGGGACTGCCGCAGCCCTTCTCGGCGCCGCGGTCAAAGTAGATCTCGGAACAGGGACCGCAGGGACCGGAGCCGTGCTCCCAGAAGTTGTCCTCCTTGCCCAAGCGCACCATATGAGAGGGGTCAACACCGACCTCCTCTGTCCATATCTTGAACGCCTCGTCGTCGTCCTCGTAGATCGAGACATAGAGCTTGTCCACGGGCATCTCGAGCACCTTGGTGAAGAATTCCCACGCCCACGCGGTAGCCTCGTGCTTGAAATAGTCGCCGAACGAGAAGTTGCCGAGCATCTCAAAGAAGGTGCCGTGGCGCGCGGTGATGCCGACGCGCTCGATGTCCGGGGTGCGGATGCACTTCTGGCAGGTGGTCACGCGCTTGCGCGGCGGAGTCACCTCGCCGGTAAAGTACTTTTTCATGGGAGCCATGCCGCTGTTGATCAGCAGCAGGCTGTTGTCATCCTTGGGAACGAGCGAAAAGCTGGGCAGCCTGAGGCAGCCCTTCGTTTCAAAGAACGAAAGAAACTTTTCTCTGAGCTCGTTTAATCCTGTCCATTCCATTGTTGATTACTCCTCTGTTATATAGTTATTTCAAATATTTATCTCTTTTTACGTATCACCGACGCCTTCGGCAAAGGCTTGTCGGTCTTTATCGTCAGCCTCTCCATCGGGTGCGGAGCGCTCTCCACGCTCTCCCCTGCCTCATTGTTAAGCGACAGGCATACGGTCGTGAACGGTACGCCGCCCGGCGGAAGTATGTCGAGCGTATCGCCGACAAGGAACTTGTTGCGCTGGGTGATGACCGCCGTCGTATCGTCGATATGCTCCTCACAGTAGGCGACGTTGTCGTAGCGGCGGATATAGCCGCCGTTGCCGGTCACCTGACCCGGCTCGCCGCCGAGATAGAAGCCCGTACTGTACTCACGGTGGCTGATCTTTTCGAGCTCCTCGCGTATCCACGGCTTGAGCGTATACGCCTCGCCCTCGGCGAAATAATCGTCGATCGCGTGGCGGTAGGCGTTGGTCGTGACCGAGGCGTAGTAGGCGGTTTTTGCCCTGCCCTCGATCTTGAAGCTTGAAACTCCCGCCTTCACAAGCTCGGGTATGTGCTCGATCATGCAGAGGTCGCGGGAATTGTAGAGAAAGGTGCCGTCGGAATCCTGCTCAACTGGGAAGTATTGTCCGTCGCGCGATTCCTCGAACAGGTGGTATTTCCAGCGGCAGGGCTGGGCGCAGTCGCCGTGGTTCGCGTCGCGCCCCGTCAGATAGCTCGAGATCAGGCATCTGCCCGAAAAGGAAACGCACATCGCGCCGTGCACAAAGCACTCAAGCTCGAGCTCCTTGGGAAGCCTTGCGCGCATCTGGGCGATCTCGTCAAGCGGTATCTCGCGCGCGAGCACGACCCGGGACGCTCCCATATCATACAGCGCCTGAGCGGAAGCGTAGTTGGTGACGCCCGCCTGAGTCGAGATATGCCTTGCGACCCTCGGCGCGTAGCGCTTTGCAAGCCCGAACACGCCGAGATCGGCGATAATGAACGCGTCCGCGCCGCACTCCTGCGCAAAGGCGAAGAAGTCGGGCAGCTCGTCTATCTCACGGTTGCGTGGCAGTATATTGACGGTCACATAGACCCTTTTGCCCATCGAGTGAGCGAGAGCACACGCCTCTCTGAGCCCGTTGTCGTCAAAGTTTTTGGGGGCGGAGCGCATTCCGAAGCGCTTTCCCGCGAGATACACCGCGTCGGCTCCGAAGCTCAGCGCCGCCCTGAGCGCCTCGGGATCCCCCGCCGGAGAGAGAAGCTCCGGCTTGTCCGCCGCCGTTATCACTTGATCGCCTCCAGATTCGCCTCGTGCTCGTAGATCGTTGAGGCGTAGTAGGGATTGCCGTTCTTGTCGTGGCAGAAGAAGAAATAGCTCGAGCTGTAGGGATTGAGCGCCGCCTTGATCGCCTCCATACCCGGAGAGCAGATCGGTCCGGGCGGCAGACCCTCGCTGTCATATGTATCATAGCGGCTCTTGTAGGTCTTTGCGTCGGTGCCTGCAGGGAGCTTGTCCTTGCTGCGGTAGGGATAGTATTTGGTGGAATCCAGACCGAGCTTTGAAACGCCGAGGTACTTTTCAGCCTCGAGGCGGTTGTGCAGGATCGAGGAAACATAGTACATATCGGTGGTATCCGCTGCCTCCGCCTGGATGATGGAGGCTATGGTCATGATCTCGTCAAGAGTGTAGACATTGCCCTTTTCCTCTATCATCTTGTTGACCGAGTAGAGCTTGTCGTAGCCGTCGAACGCCTGCTTCTCATACATTCTCTTCTCGTAGTTGTTGAGCAGGGTGTAGATCACGCTTGCCGGATCCTCGTTGACGTAAAATTTGTATTTATCGGGGTAGAGATAGCCCTCGAGCTTGAAGTAGCGCTCGTCGCTGTTTTCGATAGCCTTGAGGAAGTCGAAGTCGTTGTCGAACTTGTCGGAGTTACACAGCTTGAGGAACTCGTCCTTGCTGCTGATGGCGTTCTCCTCCTCGAGCTTGTCGGCGATCTCATAGACGTTCATACCCTCGAACAGAGTGACCTCGACGATATCGGTCCTCGCCTGGTTGCCCTCGAGATTCGAGATGATCGCCTGATAGTCCATGTTGCGTGTCATCTCGTAATCGCCCTGAGCGAAGGTGTTGCTCTTGGTGATGAAGGCGTAGAGCTTAAAGTAGCCCGGCTCCTTGATAACGCCGCTGCGGTAGAGCGCGTCTGTGACCGTATCGACGGTGGGGTTCTTGGGGATAGAAACGGTGACGGACGAGTCGTCCATGCGGTTGATCGCGAGCAGGTCGTTGACGCCGGTGACGGAATAAAGCCCCAGCATTACGCCGATCAGCACAACAGCCACCCACCACGCTATGCGGAAGATCCTGCGGTTGCGGCGGTTTCGGGCGCGCAGCTCGCGCTTTTTCTCTTTGTTTCTGCGCTTGAGCGACTTTTTCGACTCGCGCGCTATCTGATCCTTGACGTCCTCGCCGCTGTAGGAGCTGATCTCCTCCGGCTCCGAAACCGGCGGAGCGTCGGGATAATCGCCGTCGTCGCGGATATTGAGCTTGAAGTTTTCAGCCTTTTTGCGGCGCTGCTCCTCAAACTCCTGATATGTGTCGTTACTCATAATACCATTCCTCTGTCAAGATATGACGTTTGTGTATTTTTCGGTCACGAGGATGTCGGCGGCACGGTCGTATATGCCGTGAGGCACCTCGGATCTGACGCATTTTGTATAGCACACGCCGACCGTCACCCCGTTGAACACGCTTAAAAAGCGGTCGTAGTAGCCCTTGCCGAAGCCTATCCTGTAGCCCTGATAGTCAAAGCAGAGACCGGGGACGATGCAGAGCCCTCGGCTGTAGTCGGTCGCGCGCTCAGCGGTCTCGGGGTCGGGCTCGAGCAGTCCGTAGAAGCCCTTTTTCAGCTCGGCGAGGGAATTGATGTAGTAAAAATCCATCTCGCCGCTGTCGCTGAGGCACTTGGGAACCGCCACGCGCCTGCCCTCGCTCAGCGCGGTTTCGATCAGGCTGTGCGTGTCGCACTCTATCGGCTGCGAGACAAAGCAGAACAGCGTGCCGCACTCCCTGTAGGCGTCCAGTGCAAGCACACGCTCGGTGATCCTGCGGTCGAGCTCGCGTTTGAGCTCCGGCGGACACGAGGCGCGGATCCGCCTGCATTCGGCGCGGAGCTGCCGCTTCTGCTCGCGGATATTTATCAGAGGCATTGCATATCCTCGATCACCTTGTCGGCGACAGCCTTGCCGCGCGCAAGCGATACTATTGCGTGACCGAACTCGATCGCGCAGCCCGCGCCCTTGCCGGTCACAACATTGCCGTCGGTCTCGGCGTGCGCGCCGGTGTGCGACGCTCCCCTGAGCTCCTTTTCAAAGCCCGGGAAGCAGGTGGCTTTCCTTCCCTCGAGTATGCCCATATGTCCGAGTATGCTCGGAGCGGCGCAGATCGCGGCGACGATTTTTCCGCTCTCATAGCAGCGGCGCACACAGTCGGTCACGCGGCTGTCGCGCTCAAGATTGAGCGTGCCGGGCATTCCGCCGGGCAGCACCGCGCCCTCAATATCATCGTCGGTGATTTGGGTGATCGGGATATCCGCCTTAACGCAGACCCCGTGTGAGCTCGTGACGAAATCGCCCGTCACGCCCACGGTCTGCACCTCTAATTTCGCGCGGCGCATAACGTCGAGACAGGCGAGCGCCTCGGTCTCTTCAAAGCCTTCCGCTAAAAAAACATAGAACATAAATCCATCTCCTAAGCTAATGTTATTCCAATATATATATTATCCGACGGCATAGCCTGCAAAAGCGGCTTTACCATTCCGTATCTAAAGCTTTCGGCGCCTTTGAACAGAGGGTCAAGGCTGCTGCCCGTCAGTCTGAAGCGTTTTATATCGCCGCTGCCGAAAATCAGGCTTTTCAGGCTGTCTATACCCCTGTACAGCGCAAAAATCACGTTCGCCTCTTCCCCGTCAGCCTCCAGCACAGCAAAGGCGTCCGGTGAGGACAGCGTTTTCGCGCCGTAGCAGGCGTAATAATCGGCGGCGAACCGAATGAAGTCATTTTTCCAAATAAGAATATTCTTTGCCGGGCAGGCGCTTTGCAGCCCGCTCAGGTCCGCCGTTGCGCACGGCGGCTTCTCAAAGCTGCCCTCGCGTTCAACAATAACGCATCGCGCCGTGCAGCCCTCGCGGTAGCCGAGCCTCGCGTAATAATCATAAAGCGAATCGCCTGACGGAAAGAGCAGCGAAAACCGCTCCCCCAGATGCCTCGCCCTGTCGAGCGCAAAGCCTATCAGTCCGCGCATTATTCCTCTTGAGCGAAAGCGTTCATCGGTTGCCACTCCGCACATATAATGACCGCGTTCGCCGTTGAGCGAGCACACGATCAAATATACCGCCGCAACCGCCTCGTCTCCGAGCACGGCGACATAGGCGCGGCAGCCGGAGCTGTATGAATCGCCGAATATATTTCTTTCAAAGAATAAATCCACCGCATCGGGCGAATCGTCAAAGCAATCGAGCCACAGCCTTTTGAGCCGGGGGATATCGCTTTTTTCAGCGCTGCGAAACACGGGGTGAAGCGAACCATCTGTCATAAATAATAGCCGGGTGGTAGGAAAGCTTCGCCTTGCGAAGCCCCTCAAGCCCCAGATCCTCCTCGCGGTTGATGTAGGTGTATCGCGTAAGGGTTTTGGCAAATTCGTTGTTGATAACGGCATAGCTGCCGTCATACTCGCGCAGCGCCTTCTCGAAGCCGACGTCAAAGCAGACGTCGGACAGCGGACTGCCCATTGTCATAGCGACCGGCTTGTTGTCCACATAGAGCAGCGCGCCGCTCATTTTGAACTCCTCAAAGCTTTCAAGCGCCTCGCGGACTACAGCGTACTCGCCGTATTCCGCGGCATCGTACCCGTTCTCGGAGCACCACAGCTCCATCACCCTCATCGCGTCGCCGAGGTTGCCGCCGTCCATCGTCCGAAAGCTCGCGTCCTCGTAATTTCGATAGAATTTGGAGATATGGTTGCGCTTGGCGTGGTATTTCTTGCCCTCCAGCGTAGCTAAATCGCGCGAGAGGTAGATATAGTCCTGAGTATCGGTCTCGCGCGCAAACTCGAAGAAGCCGGGGTAGAGCCTTTCGAGCGTTTCGCGGTCTCCGTTTGAGAGGTAACCGAAGCAGCAGGGCTCGCCTCTGTCGGCGGCGTCGGCAAACACCGCCTCGCACGCCCCTTCGACATTTCTGCCGACCGGCACGCAGTAGCCCCATACCCTGCCGTCGTCGCGGAAATAGGCGCGTATCAGCGTTTCATCGACCACGGCAAAGCCCGTATTGTACTCGCGGCTCCACAGATACGCGGAGACGAGGTTGAACTCGCAGCCCATGCCGTGAGGCGGATAATAGCGCTTGAACTCATCGACCTGAGACTTGGTTATACGGGCAAAGCTCAGCATAGGATACCGCCTGTGATCTCGCCGATCTCGGCCGCGATCTGCTCTATCGGCTTGATATCGCCGTTCTCGCAGCAGTCTACAACCCTCCAGCCGCAGCGCGGCGCAGCGTAGAGCGCGCTTTCGCGGCAGCCGAGCAGGTAGCGCAGATTGCTCTCGTGCAGATCCTTTTTGCTGTTGTCGCCGCCGTAGCGCTTTTCCATCAGCCTTTGCGAGACCTCCGGCGCGACGTCAAGATAGATCACCGCGTCGGGGCGCGGCAAGCCGAGCTTGTCGTATTCAAAATCGCCCTGCCAGCGGATGTATGCCTCCCACTCTGACGCGGACAGCTTGGTCATCTGATAGATGATGTTAGAGGTGGCGTAGCGGTCGCTGAGCAGCACCGTCCCGCTCTCATAGTCGCGCTTCCAGTCGGACAGGAAGCTCGTCACACGGTCTACCGCGTAGAACGCCGAGGCGGCGTAGGCGTTGACCGCGTCGGGACTGTCGCCGAACTCGCCGTTTAAGTACATCCTCACGGGAGCCGAGCCCGGGCTGTCGTAGTTGGGGAATTCGAGGCGGCGAACCTTCAAGCCCTGCGAAGCGAGCCTCTCGGCGAGCAGCTTGGTCTGAGTTGCCTTGCCGCTGCCGTCGAGCCCCTCTATCACGATAATTTTAGATTTCATATAATATACTCACCTGATATCGGAATACTTTTCGCGCATTTCCTTCATTTTGCCGCAGCTCATCGCACCCTCGGGACAGGGTCCGAACAGACAGGACGGACCGCAGGTCTTGAACAGGTGAGGCGCGACCTTGAGGCACTCTATGAGCATCTTCTCGGCGACCTCGCGGATCTCCCACTGAGCGCGGTTGCAGCAGCGGTGCGCAAAGAAGTTGTGCAGGCTGCGCGCGTTGAAGGTGCAGACGATCTTGGTGGTGGAGGCGTTGGGCAGGATGAACCGCGCGTCCTCGTTCGCCTTTTTGATAAAGGCGGAATACTGCTTCCTGTTCTCATCGCGGAAGGCGCTGAGTATCTCCTCGTCGCTGCCCGTCTGAGCCTCGCCCTTGAATTCGTTTATATAGCCGACCGCCAGCGCGTCGCGTATCTCCTTGTACGCCTGCGCCTGCATGGCGATCACGCGGTTATAAACCTCGAGAGCGCGCTCGTTTTTTGCGATCTCGGGAGGCGTCACAAAGTCGAATTTGGTGCCGTCCACATAGCGCTGAGACTGCTGGCTGTAGGAGGCGATGCGGTGGCGCACAAGCTGGTGGGAGCAGGCGCGCGAGATACCCTCGATGCCGAAGGTAAAGCTCACGTGCTCGATCGGGCTCGCGTGGCCGAGATTCGAGAGCATGTCGATGAACGCGGCGGTTTTTTCCTCGGTGAGTCCGTCGCGGATATCCTCGATCCCGGACGGCGAATAGCAGAGCTTTGCCGCCATTGCGACCGTTTGCTCGGGGTTCGGCGTGTGGTTGAGAAGCGTTACCTTTATTGCCATCATTTCCTCCTTAGCGACCTATTGCCTGCGGCAATACATAATTATTAGTATTATATCATTTTCCGCCTTGGTTTTCAATAGGGAAATGCAAGAAAAAACGCCGACAGCGCAATGCCGTCGGCGTGAATATTTGTTGATAAATACTGTTGTTCAATCCCCGAACTGATTGAAGCGCGACAGGAATTCCTTTGTTCTGGGGCTTTGGGGATTTCCGATGACCTGCTCCGGAGGTCCCTCCTCCTCGATCAGACCGTTGTCCATAAAGATGATGCGGTCAGCGACCTCGTTGGCAAAGCCGATCTCATGAGTCACGACGATCATCGTGCTGTCCGAGCTTTTGAGGCTCTTGATGACGTTGAGCACCTCGCCCGTCAGCTCGGGATCGAGCGCCGAGGTCGGCTCGTCAAAGCACAGCACGTCGGGGCTGAGCGCCAACGCGCGGGCGATCGCCACGCGCTGCTGCTGACCTCCGCTGAGGTTGCAGGGGTACTCGTCCGCCTTGCTGACCAGTCCGACCTTTTCGAGCAGCTCCGACGCCTTTTTGTCTATAGCGTCGACCGCGTCCTTGTAGTTATCGGCGCCGAGATAGCTGCCGTTCGCCTTGATCTCCTCCTTGGCGAGCAGCTTCGGCGCGAGGGTGATGTTCTCGAACACCGTATACTGCGGAAAGAGATTGAAGGACTGGAACACAAGCCCGAAGTGCAGGCGCTTTTCGCGCAGCTTCAGATCGTCCTTTTTGCTGCGGGTCCTGCCGTCGAACAGCAGCTCGCCGTTCACGGTGATCCTGCCCTCATCCGGGGTCTCGAGGAAGTTCAGACAGCGCAGCAGGGTCGTCTTGCCCGAGCCCGAGGAGCCGATTATCGCCAGCACCTCGCCCTTGTTGAGCGAAAAGCCGATATCAGTCAGCACCTGTGTGCCGCCAAAGCTTTTTCGGATGTTTTCTACCTCTAAAAGCGGCATGACTCTTCCCTCCTAAATCTTGTAGTAGCTGAGCTTCTTCTCGATGAAGTTGAAGAGCAGGGTTAGTCCGCCGCTGAACAGCAGGAAGAACGCGCCGGTGTAGAACAGCGGCCAGATCAGACCTTCCAGCGAGTAGTTCTCGGCTATCTTCAATATCTCAGGTATCGATATCACGCGGGCGAGCGAGGTATCCTTTACGAGGGTGATTATCTCGTTGCTCATCGGCGGCAGGATGCGCTTGATGACCTGCATCAGCACGACCTTGAAGAAGATCTGGCTCTTGGTCATTCCGAGCACCGCGCCCGCCTCATACTGACCGCGCGGAATGCTCTCTATACCGCTGCGGTAGATTTCGGAAAAATACGCCGCGTAGTTGATCACGAAGGCTATGCACGCGGCGAGCATCGCCTTGAACGCGCGGTCAAAGCCGAAGAACGGAACGCCGAACATCCTCGCCATGAGCGGCGGCACATAGAACACCACAAAAATTTGCAGCATCAGCGGAGTTCCGCGGATTATCCAGACGAAGGTGCGCGTGATCGCCTTGATCGGGGCTATCTTCGACATTGAGCCCTTGGCTATAAGCAATCCCAACGGAATGGCAAAAAGCAGCGTGACGCCAAATACGATAGCGTTCTGGACAAAGCCGTTGAGGAGCTGCAGCGTTACATTTAAAAACGACATAAGCTCTTATGCGGCGGGCTTAACGAGAATGAGGTCGCCGAGGTTGTACTTGTCCGCGATCTCCTTGAGCTTGCCGTTGTCCGCGAGCTTCTGGATGGCGGCGTTGACATTCTTTAAGGTCTCGGGGCTGTTCTTGCGGAACGCGATGCCGTACTGCTCGGGCTCAAAGCTCTGAGCCTCGACTACCTTCAGATCTGAAAAATCGGTGCCCTCGGCAAGGGTTCCGATGGACATTACATAGTCGATGACCGCGATATCCGAGGTGCCTGACTTTACCTCAAACAGGGCGGTGGACTGAGCGGAAACGGAAGCGTATTTAGCCTTGGAAAAATACTCGTTGCCCTTGGCTACGTCCTCGCCGGCGGAGCCTGCCTCGGCTACGACATTAGCGCCGTCAAGACCATCCGCGGTGCTGTACTTTTCAACATCCTCCGCTCTGCATACCATGACCTGTTTGTTCTCCATGTAGGGAACCGAGATATCCATATTCTCTTTTCTCTCGTCGGTGATCGTCATACCGTTCCAGATGCAGTCGATCGTGTTGGCGTTGAGCTCGAGCTCCTTGGAATCCCAGTTGATCTCCTGGAACTCGGGGGTTACGCCTAACTCGGCGCAGACGGCGGTCGCGAACTCGGTCTCAAAGCCGGTCAGCTCGCCGTTGTCATCCTTGTAGTTCATCGGCTCAAAATAGGTGATACCGATGGTCATTTTGCCCTTGTTCTTGATGTAATCCCAGTCGGCGGTGTCCGAGGTCTCGCTCGAGCTGTCGGTGCTGCCTGAGCTGTCGGTGCTGCTGCCTGAGCTGCCGGTTTCGGCGGCGCCGCAGCCGGCAAATACGCTCGCTGTCATCATGCCCGCCATAAGAAGCGCGATAATCTTTTTCATAAACTGTTTCCTCCAAAATATTTTTCGGTTTTTTCAGTAACCTTATTCATTATACATTAACTTGTTATCAAAGTAAAGTGTTTTTTATTATTTGCGCAACAAAATAACGGCAGCCGGAATGACTGCCGTTATGATTTCGATAAGCACCTCGCCGTTACATGCGAATGAGGCGGTTACTTTAGGTATGAGGTGTTACTGCCGCCGATGTTGCCGGTAATGCCCTGGAAGCCCGAAGCGCAGCATACAAAGACGCGCATGTTCGCCTTGCCGAGCGAAGAAACAGTGAGCGTTCCGTCAGTGACGTTCTTATGTTCGCCGGTTACGGCGTCGATATATTCTCCGTTGGGCAGACCCTTGAAGGTCGCGCCGCCTGAGATAGTCACGCAGGCAAGGCTGTCGGTGCCGTCCGCGGTGTAGCGGCGGATAAAAGCCATATCGCCCGTGACATACTTGGAATCCGCGGTGTACTGTCCCTTTTGGAGAGCGGGAACAGCGCGTCGGATGGCGTTGAGCTTGCTGATATGGGTCGAGAGCGTCGAGCTGAGGGTCTTTGAGACCTCGCCGCTCGCCTGATACTCGCTGAAATCGCTCGCGGTGACCTCGCCCTCGAGGTGATCGCCGTAGTAGGCGCGTCCGGTCTCGGAAAGCGGCTTGTTGGGGCCGACGTCGATGACCGCGCCCTTCTGGAACTCGATCTCGGAGCCGTAGTAGACGCAGGGGATGCCGCGGAAGGTGAACATCAGGTCGAGGTTCTCAGCCCATGCCTGAGTGCCGCCCGCAAAGCGGTTTTTCTCGTCGGGCGACTCGGGAGAGTAGTCGTGCGAGTCGACATACATCACGTTGTAGGTGGCGTCGTTGTAGTACTTGTCGCCGCTCTTGGCTATGCCGAACGCACTGCCGGCGTTGCCGAAGAGACGGTGCATCTGGAAGTCGATAGCCTCCATTCCCGAAGCCATGGAACGGTCGGGAGTGTGGTATTCGATGCCGTTGAGGAAGGCGTTGTTCGAGGTGGGCTGCTCGGAGCAGTTGTCCTCGGCGAGATAGTGGTCAAAGGTGAGGTTGGTGTTTTTGTTGATATCCTCGGGCGAGGTGCCCCATGACCAGTTCTGCTCCCACTTGGGATTGGACTCCTTCCAGGTGTAGAACGGGCTGGATTCCTCGGCGTGACCGCGGTACCAAACCGAAGTGAAGCGGGTGCAGATCTCGCCGAACATCATGAAGTTCGGCTTGCCGGCTGCGCGTGCAGCGGCGTAAAGCTGCGGGTTGTACATGATGTTGAGCGAAACGCGCGGAATATGGCGCACGGTATCGACGCGGAAGGCGTCTACGCCCATGCCGATGTAATCAGCGTAAGAGTCGGTGATATACTCGGCAACCGCAGGGTTCTCGGTGTTGAGGTCTACGCAGTCGCCGGCGATCTGGCAGTATTTGCAGGTCCAGTCGTCCCAGTTAAGACTCTGGAAATAGCCGGTGTGGAAGTAATTGTGAGCGTTGAATTTGTCGCTGGAGGAGAGCTTTCCGATGTCGTAGTCCTTTGTGCTCGGCATGTTGCCGGTGGAGTTGCCGTTATCGCCCGAGTAATTGACGTTCTTCATCAGGTTGAGGCGCTGCTGATACTGCACCGCTGGCTTCTGCTTCCAATAATCCTCCGCGGAGCTGAGTCCGTAGGTGTCGAGCAGATACCTGGTGGGGATCATCGAATCCTCAAGGTTTGAAAGATCCTTGCTGTAGTCCTTCTCAAAGAGCGGACAGAAGAACGACTCGCCGAAGTTGCCGGTGTGCTGGAACACAACGTCCTGAACGATCTTCATGTCCTTTTCGTGAGCCGCTCGGATCAGGTCTTCATAGGTGAAGTCGCTGCTCTCGTAGCGCTTGTCAACGGTGGTGAAGTCCATGGCGTGGTAGCCGTGGTAGTCGTAGCCGGAGGCGTTGGTGACGACCGGGGTGATCCAGATCGCCGAGAAGCCGAGCGCCTTGATATAGTCGAGCTTGTCGGCAAGGCCCTTGAAGTCGCCGCGCCATGCGGGGTCGGAATCGGGGTTGCCCGCCTGGGAGTCATCCCAGCAGTGGACGTTATTGCCCGTGTCGCCATCATAGAAACGGGTCGTCATGACGAAGTAAATCGTTTCCTCGCGCAGATCGACGCTGTCGATGGGGTCGGTCTCGTCGGGGTCGTATTTCGACCACTTGCCGTTGGAGAACCACCATTCGGTGATGGCTCCGTCCGTAGTAGTGAGCTTTCGCTCGCCCGAATACTGGTTGCCGTCGGCGTCGGTGATCAGGGCGTTGACCTTGGTCACATTGGGGATGGTGTAGTTGAACCATTCGCCCGAGGCGACCATTTTTTCGCCGGGATACTGCTTCGACATCGCGTCGTTGGTCGGGAGTGAGTTCCAGAGGTAGATGTAGGGCTGGCTGAGTCCTTCCTGTCTTGCGTGTACAACGATCTGCGTAGAAGCAGAGACCTCGGCAGATGAGTCTGCACTTGCTGCTGAGGTCGTGATGACACAAGCCGAGATCAGGAGCATAAGGACAAGAGACGCCGCCAGAAGCTTTTTTACCTTTGTCATTTTTATTCTCCTTATTTAGATCACTGATTGATTATATGCTGCAATTGAGTCGCGTCTACGACATTGATCTTGCCGTTGCCGTCGATATCCGCTGCGCGCTTGTCGATGACCTGAGCGTCCTTGTAGCCGGCGGAGTGCTTCTGGATATAGGTGACGTCCTTAACGTCAACATCGCCGTCGTTATTGGCGTCGCCGAAGATAAAGTCGCCGCCGGACTGGGTCGCAGGCTGGGTCACAGGCTGGGTCACAGGCTGGGTCACAGGCTGGGTCACAGGCTGGGTCGCAGGCTGGGTCGCAGGCTGGGTCGCAGGCTGGGTCGCAGGCTGGGTCGTGGGCTCAACGATCACGGGAGATGTGGGCGCGTCGTTGCTTGCGGTGTAGGTGTAGGTCTTGGAAACGGTGGAGTTGTCCGAGCCCTGAACGTATACCTCAACGGTATACTTGCCCGCCTTGGTGGGCTTAAAGGTATAGTTGCTGTTGAGGGTATAGTAGGGGGTGTTCTTGGTGCCCGAAGGGTCGGTAACGATATACTTGTAGAAGAGCAGGTTGGTACCCGTCTTGCCGCCGCCTGCGTTAACGGTCACGGTGGCGTTGGAGTTGAGCTTGATGTAGCCTAAGTTGGCGGGAGTAACGCTCTTGATGATGGGCGCAACGATATTGCCGTCGTTCTGAACGGTCAGCGAAAGGGTGCGGGTGTTCGTGTTGCCCTGGGTATCCTTGAAATCAAAGGTCACGGTGTAGTTGCCCGCAACGGTGGGAGTCCAGTTGACGGTATTGGCGCTGCTGAAATCCGAGATGACCATGTTGGCTGCGCCGGATACGGAGAACTTGTAGTATACGGTCGCTCCGTTTTTGTTGACCGCTTCGGCTGAGAGAGTAACCTCCATGCCGGTGTAAACGTCGCTTGCGGGATCGGCAGTCGCCGACTTGACCCTGAGATCGCCGGGGTCATATTCGCTCCAGCTGCTTTTGCTGTAATCAAAGATCTGATTGTAATTGGCGGTGAGGTCGCCTGTCTGGTCGTTGCCGCTGTTGCTGAAAATACAGTTGGCGTAGCTCTTGGGGGCGGTGTACATCCACACGTTGTCCTCTACAAGAGTCATCGCCTTTCCGGGCCAGGCGGAATTAGAATCGGTGCTGCTGTTCCACATATAACAGGTCGGGGTGCTCCAGCCCGAGGTATTCAGCAGGTATACGGTGTAGGTTCCGGTGCCGCCGCCCTGGGTAGCGGGCTGAGTAGCAGGCTGAGTAGCAGGCTGAGTGCCGGGCTGAGTGCCGGGCTGAGTGCCGGGCTGAGGATTACCGCCGCCGGAGTAGTCGGACCACGAACCGGAATTGAGGTCGTAAATCTTGCCGTTGCCGCCGCCGTTGCTGTAGCTTAGGTCGTCGGTCTGGTTGCCGGTGCCGCCTGAGCCGTTGTTGAAGATAATGTTCTCCCAGCTTCCGGTGACATTGTAGGAATAAACGCCGCTTTCGGAAGCCGCGCTCATCTGAACGCCCGGCCATTCGGCATTCGTGCTCTCGCCGCTGCCGCTCCACATGTAGACGTAGACGGACGACCAGCCGTTGTTGAGTCTTGCATAAATGGTGTCTCCGTTGGCTGCAAAAGCGCTGAAAGAGCCGATGGCAAGAGCCGAAACGATAAGCGCCAAGCAGAGCACAACGCACATGACCTTATGCTGTCTTTTTACCATAATGATGTTCCTCCGTTTTCATTAAAGATGGGGCCGTTGGTCAGCGCATACCACGCAAAAGCGCAGCAATCCTGCTGTCCCAAAATTGCTATTTTATTTTACAATAACGTGCACTTTTCTTTTTTCCGAAAAAGAATTTAATATTTTTTTCTCTGCCAAAAATCAGGCTTTGTTTTTGTGCAAAACAACGAAGAGCATTATGGCTAACGGTTATCTAAGCGCTGATCAATTGTCGTGAAACCAGTGATAAACCGCAAGCGCAGAGTCGCGGGTCATGCCGGGAGCAGCTTCGAGCTCGCTGAGATCGGCGTTAGAGATATTCTCGATCGTGCGAAAGTGCTTTAGCAGCGCGCGCGCCCTGACCTCGCCTATGCCCTCGATCTGAGTCAGCGAGCTTTTGAATGTCGCATTTTTCCGCCTGGTGTGGTGGTAGCCGATCGCGAAGCGGTGAACCTCGTCCTGGAGCTTGCTGAGGAAAGTGAACACGGCTCTGCGGGAGCTGATCGCTATCTCTCCGCCGTCGCCCGTGACGGCTCTGGTGCGGTGCTTATCGTCCTTGACCATGCCGAACAGAGGCACGTCGAGGTTCATTTTGAGCATGACCTCTCGCACCGCTGCGACCTGTCCCTTGCCGCCGTCGAGCAGGATCAGGTCGGGCAGTCTGCCGAAGCCCTCGCCGCTGTCCTTTTCACTTTCATATTCCTCAAAGCGGCGCGTCAGCACCTCAGCCATCGAGGCGTAGTCGTCCTGACCCTCAAAGCCCTTTATCTTGAATTTGCGGTAGGCGGATTTGAGCGGTCTTCCGTTTTGATATACGACCATTCCCGCGACGTTTTCGCTGCCGCTGAGGTTCGAGATATCGTAGCTCTCGATGTATTCGGGCAGCTTATCAAGACCGAGCAGCTCCCGAAGCTCCTCGAGCACGCCGAATTCGCGCACGGTGGCGCCCTTTTGCTGAGCCAGCGCCTCGGCGGCGTTCGAGCGGCACATGGCTACAAGCTTCGCCTGCTCGCCGCGCTGCGGGACGGTGAGCGCGACCTTGCCGCCGCGCTTCTCGCTCAGCCAGCGTTCGAGCTCCTCTTTTCCGTCAAGCTCGCGGTCAAGGGCGATCTGCTTAGGAATATCGCGCCTGAGGGTGTAGTAGCTCACCAAAAATTCCTCGGGCTCGGTGTCGCTGTCGCCGCTGTCAAAAATAAAGCTCTCGCGGTCGAACAGCCGTCCCTCGTCATAGCGGAACACCTGATAGCAGGTCCTGCCGCCGTCCGAAAAGCCCGCGATAACGTCCTCGCTGAGTACCTTGTTGGCTACGACCTTTTGGCGGCCGCTCAGCTTTTTGACCGCGTTGATCTTGTCGCGTATCCGCGCGGCGCGCTCAAACTCGAGGTTTTCGGCAGCCTCCTCCATCTGAACGGTGAGCTGCTTTATGGATTCGGACGAGCCGCCCTTCAGAAAATCGAGCGCCAGACCGAGGCTCTCGCGGTAATCGGCGAGCTTCACCCTGCCGGTGCAGGGAGCCATGCACTGCTTGATGTGGTAATTCAGGCACGGCCGCGCCTTGCCGAAATCCTGCGGAAAGCGGCGGTTGCAGGTCGGGAGCATGAATATCTTATTCGCCTCCTCCACGGCGCTCTTGACATAAAAGCTGCTCGTGTAGGGTCCGATATACCTTGCGCCGTCATCCGCCTTTTGGAGCGCGCAGCTCAGCCTGCCCCAGTCCCCGGGAGACACGCGGATGTAGCTGTAGCCCTTGTCGTCCTTGAGCAGGATGTTGTACTTGGGCGTGTGCTGCTTGATTAGGCTGCACTCCAGTATCAGCGCCTCAAATTCGCTGTCGGTTATTATATACTCGAAGTCGTCCACGTTGTCGACCATCCTGCGCACCTTGTCGGGATGGTTGTTCTGTGAGCCGAAATATTGACTGACGCGGTTTTTGAGCGCCTTTGCCTTGCCGATATAGATTATACCTCCGTCCGAGGCGTGCATTATATATACTCCCGGCAAAAGCGGCAGCGCCATCGCCTTTTTGCGGAGCTCGGGCAGCTTTGGATTCATGTTCTCACCACACAAAAAAACAGGGCGGATATACTCCGCCCTTCGGTATCAAAATGAAATGGAAATTATTCGGCGAAGCCCGAATCTACAAGGGCGACCAGACCCTCGACAGCCTCGTTCTCGTCAGAACCGTCAGCGATGATCTTGATGGTGGTGCCGCCGATGATTCCCAGCGAAAGCACGCCCAAAAGACTCTTGGCGTTCACGCGGCGCTCTTCCTTCTCAACCCAAATGGTGGACTTGTACTCATTCGCCTTCTGAATAAAGAAGGTCGCGGGACGAGCGTGTAGACCTGCTTTGTTCTGTACTAAAACTTCCTTAACATACATAAAAGTACCCTCTTCTCTGTCATAATAGATAGTATGATAATCAATCGCTTATATATTCAAGCTTTGCAGTAACTATTATAATCGTTTTTTTTACAGAGGTCAATATTCAATTTCAATTTCGTCTGAAGTTTCACCCTATGTAGAAGTTTTTCTCTGAATATTGTGCAATATTACGATAGAATTTGACAGAATCATCCGTTCTCGGCAGGGTCGCCGTCAGATCGTCCGTCAGAGCCGAGCAAATCGGGTCTTTTAAGGCGGGTATTCTCCATGCTTTTCTCCCTGCGCCAGCGTTCGATGTTGGCGTGATGTCCGCTCAGCAGCACCTCGGGCACCGCCATCCCGCGCCATAGAGCGGGCTTGGTGTACTGGGGATATTCGAGCATCCCGTTGAAATGGCTCTCCTCGGTGAAGCACTCGTTGTTGGATAAAACGCCCGGCACCATGCGGCAGAGCGCGTCCGTAAAGACCATCGCCGGGAGCTCGCCTCCCGTCAGCACATAGTCACCGATCGAGATCTCCTCGTCGATCAGGCTGTCGAGCACGCGCTGATCGACCCCCTCGTAGTGGCCGCAGAGCACGCAGATGCTGTCGAGAGCGGAAAGCTCGCGCAGTCTGCTCTGCCTGAGCGTCTCGCCCTGGGGCGACATATAGATAAAATACGGACGCTTTCCCGTTTCACGGCAGATGCTCTCGAAGCACAGCGCGATCGGCTCCGCCATCATCAGCATACCCATGCCGCCTCCGTAGGGCGTGTCGTCGACGCGGCGGTGCTTGTCGAAGGCAAAGTCGCGGAGCTGGTGGGTGTGTATCTCGACCGCGCCGCTCTTTTGGGCGCGCCCGATTATGCTGTCGCCCAGCACGGGCGCGAACATCTCGGGAAACAGCGTGATGATATCAATCCTCATCGTCAAATATTCCTTTCATTGGGCGCAGCAGCACAAAGCCGCCGTCGACGTCGATCTTTATGACCACCTCGTCGATCACGGGCGCAAGGTAGGTCTTTCCGCCGTCGTCGGTGATCTCGTAAACGTCGTTCGCGCCGGTGCGGATAACGTCGGTTAGCTTGCCGTAGCGCTTTTGGGGATCGTCGGCGTCGAGTACCTCGAGGCCGATCAGATCCTGAACAAAGTGCGCGCCCTCCTCGAGATGCACGTCGCCGCGGTCGATATAGACTATCTTCCCTCTCAGCCGCTCGGCAGCCTCGATGGTGTCAATGCCCTTTATCCTAGCAAGCGCGATGTTTTTGTGGGGACGGCTCGTGACCTCGATGAAGGTCTCGCCCCTCTCGTCCAAATACAGCTTTTTAAAAGAAGCCAAAAACGCGGGTGAATCGCACCACGGCTCTATGCGCACCTCGCCCCTTACGCCGTGAGTGCCGACTATCTTTCCCGTTTCCAAAAACCGTTTTTTCATTTATCCACCTCGGTGATCTATTTAAGTTCAACTATCGTGACGCCGTCCTCGCCCTCGCCGAAGGTTCCGAGGCGCTTGGACTTGACGCTTTTATGGGTTTTCAGATGCATATTGATCTCGCGGCGGAGCACGCCCGTGCCCTTGCCGTGGATGATCGTAAGCTTTGTAACGCCCGAGAGCAGCGCGTTGTCTATCGCCTTATCGACGATCTGTATCGCGTCGAATGCAGTCTGACCGCGCACGTCGACCTCGGTCTCGGGGCGAACGTCCATGCGGCTCGGTACGCTCCGGGTCTTTGAGAAGCGGTCGGCTCGCGGCTTTATCTGAGATTTCAGCAGCCTGAGATTCTTTATATCCACGCGGGTCTTGATTATTCCCGCCTGAACGAGCACCTGACCGTCCTTGTTGGGCGGCGCCAAAACGGTTGCGTTCTTGTCGATGTCGTATATCAGCACCTCGTCGCCCACCTTGAGCGGACGGGGCAGCTTGTATTCCTCGTCGGGTGTGTTTTTGAGGGCTACGGGATCGGCGTGAGCCTCCATTTGGCTGATGTCGCGGCGAAGCTGAGAGCGCTGCTCGGCGCTCATCTCCTTTTCGCGGCGAGCCTTCTCGAGCTCCTCGACGAGCGCGTCGGCTCTCGCCCTTGTCTGCGAGACTATCCGCTGCGCCTCCTGCTTGGCGCGTTCAAGCTCGCGCTCCGCGTCCTGCTTGGCGCGGCGAGCCTCGTTCTCTGCCTTCTGCTTTTCGGCGTTCGCCTTTGCCGTGAGGCGGTTTGCGTTCTCGACCTGCCGCTCGAGGCTCTGCCTCTGCTGCTCGAGCTTTCCGACGACGTCCTCGAACTGGCGGCTCTCGGAGGACACCAGCTCCTTTGCGCGCTCGACCACCGCCGCGTCCATGCCGAGCCGCTTGGAGATCGCAAAGGCGTTGCTCTTGCCGGGAACGCCGATCAGCAGGCGGTAGGTGGGCTTCAGGGTCGCCACATCGAACTCGCAGCAGCCGTTTTCGACGCCCTCGGTGCGCAGGGCAAACTCCTTCAATTCCGCGTAGTGGGTGGTCGAGGCGATCTTGGCGTGCTGAGTGCGCAGCCGCTCCAGGATCGCTATCGCCAGCGCCGCGCCCTCAACGGGGTCGGTGCCTGCGCCGAGCTCGTCTATCAGGCAGAGCGCGCCGGCGTTGGCAAGCTTCAGTATTTGGATGATGTTCGTCATGTGAGCCGAGAAGGTCGAGAGCGACTGCTCGATGCTCTGCTCGTCGCCGATATCGACCAGCACCCTGCGAAACACGCTCAGCTCGCTGTTGTCGGCGCAGGGCACGAGCAGACCGCACATCGCCATCAGTGTGAGCAGCCCGAGCGTTTTGAGCGTGACGGTCTTGCCGCCCGTGTTGGGACCCGTGATGACGAGGGTATCGAATTCGGAGCCGAGGCGGATGTCGATCGGCACCGCGCGCTCCTTTGGGATGAGCGGATGACGCGCCTGCTTCAGATTGATCACGCCCCTGTCGTTGAGGACGGGCTTTGAGGCGCGCATGGAATAGGCGAGCTCCGCCTTGGCGAAAATCAGGTTGAGGGTGCAGAGGTTTTGGTAGCTGCGGATTATCGCGTCGGCAAATTCGCCTGCCGCCGCGCTGAGCTCAAAGAGGATGCGCTCGATCTCCTCCTCCTCCTTGCCGCGCAGCACCTTGATGTCGTTGTTCGCCTGAACCACGCCCATCGGCTCGATGAACACGGTCTGACCGCTCGAGGAGGTGTCGTGGACTAGACCGGGCACATTGTTGCGGCACTCGCTCTTGACCGGCACGACGTATCTGCCGTCGCGCTGGGTGACGATAGCCTCCTGCAGGTATTTTATGTACTGTGAGCTGTGGATTATCTTGTCGAGGGTCTCGCGCGCCTTTGAGGACGCGGTGCGGATCTTGCGGCGAATGTCCGAAAGCGCCGGACTCGCCTTGTCCGAGATCTCGTCCTCGCTGAGGATAGCGTTGTTGATCTTGTCCTCGAGGAATTTATTCGAAATGAGTCCGCTGAAATAGCCGTCGAGCGCGGTCTCTACCGAGGCGCAGCGCGAATGCCATTCCCTGACGGTGCGTATCGTGTGGAGCGTCGCGGCGATGCGCAGCAGCTCGTAGGTCGAAAGGCAGCCGCCCGCCTCGGCTCGGCGCAGAAAGCCCGCGCAGCTCGACGCGCCTCCGAACGAGGGCGCTCCGAAGCGTCCGCTCAGGGCGACCGCGTCGTCGGTCTGCCTCAGCAGCAGCTCCGCCTTTGAGAGCTCGACCTGCGGCTCAAGCGCAAGCGCCGCCTGCTTTGCGTCCTCAAGGGATGTCAGCGCGGCGAGCCGCCCGAGAATTTTGTCCAATTCAAGTGTTATATAGTGTCTGTTCATAATATGTCCTAAGAAATCGTTTTATAAAAAATCAGGGTTTGAAAATCCTTCTCAAACCGACAGCGCAAGTATGCCTCGCTCGCTTGGTTGAGGGCTTGAAGCCCCTCGGCGCCCAGCGAGAAGGAGAAGAGCTTATCATCGTCGGCGTAGACGGTGTGGCGCAGGGCTGTGAGCGCGGAGCCGCTCAGCTCGACCGCTCCGTGGCCGCTCTCGCGGCAGTCGGGACATTTGAGCTCGCCCGTCCCGGGAAGAAAATACATGACGCTGTCGGTGTATTTTCCGCAGCCTCGGCACATGACGAGGTCGGGCAGATAGCCCGCCATCGCCGCCATGCGCATTTCAAGGCACGCCTTTACCAGCAGCTCGGGGCGCTTGTCCTCGGATATCAGGTAAAGCGAGTTGAGCATGAGCCGTAAGTAAGCCTCGGCGGGCTGCTCGCGCGGACATATCGTCAGCACAAGCTCGCAGAAATACTGCGCGAGGCACATTTTCCTCACGTCCGACCGAAGCCTCGAGAATATCTTCTCGGTCTGAGCGTCGCCTACGCTGTAGCTCTCGCGTCCTTTGTACAGCGTCAGGCGCGAATAGCTGAGCAGCGAGGTCGGAGCCGCCTTGCCGCTTTTGAGGCTCTTGCCTCCGCGCACAAAGGCGCGCAGCACCCCGTGAGAGCCGGTCAGGATCGTCACCGCCTTGTCCTGCTCGCTGATATTCTGTTCCTTAATGATCAGACCGTGGGTTTGAAATTTCATCGATGCTCTCCCGCATAACGGTATCAACGCCGGGGTTTTTGCCGTCCTGTATGCTTTTGTAGCGGATGTAATCCAGCACGCTGCCCGTTGTGAAAAATATCTGCCACATATACCATTCGTCCATCAAAACACCTCCGAATGTAGTGTTCCGTTCGGAGGCGGTTTTACAAATGTAAAAATTTGTTATTATAAGGATATCAATCGAAATTCCGCTCGTCGTAACCGAAATTTCGCATGAGCTGGGCGCGGTTTCGCCACTCCTCCTTGACCTTGACCCACGTTTGCAGGAACACCTTGCAGTCAAAAAACCTCTCTATGTCCTGACGGGCGTAGGTGCTGATTTTTTTGAGCATCGCACCGTTCTTTCCTATTATAATGCGCTTGTGGGTCTCGCGCTCGCAGTAGATCGTCGCCTCGATATCAAGCACGCCGTTGTCGCGGGTCTTCATGCGCTCGATCAACACCGCCGTGCCGTGGGGTATCTCCTTGTCGCACAGGCGCAGTATCTTCTCGCGTATCAGCTCCGCGACGATCACGCGCTCGGGCTGATCGGTCAGGGTGTCCTCGTCGAAGAAATGTCCTCCCTCGCCTGCCTGAGCCTTGAGCTCGTCGAGCAGTTCGTTCATGCCGTTTCCGTCTTGAGCGCTGACCGGCACCACCGCCTCAAAGTCATACAGCGCGGAGTAGGCGAGTATCTGCTTCATCAGCGCCTCCTTTTCGCGCAGGGTGTCGATCTTGTTTATCGCGAGGATCGCGGGCATTCCGAGCGCCTTGAATTTGTCGATGAGGTCGAGCTCGGTCTGACCGGGCTCGCGGTCCGCCTCGACCACCAGCAGGCAGCAGTCCACGCCGCCGACGGATTCGTTGACGGAGCGCACCATGTATTTACCCAGCGTGTTCTTGGGCTTGTGCATACCTGGCGTGTCGAAGAACACGAGCTGATATTCGCCCTCGGTCAGCACGCCCGTGATGCGGTTGCGCGTGGTCTGGGGCTTCGAGGAGACGATAGCGATCTTTTGTCCGAGCAGGCGGTTCAGGATCGAGCTTTTGCCGACGTTCGGTCTGCCCACGATGGCGATGAACGCGGTCTTGTCATTTACGTTTTGATTCATATCATTATTCCTTTGATGTCAAAAAATGAGGCAAAAAAGCTTGCCTCATTTTCAGCGTTTCTTTTTAGTAAGCTTGTTTTTGATGCCGGTGGGTCCGAGCCAAATGAATATGACCGAGACCGCCGCCGACAGTCCGAGCGGCACGAACAGCACCGGAGCGCCCGTGAATGTCATGAGTATCTTCCAAAGCGTCTCGGGCTTCCAGAAAAATATCACGGCTACGGCTACCGCGGCTATCGCCGAGATCAGCACCGCGCCGGCTGCCGCGTCCTTTGCGATCTGTATCAGCGGATTTTTCTCGCGGGTAACGGCGTTGCACACGCGCTCCACCGCGGTGTTGATCAGCTCCGTGGCGATCACCAGCGCGATCAGAACGATCAGCGCCGCCCACTGCGCGGCGTAAAAATCATAAAAGAACGAAAAAGCCAGAACATACAGTCCCGCGACGATATGGAAGCGCAGATGCGGTTCCTCGCAGACCGAGCTCCAAAAGCCGCGGAACGCCCAGCCGAAGCTGAATATCTGTTTTTTCATCGCTTAATAGTCTTCGAGGATATAGCTTGAGGAGGCGGGCAGTCCGAGCTGCTCCATAACGAGTTCCTCTTTTTCGCGCATCCTCACCTTCTCGAGCTTCTCGATATGGTCGTAACCGAGCAGATGCAGAACGCTGTGAGCGGTGAGATATCCGACCTCGCGCTGAAGCGAATGGCCGAAGAGCTCCGCCTGATCTCTCGCCTTCTCCATGGAGATAACGACGTCGCCCAAAATCTTTGCGCCGGTCTCCATGTCGATATCGTAAACGCCGTTCTCGCCCATCGGGAACGAGAGCACGTCGGTCTCAATGTCCTTGTCGCGGTACTGCTTGTTGAGCTCGCGGATACCGGCGTTGTCCGTAAAGGTCACGCTGATCTCTGCGGGTCCCTCGAATTGCTCGAGCTGGAGCACCGCGTTGCAGCAGCGGCGGACCAGCATTCGGATACCGGTCGGAATCTTGACCGTCTTTTGCTGGTTTGTTATAATCACCTTGATTTTGTCTGCCATTTTTCCCACCCGTTTCTGAAATTTTTTGTTTTTTATCTTTTAGGATTGCCGCTCGCCTTTCCGGACGAGCCCTCGTATTTTGCGTATGCGCGGATGATGTCCTGAACCAGCCTGTGGCGCACGACGTCCTTCTCGTCAAAGAAGTTGATGCCGATGCCCTCGATGTTTTTGAGGATGCGCACGCAGTCCTTGAGTCCGCTCTTGGCTCCGCCGGGAAGGTCGATCTGGGTGATGTCGCCCGTGATGACCATCTTGGAGTTGAAGCCGAGGCGCGTCAAAAACATCTTCATCTGCTCGCGCGTGGTGTTCTGAGCCTCATCCAGAATAATAAAGCTGTCGTCGAGGGTGCGGCCGCGCATATAGGCGAGCGGCGCGACCTCGATGTTGCCGCGCTCGACATAGCGCTGATAGGTCTCGGCGCCGAGCATATCGAACAGCGCGTCGTAAAGCGGTCTGAGGTAAGGGTCTACCTTGCTCTGCAGGTCTCCGGGCAGAAAACCGAGCTTCTCGCCCGCCTCGACAGCCGGACGGGTCAGGATGATGCGGTTGACCTGCTTGCTGCGAAAGGCGGTGACCGCCATTGCGACCGCAAGGTAGGTCTTGCCCGTACCCGCGGGACCCACTCCTATGGTGACGGTGTTGTCGCGTATCATCGAGCAGTAGCGCTTCTGACCGATCGTCTTGGGCTTGATGGGCTTGCCCTTTGAGGTTATGCAGATGCAGTCGCCCGCAAGCTGCTCGATCTTGTCCTCGCTGCCCTCATGCACCAGAGAGATGCAGTAGCGCACGTTCTGCTCCGAGAGCGCCTCGCCTCGGTTTATGAACTGCAGCAGGCTGTCGATCACCTTGCCTGCGCCCGCCACGTTCTCGGCGTCGCCGTCAATCTTCAGCTCGCTGTCGCGGCAGATTATCCTGACGCCGAACTCGCGCTCGATCAGCTTGATGTTCTCGTCAAAGCTGCCGAACAGCGTCACGGCATTTTCCATTCTGTCTATATTGATTATCTGCTCCGTAAGGCATTACTCCCGATTTTTGAGAATGTTTCGGCATTCTGCTTATTATATTTCACTGTCTCTATAGATTATACCACAATATGAATAAAAATCCACACAATTTTCTGTGATTTTTAACAGACCAAAAATTTTTGTAACATCTCACAAATTAGACAATTATCATTCCAAGTTGCTTCGTCATTTTAACAAATTTGCATACATTTTATCGAATGTTCGTGCATTATTTGCTGTACAGCGCAAAATTCTGCTGTCAAAAGCCCGTCCTGTCTCTATGATAATTTGCTGTTTAGGGAAAAATTCGCCCCGGGGCTTGACAAAGGGCTGTAAATCGTATATAATAGCCAAGGTGTTAAGCTTTTTACTTTACACCTTAGGATGAGGCAAATGGAAAAGAAACTTGAGGTGTCGCTGCTGCTTGATTTTTACGGGGAGCTTTTGAAGCCCTCGTGCAGGCAGGCGACCGACCTTTACTGCAACGACGATCTGTCGCTGTCCGAAATAGCGCAGGAGCTCGGCATCACCCGTCAGGGCGTGCTCGACAAAATACGCCGCAGCGAGCAGCAGCTCTATGAGCTGGAGCAGAAGCTCGGCATGATGCGGCGCTTCCGCGAGCTCGAGGCGGGGCTTGATGATATCTCCCGTGCCGCAGGCGAGATCGCCGGGTCGTCCGAAGATGAACAGATACGCGCTCTCGCCCGCAGAATAGGCGAACGGGCGGCGGCGCTGAAGGAATAAACCGTGTTACAAAGGAGCTTTTTATGGCATTTGAAGGACTTGCGGATAAGCTTGGCAACGCGTTCAAAAAACTGAAAAGCAAGGGCAAGCTCAATGAAAACGACGTCAGAGAGGCGATGCGCGAGGTGCGCCTTGCGCTGCTCGAGGCGGACGTCAACTACAAGGTCGCCAAGGATTTCACCAACAAGGTCACCGAGCGCGCCATCGGTCAGGACGTTATGGAGAGCCTGACTCCGGCGCAGATGGTGATAAAAATAGTAGACGAGGAGCTGACCTCGCTGATGGGCGGCGAAAACGCCCGGCTCGAGTTCAACTCAAAGCCCCCGACCGTCATCATGATGTGCGGTCTCCAGGGCTCTGGTAAAACGACCCACAGCGCAAAGCTCGGCAAGATGCTCAAATCGCAGAACCACCGTCCGATGCTGGTCGCCTGCGACATCTACCGCCCCGCCGCAATCGAGCAGCTAAAGGTGGTCGGTGAGAAGGCGGGCGTTCCCGTCTTTGAGAGAGGCACCCAGAATCCCGTCCAGACCGCGATCGAGGCGGTACGCCACGCCAGAGACTACGGCAACGACGTCGTGATCCTCGACACCGCAGGCCGTCTGCACATCGACGAGGTGCTGATGGACGAGCTGAAGAACGTCAAGGACGCGGTGCATCCCGACGAGATCCTGCTCGTTATCGACGCTATGACCGGTCAGGACGCGGTCAACGTCGCCAAGACCTTCAACGAGAAACTCGAGGTCACGGGCGTGATCCTCACCAAGCTCGACGGCGACACCAGAGGCGGCGCCGCGCTGTCGGTCAAGGCGGTCACGGGCAAGCCGATCAAGTTCGCGGGTACCGGCGAGAAGCTCGACGATCTCGAGCTCTTCCACCCCGACAGAATGGCGAGCCGAATCCTCGGCATGGGCGACGTGCTGACGCTGATCGAGGACGCGCAGAACAAGCTTGACGAGAAAAAAGCCGAGGAAATGGCCAAGAAGATCATGAGCAACAAGCTCGACTTCAACGATCTCTACGATCAGTTCGATCAGATCAAGAAGATGGGTCCGCTCAAGGGCATACTCTCAAAGATCCCCGGCGTCGGCAATCAGCTCGACGACGTCGACATCGACGACAGGCAGATCGACTGGCTGCAGGCGATAATCCTCTCGATGACCCCGGCGGAGCGCGAAAATCCCTCGCTGATCAATCCCTCGCGCAAGCGCAGGATCGCCGCCGGCTCCGGAAGGACGGTCGAGGAGGTCAACCGCCTGCTCAAGCAGCTCGAGCAGATGCAGAAGGTCATCAAGCAGATGGGCGGCAAGGGCAAAAAGGGCAAGCGCCGCAAAAACAAAATGCTCCCGGGTCTCGGCGGAATGCCGATGAACGGAATGGGCGGCAACGGAAACCCGCCGTTTATGTGAGGTAGGTTTTAGGTTTTAGGGATTAGGATTTAGGTTTTAGGAATTAGGATTTAGGGATTAGGATTTAGGGATTAGGATTTAGGGATTAGGAATTAGGTTTTTGGTTTTAGAATTAAAAAATTTGGTTAACTCCAAGCATAAAGCGTTGGTTAACATATAAAACAATCTATATTATATTTATGAGGTGTAAATTATGGCAGTAAAAATCAGACTCAGAAGAATGGGCTCCAAGAAGGCTCCCTATTACAGAGTGATCGTAGCGGATTCCAGATATCCCAGAAACGGCCGTTTCATCGAGGAGATCGGTACCTATGACATTCTCAAGAACCCCAGCGAGTTCAAGGTAGACGCCGAGGCGGTCAAGAAGTGGATGGCTAACGGCGCTCAGCCCACCGATACCGTTAAGGCACTTCTGAAGAAGAACGGCGTTATCGACTGATGACGGAGGATATCGTCATGGAAGAATTGCTGGCAATCATCGCAAGAGGTCTCGTTGACGATCCCGACGCGGTGAAGATCGAAAAGGACGAGCCCAACGAAAACGGCACTGTTGTGTATCACATCCACGTTGCCGAGGACGACATGGGCAGGATCATCGGCAAGCAGGGCAGGATCGCCAAGGCTATCCGCACCATCGCCCGCAGCACCGCTATCCGCAGCGACGAGAAGGTAATGGTCGAGATCGACTGATGATCACCGACACGGCGCAGGGCTCCGGGCTGACCCCGGGTCTTTGCCCGACACGGAAAAACTATGGCAAAAGGCATTTCTGGACGGAATTGCCTTTTTTGCATTTATTTGCGTTTACTTAAAGGAGGTAATTATCACGAAAAAGTCAATAAGAGCGGCGTCAATCGCCGTTGCAGCGCTGATGACCGCCGCCGCGCTTTCCGGCTGCGATCTGTTCAAGGGCATATTCGGCAGAAACGATCAGCCGACCACCGCGCCCTCGACCACCGTAGCCGAAACGACCGCCCCGCCTACGGAAGCCACCACCGCTCCCCTGCCTATTTCGACCACGCCCGCGCCCACCAAAGCGGAGCAGAGCAGTCAGAACGGAGGCGGAGAGAGCTCGATGCAGGGTGCGCCCGACGACGACCCCACTCCCAAGGAATACTCCGGCATGGTGCTTGTTGACAACGCGTTTTATACCGATCAGACCCTCGGCTTGGCGTTCTATATGCCCGAATGGGTCAACAAGGTCTACGCCCGCTCGGAATACATGGGCAACGCCTATTCTCTCAGCTTCTACGAAAAGACCAACTATGAATGGGGCGTCGATGAGAATGGCTGGGACGGCATGGGAATGCTGTTCACGGTGTATGCAAGCGACACTGAGGCGACCGGCGAGAACATCGAATATCCCGCGGGCTCTCTGCTCGTTGCCGGTCAGCGTATGTTTTTGACCTACTTTAAGCCCACCGACGTGCGCTGCGACCCGAGCGACCAGACGCGCATTAGCAACTATCAGGACGCTTATGACAGGCAGTTCGATATTTTCAAGAGCGCTACGGTGCTTCAGGGCAGGGAATACATCCCCTCGACCAATCCCAACCATATCGACCTCGCCGACATGGGATAATCAAATTCTGCAACGCAAACAGCAGCGACAGTTGATTCTGCCGCTGCTGTTTTTTGCATTATAAAGCTTTTTGCGTTATCCGAGATCGTTGTTTACGACCACCTTATAGGTGAATTCAAAGGACTGCCGGGTGTCGGGGTATTTCTCCGTCGGCTCACATTCAAACATGATCGCGCCCTGAGCCTCATACTCTCCCGAAGGCGGATAGGTGCCGTTCATGCAGGAAATGCTCAGATAAAGCTCGGAGTTTTCCTCGGTCATCGGGATCTTGCGCTCCTCGCCCGTTTCGCGATCCTTTACAACCACGAACATTCCCTCGGTCTCGATTATCATGCCGTAGGTCACAAAATGCTCCGGATCGTCCTCATCCTGATCGTAAGCCGTACCGTCAAAGTCCATCGCGCTGAGCGGAACAGCCCTCTCGCCCTGAGAATCCTCGATGCGCACGAACTGATACCTCTCGGTTATTATATCCTCCTGCCACTCGCCGTTGCGGGTGAATACACTCACCTTGAACTCGTCCTCAAAGCCCTTGTAGGCGACGCGTATCGTGTAGCTGCGGCAGACGCCCTTTTTCATCATCTCCGCGAGATTGCCCAGGTAGCTCATGTCAAATTCATCGTCGGGCTCCGACGTCAGCTTTTCGAGGGTATCGGGAGCCATATACTCTTTGAACAGCTCGCCGAGGTTCGCCGGATCGGCGATTGTTACCGTCAGATCCTTGTTTTTAACAGTCTCGGTGGT
>CACWKB010000009.1 GCA_902761375.1 uncultured Ruminococcus sp. | reverse complement strand
GCGACAATTCGGTCGACATAACGGACGTGACCCTGATCCAGATGTATGCGGCAGGTCTGCCCGTACAATTCCCAATAGGCTCTGCCGCATAACCGAGCCTAGTCTCATAAAAAACCAAGTTAAAATCTAACACCGAAAAGGAGGCTGCCCCTGCGCCTCCTTTTCTTTTGCGCGCGTCTCGCTTTGGGGATAGTGCGGAAAATTGACTGTATTTTGCTCAACAAGAAACTATATTGTGCTTTTTTCTCAATTTCTATTGACTTCTGCGCGCGCTTTGTGGTAATATAATATAAATAATATTGTGTTAGTATGCCCTTTTTATGATAAGGCGTATTGCCATCGGGCGTGTGAAGCTAATATGAAGAAAAGCATTATTCTTATCGGCAGCATTATTTTGATAGTGTGCGGAATATTCGCGTTCATCGCTCCCGACAAGCTGTCCGTGGCGTTATGGGTCTGATCGTTACGGCGGGCTTTGTATTCGGATCCTGCCGATTTTTAGGTATATCGGCGCGTTCAAGCAGGGCGTCGTCGTCAGCGATATCGAGACTGTGATAAACGATGATTCGGTCTCGGCGCGAAGCCGGAGAGGTGTGGTGCTTCAGATATCCGGCACCGGAAGATGATCTGAAGCCGACAGCGGCTGTTACAGGGAACGATGTTTCCTGTTATTATAGAAAACACGAACCTTATCGGTTCGCTCAGGAAAGGAATGTTATCATGACAAAAGCAGTTTTTCTCAAAACGGTATCGGTGACCTTAGCCGCTGCGGCGATCGCCCTTGCGGCTGTGGGCTGCAGCTCCGACTCGGGCTCGTCCGGCTCCTCCTCAAAGGGGCTTGAGGCGAATTTGGAGTACGCAAAGGCAAAGGTCGCGGATTATTCGCACAATCAAAAGCGCAGCGCGACTCTGTTCGCGGACGAGATCTACTCAAAGGCGAACGCCGCCGCGATGATGATCGACGGCGAAGCGACCGACGAGGATTTTGAAAAAACAGTGCGCTGTCTGTACCTCGACGGCATCACCGTGGCGGACGAAAACCGCAAGGTGGTCGCCTCCTGTCCCAAGGGCGAGGAGGGCAAGAGCCTCAAGGAGCTCGGCGACAAGAAGATCTTTACCAATGTCGTGAGCAATATCTCCTACAAGCAGATGACCGATCCCGTTTATGATGAGAGCACCGGGCTGTACAGCGTTATGGCTAGCGTCAAACGCTCCGACGGCACCGGCGCGGTGATCATCGAGCTCTCGACCGACGAATACGCCGACGTCTGCGGCGCAAACCTCGCCGAGAAATGCGGAAACAACACCGTGATAATCAAGGACGGAGCGGTTCTCAGCTCGACGCTTTCGGGCGTGAATCCCGCCGACGATCCCGAAAAGCTCGGTATCACCGACGCGGACAGCTTTACCCTGACCGTCGAAGGAAAGGAATATCAGTGTATGTCGACCAAGGCAGGCAGCAAGATGGAGGGCGTGTTTACCGTCGTCTGCGCCGAGCCGAAATAACGATCTGTTGTAAATAATAAACGAGCCGCGGCTGTGTGGATGCCTGCGGCTCGTTTTTTGTCGTTATTATACCAGCTCGGCGAGATCGGGGAATACTCCGAGCGTGCGCTTTAGGATGCCCTGCATATAGGCAATGGCGGTGCCGTAGTTAGTGAACGGGACTCCGCTTTCCTCGGCGAACCTGCGCCTGTACTGCATCTCGCGCTCGTTGAGCATACAGCCTCCGCAGTGGATCACAAGGCTGTAGGGCGACAGATCGTCGGGAAAGCCCTTGCCGGAGCTTGTGTCGATGATAAGCTCCCTGCCCGTGTGGGCGCGGAGCATACGCGGCAGCTTGACGGTGCCGATGTCGTCGCATTGGCGGTGGTGGGTGCAGCCCTCGGAGATCAGCACGCGGTCGCCGTCGAGCAGCGATTCGATCGCCGCCGCGCCCTTGACCGCGGTCTCGAGAAAGCCCTTGTACCGCGCCATCAGGATTGAGAACGAGGTGAGCTTGATGTCCGTCGGCACTATGTCCTTGACCTTGCCGAAGACCTGGCTGTCTGTGATCACAAGCGCGGGCTTTGTGCCGAGAGCGCTTAGCGTCTGAGCGAGCTCCGTGTCGCGGACGACCACAGCCGCTGCGCCCGCGTCGAGCAGGTCGCGGATGGTCTGCTGCTGAGGCAGGATGAGCCTGCCCTTGGGCGCCGCCTTGTCGATCGGCACCACAAGCACCGCAAGCTCCCCCTCTTGCACAAGGTCGCCGCAGATCCTGCGCTCGTCAAAACTGCTTTTGCTCATGTGAGCCAGCCGCTCCTTGAGCTCGTTTATGCCCTCGCCCGTCAGCGCGCAGACCGGCAAACCGTCCTCCTCATGCCTTGGGCAAAGGTCGCTTTTGTTGTAGGCGACGATATAGGGGATGCTTTTCTGGCGGAACAGCCCGATCATTTCGAGGTCGGCGGGGGTTTTGCCGACAGCCGCGTCAACGACGAGCACCGCGATGTCCACGCGGTTGAGCACCTGACGGGTCCGGAGTACGCGCTGACGTCCGAGCGCGCCCTCGTCGTCGAAGCCGGGCGTGTCGATGATCATCACGGGGCCGAGCGGAAGCAGCTCCATAGCCTTGGTGACGGGATCGGTGGTGGTGCCGCGCACGTCCGATACGACCGAGATCTGCTGGTTTGTGACGGCGTTGACCACGCTGGACTTGCCGGCGTTGCGCCTGCCGAAAAAGCCGATATGTACCCTCTCGCCGGAGGGAGTGTCGTTGAGGCTCATAATATCACACCTTTTATGAATATTCTAATACCTTATCCCTAAAACCTAAAACCTAAAATCACGCTTGCCGTTTTCCGAGATCTCCTTGATGCGTTCTGCCGCGATTTTCTTGACCTTGGGGTTGGGGATGTTTTCGAGCTCGCGGGCGATCATTTTTTCGCCGATAGCCTTGGTTTCGGGGCTCGCGTAGTCCATAAGGTACTCCTCGAGGGTCATCAGCGCGTTGGGATGGCAGCAGTTCTGGATCTGACCGCTCTTGCACAGCGACATGAAGCGGTCGCCTGTTCTGCCCTCGCGGTAGCAGGCGGTGCAGAAGGACGGGATGTAGCCCAGCTCCATCAGCCACTTCACTACCTCGTCGAGCGTTCTCTTGTCGGACACGTCGAACTGCGCGGAGTTGTCGTCCTCCTCCTCGGGCTCAACATAGCCGCCTACGCTGGTGCGCGAGCCGCCGCTGATCTGAGAAACGCCGAGCTTGAGCACCTTTTCGCGCACCGCCTTGCTCTCGCGGGTGGAGATTATCATGCCGGTGTAGGGAACCGCGATGCGGATGATCGCCACGATCTTTGCGAAGGTCTCGTCGTCGATGCCGTTGTCGAAGTCGTCGGGGTCGATATCGTCCGCCGCCCTGATGCGCGGCACGCTGATGGTGTGGGGGCCGACGCCGTGTACTGCCTCGAGGTGCTCGGCGTGCATGAGGATGCCGGCAAGCTCATAGCGGTACAGCTCCAGTCCGAACAGCACACCCAAGCCCACGTCGTCTATGCCGCCCTCCATGGCGCGGTCCATAGCCTCGGTGTGATAGCAGTAGTTGTGCTTGGGTCCTGTGGGATGGAGCTTCTCGTAGCTCTCCTTGTTATATGTTTCCTGGAACAGGATGTAGGTGCCGATTCCGGCGTCGTGGAGCTTTTTGTAGTTCTCGACGGTGGTCGCGGCGATGTTGACGTTTACGCGGCGGATAGCGCCGTTCTTGTGCTTGATAGAGTAGATCGTGTCGATGCACTCGAGGATGTACTCGATCGGATTGTTGACGGGATCCTCGCCGGCTTCAATCGCAAGACGCTTGTGACCCATGTCCTGAAGCGCGATCACCTCGGCGCGGACCTCGTCCTGGGTCAGCTTCTTGCGGCAGATGTGCTTGTTTTTGTAGTGATAGGGACAGTAGACGCAGCCGTTGACGCAGTAGTTGCTCAGATACAGCGGCGCGAACATAACTATCCTGTCGCCGTAGAAGTCCTTCTTGATCTGCTGAGCGAGGGCGTAGATCTCGGCGGTCTTTGACTCGTCCTCACAGGCGAGCAGCACGCTTGCCTCGCGGTGGCTCAGTCCCTTTCTGAGCTTTGCCTTTTCGATGATCTCGTCGACGAGCGCAAGGTTGTCCTTGTTTTCGTCGGCATAGCGCAGGGTTTCGCGTATTTCGGCGTCGTTGATGTATTCCTCCGCCTTCAGTGATTTCGGATCGTATTTCGGTGTGCCTGACATTTTAAATATACTCCTTTTCAGATTGTGATCTGTATTATTTGTAGTCGCCTCTGTCGGTGACTATCTCATAGCCTATCGTTTTCATCCTTCCCGAAAGACAGCGGATGCATTCCGCCGCCTCGTCGCCGGTGCATAGCTTGTTGTCGTAGAGGGAATAGTCCTTGCGGTGCTCCATGGGGGACAGGTTGGGCATCACGACGTTCGCGCCGTGGAGAACGCCGAGCTCCCTGCCCTTGGGCGCGATCGTGCCGAGCGCGGTGGTGGCGGGCAGCAGTATGCGCGGATTCATCAGCCTGATGATCGACAGCAGCATGAGCGTCATCCTCAGGCTGCCTGCGGCAAAGTCCCGAAACGGCGTGTCGTGATGGGGGATGAAGGGGCCGATACCGCACATCTGGGGCTGCAGCTCCCTGATGAACAGCAGGTCGTCCGCTAAATTCCCGACGGTCTGATAAGGCGAGCCGACCATGAAGCCCGCGCCGGTCTGATAGCCGAGCTCCCTGAGCGCATACAGGCATTCCTTGCGGTGTTCAAGCGTCAGCTCGGGCGGATGGAGCCTTGCGTAATGCCGCTCGTCGGCGGTCTCGTGCCGCAGCAGATAGCGGTTCGCGCCCGCCTCAAGCAGACGACGGTAGCTTTCGCGGCTGCGTTCGCCGAGGGACAGCGTTATCGCGCAGTCCGGGTAACGGAAGCGTATTTCGCTCACGATACCGCAGAGCACCTCGTCGGTGAAGTATCCGTCCTCGCCGCCTTGGAGCACAAAGGTGCGAAAGCCGAGCGCGTAGCCGTTTTCGCAGCAGGCTAAAATCTGTTCGCGGCTGAGGCGGTAGCGCACGGCGTTTTTGTTTGAGCGGCGTATTCCGCAGTAATAGCAGTCGTTTTTGCAGACGCTCGATATCTCGATCAGCCCGCGTATATAAATTTTGTTGCCGAAAACCGCCTGAGCGGTCTGCTGAGCGTTTTTCCGCAGCTCCTCAAGCAAGGCGTCGTCGCCGATGTTTTCAAGCAGCAGCACAAGCTCCTCGCGGCTTACCTCGCCGTTCTGTCCGAGTCTGCCGACGATCTCGGCGCAGCGCGTCAGCATTTTGCGTAGGCTGCCTTGGCGGTCACGCCCTCGAGCCTGCCCAGCCTGCCCGAGATATTGTTGATGACGTTGAGCGGAGCATCAACGACTATGCTTATGATGTTGATTTTCTTTTCCTTGTACGGCAGACCCATTCTGCCGATTATCGCGTCGGCGCAGTCGTGAAGGATATCGTTTATCTCTCCGACGCGCTCGGGGCTTTCGACGATGATGCTGATCACCGCGACGCGGGTTTCCCGATTGTCCATATGCTTCTCCTGAAAAAAGACGGCGGTGCAAGACACACCGCCGCCGTGAATGACGTATTTTCGGCGATCTGCTCGCCGAAGCTCTGCGTGTCTTTGGAGTCAAGATATCAATTGCATATTGATATTGTTTCCTCTTCAGAAACGATAAATGTGTTAATTTGTAAACCGGCGGTCAAGCCGAATAATTCCGAATCCCGCATTCCGGATCCCGAATTATTTAAAACCGTCCGCCGCCTCCGCCGTGCGAGGAGCCGCCCGAGGAGCTGCCGCCCGAGGAACCGGAGCTGCTCTGGGGCGGAGGATCGGTCGTATAGGTGACCTTCCTGTCGACGAAAACATCCTGGCGGTCGACGAGATTCATGCTGCTGTTTTTGCGCAGGTCATAGGTGCCGTACTTGCCGTTGAACTTGTAGCGCGAATTCACCGATACCGCGAAGATGATCGCGGCGATGATTCCGACGATGAGTCCGATGATGGGGGCGATAAAGTTGTACGGCGCTTTTTCGGGGCGTTCGGGCTCGGTGGTGACGTTGGAGTAGCCTCCGTCGCCGGGCACGCCCTCGTTGTACGCGGTCTTTACGTCGTTGGCAAAGACAATGCCCGCGTTGAGGTTGTCGCCGTTGCCGAGCTGACCGAGCACGTCGTTGTTGATCTCGGTGATCCTGCTGTCGGAAAAGTACGCCTTAGCGCCGCCCTTGGTGAGGATGTAGCTGCAGCGCGAGCCCATGTCGATCACGAGCATCACGCCGTCGGCGTCCGCGCCCTTGCCGAAGCCGTTGTCGTTGTAGTATTTGTCGGACTGATAGGCGAGGTCGCCGTCGATGTCGTAGCCGTTGTTGTTGGTGTAGATTATAACGTCCCAGCCGGTTTGAGAGGAGGTGTCCTCAAGCGCGGTGACGAGCTTGCCGGAGTCTCCCTCGCCGAAGAGCCCCGCGTCGTCGATCAGCTTCTTGCTGCTCTCGGCGAATACGCAGACGCAGGAGAAGAGAACCAGCATAGCCGCAAGAGCCGCGGCGGAGATACGTTTGAAAAGGTACTTCTTCATCTGAACAGAAAACCTCCTATCACTCCGAGCACGGTGCATGCCGCCGCGATGATCGAGGCGACCGCAAAGACCTTGCCCTTGGCTATCGGCAGCTTGCCGTAGGTTTTGCCTGTCTGACCGTTGATCGCGAACGGAAGGATCTCGCCGTTGAACTTGTAGGTGACGATCCAGACCGGCAGGAGGGTGTAGTTCCAGAGCTGACCGTACTTTTTCTGGTTGAAGCTCTCGGTGTGGACGCTCTCGAAATCAGAGGTGGTGTCCGAGAGCAGAGATTCGGAGTACTGCTTCATCCTCTGCTCGATATTGGGCGTGACGTCCTGCTTTTCGAGGTCGCGCTTCTCCGCCTGAAAGCCCGAGAGGAAGCTCATCGCAAACGGCTGGGCTTTGGTCAGGTCAAAGGGATGGACGCCCTGGAGCATCTCGCGGTCGTTGCTCTTAAGCGCGCGCTCAAAGACGTTGCGCAGCTCGATATCCGCCGTGCGGTAGAGGCGGTAGGTCGTGGTTTCGGTGTAGTTGCGGTTGCCCTCCTTCCAGCGGCGGGTCTTTTTGCCCGTAGCCACCATAGCCGACTGGTTGCGCTCGTCCACATACCAGTAGGGGAAGTAAACGCCCTGCATTTTCTCGAACTGCTTTTTTGAGGCGAAGCCGGGAGGCAGGAACTTTTTGCTGCCGCACATCTGCATGAATTTTTCTACCGCCTTGTCCTTGGAGAGCGCGAACGGAACGACTCTGTCGGGCTTGAACGCCGCCGAAAGTCTTCCGCCGAGCACAACGGGGTTCTGGCAGTAGAAGCAGGTGGTCGCCGCGGTGGTCTCGGAGGTCACTATCTCCGCGCCGCAGGTCGGGCAGGTGTAAGTCACACCGAAGCCGCCCTCGTCGTCGATGCCGGCTGCCTTTGCCTCCGCCTTCTGACGAGCCTCAGCCTCCATCGCGCGCTCGTCCTCGGTCTGCGACTGCTCCTTCTGCGCGTAGATCTGCTGGATCTGTGCGTTGCTGAAGTCCGAGAAGCAGTATTCGCAGCTAAACATCTGCTTGTCGGGATTGAATTTTAGCGCGCCGCCGCAATTGGGACACTCGTAATTAACTGTAGCCATAAACGATTCCTTTTTTATGAGAGGAGAGCGCAGGGGTGTGCGCTCTCCGAAAGATCGGTTTTATTGCTTTGTTCCGCACTCGGGGCAGAATTTGGCGTTAGGAGCCAGCTCCGCGCCGCAGTTGGTGCAGAAGCGCTTCTGGGGAGCTTCGGGCTTCTTGCTGCCGCACTCGGCGCAGAATTTGCCGGTGTTGACCGCTCCGCAGGAGCAGGTCCAGCCGCCCTGAGCGGGCGCAGCCTGCTGTTGGGGCTGCTGTTGCTGAGGCTGCTGCTGATAGCCCTGCTGCTGATAACCCTGCTGGGGATAGCCCTGCTGAGGCTGACCGTACTGTGGGTTCTGCATATAGGCGCCCATTACGCCGGAGCCCATGTTCTGAGCCATATTCATGCCCATGAAGCCGATCGCCGCGCCGCCGGGGTTCTTGCCCGCGTTGCTGATGCCTTCGCCGACAGACTTAGCCATGTAAGCCTGCTGGTTGGCGCCGTCCTTGAGATAGCTGACCTGAGAAGCCATCTTGCTGCGCTCGTCGATGATTTTGCGGCTCGCGTCGTCGTAGGAGGGCAGACCCATACCGACGGAAACTACCTGGAAGCCACGGAGCTGGTTCCAGTCGTCGTCGAGGGCGTCCGCCATATATTTGCCCATTTCCTTGGTCTTGGAGGTGATGTTGCTGATGCGGAAGCCGTCGGCGGAGTACTGGTTAAAGGCGGTGCCGAGCTCGGCGACGAACTCGTCGTTGTACTGCTGGATCAGCGGAGGAGCGAACTCGACGCTGCGGTTGCCGGTGATGGCTTCGCGCGGGATAACCTCGCGGTAGAACTTGAACGGGTCGGTGATCTTGATCGAATAGGTGCCGTGCAGGCGCATGAACAGCTCGGACTCATAGAAATTGTCGTAATACTGCACCGCGTTGGCTGTGCCGAACTTGATGCCCTTGATCTCGGAAAGATTGATGTAGAAAACGCGCTGCTCGTTGGAGGGGATACCCGCGAACTTAACGCGCTCAAACGCCTCCTTGATGGAGTCGCCGAACTGGCCGTTGAACAGCGAGGGCTGGGAGCTGTTGTTTACGATGTAGGGACCGGGCTCCGCGGTATAGTCTACGATCTTGCCGTTGTCGACAAGGATCATGAACTGATTGTCATACACATAGATCTTGGAACCGTTGGAAACAACATTCTCGTTGCCCTTGGTGTTGGAGCTTCTTCTGTTGGTTTTGACAATGCCGGGGACCAGCACCGTGTTGTTGCCCATATCGGCGGGCTGTATGGCTTCAAGCCAGGTATCGGCAAGAGCGCCGCCGATCGCGCCTATTGCTGCTTTAATAATACCCATAAGTATCTCTCCTTTGTTATAAAAATATCTGTTTCAGAATAAAGCTACGTTTATCCATTCTTTATTGTAACTGTTTTTTAGAAAAAAAGCAATATGTAAATAAAAAATAGTACAAAATAGAGGTAAAATGCGGTAAAGATAACCGATTCTCGCGGGCGTTTCCGCGCTTTGTCACTTGTACGCCGTTTTGTTGACCGTCTGCTCCCTTATCGACTCATAGCTCCACGAGCGGGTATTTATCTCCTGTACGCCTCCGCCGCAGTACTCGCAGAACTTTTGACCCAGGGTTTTGATCGGCGCGCCGCAGTTGGGACAGGTTAATCCCAGCGCGCCCTCCTCATAGACGCCCATCTTGTGGACGTCCTGAACGTAGATCAGCTCGATGTCGTAGACGCATTGCTTTTTGAGCTCGCGGCTGCCGAAAACCACCTTGCCGCTTCCGTCCTCGACAAAATCGAAGCAGCCGACCGCCGCATTGAAAAGTATCGTTACGGTCACGCCGTTCTTGTCGTAGCGCGCAAGCTCGACGTCGTGGATGGCGACCTCGCTGAAGGTCTGCCTTAGACCGCGCACGTTCAGATCCTTGATGATGCCGGTGACGTTGTTTTTGAGCGTGTTGGAGCACTCCTCGGTCAGCAGCGTGGTGTCCTTGGCGTTGATCGCGTTGAAGTAGCTTCTCAGCACCGAGGCGGTCTTGTTTTTGTAGAGGTCGTAGTCGAACTCGGGAAAATCCTTTTTGATCTGAGGAAGATAGATCTGGGTCATCGAACGCAGCGATTTCGGGGTCTCGGCGAGCCGTGCCTCCATATCGCGCTTGCCCTGAAGGATATCCTTGGTGCCGAACGCCTCCATCGAGAATTTCTGCACCTTGCTGCGGATAATGAAAATAGCGGCGACGATAACGATCAGCAGCGCGGCTATGATCGCCAGCACAACGATAACGGGAACGGCTATTCCAATACCGGTGCTCATGGCTTACTCCTTTTCGGGCTTGACGGCGATGCCGAGCACATCGAGGCTCTCGCTGTCCACGGGCGACGGGCAGGCGGACATGAGCTCGCTGGCGTTCTGTACCTTGGGGAAGGCGGTGACGTCGCGCAGGCTGTCCGCGCCGCAGAGCAGCATCGTCACGCGGTCGAGACCGATTCCCATTCCGCCGTGAGGCGGCGCGCCGTACTGGTAAGCGTCCACGAGGAAGCCGAACTTTGCCTCGATCTCCTCGTCGCTGAGCTTCAGCGCGCGGAACATCTGCTGCTGGAGCTCGGGGTTGGTTATGCGCATCGAGCCGCTCGACAGCTCGACGCCGTTGAGCGTGAGGTCGTATGCCTTGGCGATGACCTTCTCGGGCGCGGTCTCGAGGTATTGGATGCACTCCTCCTTGGGCATGGTGAACGGATGGTGCATGGCTACCCATTCGCCGCTCTCCTCGTCCTTCTCAAAGAACGGGAAGTCGACGATCCAGAGGAATTTGAACTCGTCGGGGATGATGCCGAGCCGCTTTGCCACAGTCAGGCGCAGCGCGCCGAGAGTCGAGAGCACGACGCTGTTCTTGTCGGCGACGATCAGGATGACGTCGCCCTTCTCGGCGCCGAGGCGCTCATAGATCGCACTCAGCTCGTCCTCGGTCATGAATTTCTTGAAGCTCGCGTTGGGCTCGTCGACCCAGCGCACATAGGCGAGACCCTTGGCTCCGATGCCCTTGGCGTATTCGGTGAGCTTGTCGATCTCCTTGCGCGTATATACGCCCGCGGCGTTCTTGGCGACGATGGCTCTGACCGAGCCGCCGTTTTCTATCGCGCCCGTGAACACGGAGAAGCCGCAGTCCTTAACGAGGTCGGAGATATCCTGTATCTTCATGTCGAAGCGGATGTCGGGCTTGTCGGAGCCGTAGCTGTTCACAGCCTCCTCATAGGTCATGCGGGCGAACGGTGTGGGAAGCTCCCTGCCGAGCACGTCTTTGAAAAGACGGGCGAACAGCCCCTCGTTGATCTCGAGAATGTCCTCGACGTCGACAAAGCTCAGCTCCATGTCTATCTGGGTGAATTCGGGCTGGCGATCGGCGCGCAGATCCTCGTCGCGGAAGCAGCGCGCGAGCTGGATGTAACGGTCAAAGCCCGCGACCATCAGAAGCTGCTTGTAGATCTGCGGCGACTGAGGCAGGGCGTAGAATTTTCCGTGGTGTATCCTCGAGGGGACAAGATAGTCTCTCGCGCCCTCGGGGGTGGATTTTATCATCATCGGGGTCTCGATCTCGACAAAGCCGTTCTCGGCGAAATAATCGCGCGCGGTCTTGGCGATCTTGCTGCGCATCATCAGGTTGTTCAGCAGCGGACGGCGGCGCAGGTCGAGGTAGCGGTATTTTAAACGCAGCTCCTCGTTGGTGTTGAGGTCGTCCACGATCTCAAACGGCGGCGTCTGAGCTTTTGAGAGTATCCTCAGGTCGTCGACCAGCACCTCGATATCGCCCGTGGGTATATCCTTGTTCTTGGCGCTGCGCTCGCAGACCCTGCCCTTGGCGGCGAGCACGAACTCGCTGCGGCAGGACACCGCCTTCTCAAAGATATCCCTGTCGGTCTCGTCGTTGAACGCGAGCTGGACAATGCCCGTGCGGTCGCGCAGGTCGATGAACACCAGACCGCCGAGGTCTCTTGCGCGCTGTACCCAGCCGCAAACGGTGACCTCGCTGCCTGCATCGGTGAGCCTGAGCTCTCCGCAGTAATGTGTACGCTTTAATCCCGTCATATATTCTGCCATATTATTTACCTCTTTTTTTGTGAATCTCATTTATAGATATAGCGTTCTTCTGTGCTGAGAAGTCAGAAGTTAGAAGCGAGAAGTGAGAAGTCCGTCATGTTATTCTGTTATTTGTAATGCATAGATGACGGTGCGAATTAACGCAGACGCTTTAAAGGCTCCTTTTATAAAGGAGCTGTCAGCGAAGCTGACTGAGGATTTCCGAACACGCGGTTTCGCTTAACGCTGTTCTAACCACTGTTAAAAAACGTCGGGCTTTATCGAGAAACGTTTACTCTTATCGGTCAACGCCCGCCGTGTAAATCCTCCGTCACGGCGCAGAGCGCCGTGCCACCTCCTTTAACAAAGGAGGCTTTTTGCAGCCGCCGGAAAATCGGAATTGAAAACAACGCCGGTTCCGGGTAAGTCTTGCACCGCCCCTAAAGAAGAGCTTATTTCTATGAATCCACAGCATTACAAATCCGGAGCGCAGCGACCCGACAATTCCGCATTATGAATTCTTCAGATCCCGAACGAATCGCTGTCGGCGAGCTGGAGCACCATGAATTTTTCGGCGAAGCTGTCGTCCAAAGCGAGCTCGGTCTGTTCGCCCGATTCCATGTTCTTTACCTTCGCTTTGTTCTCGGCAATCTCGTTGTCGCCCAGCACCATGGAATACCTTGCGCCTATCTTATCGGCGTATTTCATCTGAGCGCGCAGACCTCTGCCGACCACGTCGGTCTCGGCGCAGAGTCCGCATTCGCGCACCTGCCTGAGCAGCTCGAACGCCTTGACCTTAGCCTCGTCGCCCATGACGGCGATATACAGCGCGGTGCTGTCGTTGTCGGGAATCTCTATGCCCTGGGCGTCCATGACCATCAGCAGCCTTTCAAGACCCATCGCAAAGCCGAGCGAGGGCGTGTGCTTGCCGCCGAGCTCCTCCATCAGTCCGTCATATCTGCCTCCGCCGCAGACGGTGCCCTGGGCGCCGATGCAGTCGGTGACGAACTCGAACACGGTTTTGGTATAGTAGTCCAAGCCGCGCACGATGGTGGGGTTGACCGTATATTCAACGCCGGCGGCGTCAAGGTATCTCTTTACCTCGGCGAAGTGGTTCTCGCACTCCTCGCAGAGATAATCGGTGATCTTGGGCGCGTCCTTTGCGATCTCGTGATCCTGCGGGCTCTTGCAGTCGAGCAGGCGCATGGGGTTTTTCTCGAGGCGCGAAAGACAGGTCTCGCAAAGCCTGTCGCGGTATCCCCCGAAGTATTCGCGCAGCGCGGCGTTGTATTTTGCCCTGCATTCGGGGCAGCCGATCGAGTTTATCTCGAGGCTGATGCTGTCGAGCCCGAGGCGGTCGAGTATCGACTGAGCCGCGCAGATCAGCTCCGCGTCGGCAACGGGCGACTGGGTGCCGTATTCCTCTAAACCGAACTGGTGAAATTCGCGCAGTCTGCCCGCCTGGGGCTTTTCATAGCGGTAGCAGGACACAAAGTAGCTCGCCTTGATCGGCAGTCCTTCGTTTTCAAGATTGTGCTCGAGCACGGCTCTTGCCGCGCCCGCGGTACCCTCGGGGCGCAGGGTGACGCTTTCGCCGCCCTTGGTGTCGAAGGTGTACATCTCCTTTTGAACGACGTCGGTGGTCTGACCCACGCCGCGCGCGAACAGCTCCGTGTGCTCGAACACGGGCGTGCGTATCTCGCGGAAGCCGTAGGCGCGGCTCTCCTCGCGCATGATATTTTCGATGAACTGCCAGCGGTAGCTCTGCTTGGGCAGCACATCCTCCGTTCCCTTGATCTTCTTTGTAATCAGTGCCATATTTCCTCCCAATAAGTTTAATTACCAAATAAACATTATATCTAAAACCTAACCCCTAACGCCTATCCGCCTAAAACACAACAATCGGGCAGCAGACGCTACCCGATGATTGGATATTGTTTGTTAGGTTGTTTATTTAAGGATGTTTCTCCAGTCGAGATCGCCGCGCTCGAGACCGTGTATCAGCACCTCGGCGGTGGCGATATTGGTAGCGACGGGAATGTTATGCATATCGCACAGGCGGAGCATATTCATGTCGTTCGGCTCGTTCGGCTTGGGGCTGAGGGGGTCTCTGAAAAACAGCAGCATGTCGATCTCGTTGCACGCGATGCGCGCGGCGATCTGCTGGCTGCCGCCCTGAGAGCCCGCCAAAAATTTCTGGATGGTCAGACCCGTAGCCTCCGAGACCATCTTGCCGGTGGTGCCGGTGGCGCACAGGTTGTTGCGGCTCAGCGCGCCGCAGTAAGCGATGCAGAACTGAACCATCAATTCTTTCTTTTCGTCATGAGCAATAAGCGCAATATTCATAACCGACTTCCTCCAAACGTCAATTTTACTTAATCAAAACTGTCTAAAATCCTTCTATCCTTCTATATATTTACGCGGCTCCGGTCATGCCGTGATCACAGCATACCCTTGAGAACCAGCGGAACATTCTGTCCCTGTACGCGCCCCGCGAGGCGGTCGAACACCTCAAAGGCTTTGCCTCCCCGGGCGTCGGCGGCTCCGCGCTGCATTACGACCGAGATCCGCAGATCGAACGGTATAACCGCGATAAGCCTTGTCTGAGCGGAGTCGATCACCGCGTCAAGATCCTCGTAATAGCCCATTTTGCGGAACATCTTTTTGTCAAAGCGGTTGATTACAAGGCGGATGTTTTTGACCCCCAGGGCGTCGAGCTTCTTGCGCACCTTCACGCCTCCGCGCACGCTTGTGGGCTCGGCGTTGGTAACGATCAGCGCGCTGTCCGCAGGGGAAGCGGCGGTCACAAAGCCCGAGCCGATGCCCGCGGGCGAATCGATTATGACGAAGTCAAAGTTCTCGCGCACCGAGTCGACAAGCTGGCGAAAAACCGAGGGGCTGATCTCGTTTTCGGCGTCAAAGGGCGCCGCCATGAGATAGAGGTTTTCAATGTGGCGGCTGCGGTAAACCGCCTCGCCGAAGGCGCAGTTTCCGCAAACCGCGTCGCTTGCGTCAAAGAGGATGTCCTGCTCGATGTCGAGCATGATATCCAATCCGCGCATACCGCAGTCACAGTCTATCAGCAATACCTTTTTGCCCTGCCTCACCAAAGCGGCAGACAGACAAATGCACACAGTGGACTTGCCCGTGCCTCCTTTTCCCGAGGCGACAACTATAACATTGTTCATAATTTACACTACCTCTGCTCTATTTTAGCATATTTTTTTGTAAAGAGCAACAAAAATCGAAATTTTTATCCGACAAAATATTGAAACCGATTTTAGGCATACTACCCAAAACGGCTGTAAAAAACAGTTAAAATCGCATAAGAACGCGTCTTTTGGCTTTTAGCCTTTATTTTTTCAGCCCGAAGTAAGCGTCCAGCAGATCCTTTGCGACCTGCATCGAGAACTGACCCTTGGCGCCGTGCTCGAGCACCACCGCGACCGCCACCTCGGGCTTGTCGTAGGGCGCGTAGCAGATGAAGGTGGTGTGGTCGGAGCCGGCGTTTTCGGCGGTTCCGGTCTTTGCGGCTATCTTCACCTTGTAGCCGCCGAACACCTTGTAAGCCGTTCCGTCGGGGTCGTGGGCGACGTCGCGCATCGCCTTTTTGACGGTCTTTTGGTTCTTCTCAGAGACTCCGCATTCGCACACGGTCTGGGGCTTTGAATAGTCTGCGAGCACCATCGAACGGCGGTAGTCTGTGATCTTGCTCACCACGTGCGTCCTCAGCCTCACGCCGTTATTCGCAAGCGTTGCGGCGTAGGTGGCGAGCTGCACGGGCGAGAAGGCGTTGTCGGACTGACCGATAGCCGCCTGTACCGTGTTGCCGGGCATCCAGTCCTTGCTGTCGCGTCCGGCGAGCGTGCCCTTGGTCTCCTCGACCTCGAGCCCCGTGTATTCTCCGAAGCCGAGCCGTTCGGCGTACAGATACATCGTTTCTATCCCGAGCCTTCTGCCGGTTTCCGCGAAGAAATAGTTGCAGCTCTGGGTTATCGCGCCGTTGACGTCGAGATTGCCGTGATAGTGCATGCACTCCACCACATTGGTGGGGTAGAATTTATAGTGCTGGGTGCAGTTGATGACCGTGCTCGGCGTTATCGTCTTTTCCTCAAGAGCCGCCAGCGCCACGCAGGGCTTGAACACCGAGCCGCAGGCGAACGCGCCCGAGAATGCGCGGTTGAACATCGGCGCGTTTTCGTCCTCGGTGAGGCGAACGTAATAGTCGTCGTACTTGCTGTACTTGTTGAGATCGTAGGTCGGGTAGCTCGCCGCCGCCAGCACCGAGAAATCGCTGACGTCGAGCATAACCGCCGCTCCGCACCGGCAGTCCTCGCCCAAATGAGTCTTGTTTTGGAGCCTGCACTCCTGCTCGCCGAATTCCCTTGCGGCGCGCACGTTGGTCTCGAGCGAACGCGCGGCGACAGCCTGAAGCCCGCTGTCGATCGTCAGCCAGACTGTGCTGCCGGGTCTCGCGTTCTCGGTTTCGACGGTGTCGATGATGGTGCCGTCGGAGCTGCGGCTGATGACCTTGGTGCCGCTCTCGCCCTTGAGCTGATCCTCAAATGCGAGCTCTATGCCGAATTTGCCTATGTAATCGGTCAGGGCGTAGCTTTTGCCCTCCGAGGTCTTTTTGTTGTACTCCTCCTCGGAGATCGCGCCGAGCGCGCCGAGGATGTGCGGAGCCAGCGAGGGCTTTTGGGCGCTGCGCACAAGATAGGTGCAGACGTCCACGCCGCCGACTCCCTGGGTATTCTCGCTGACCGCGCCCACGGTCGCCTCGCCGACGTTGTCCGCGAAGATATACGGCTCGTCCGCCGACCAATTATCGAGCTCCATCCCGTATCTCACCGATAGGATATCGCGGAGCTGGGACGCTGTATATGAGCCCTTGACCTCATAGCGCTCGCGCAGGGCGGTAACGCACGAATCCGCGTCGGCGTTCATAAGGTCGAGGCAGTCCTCGCCCCTGAGCTCGTCGATCTCGTCCTCGCTGTTATCGGCAAACACAAATGAATCGCCGCTCACCTTTATCGGCAGCGGGTCGTTCCACTTGTCATCCGTCTTGCCGAGAATATCTATCAGCAGCAGTATCGTGTCGTCGAGCTTGTCCCGGTCGATATACAGCTTATCGAGAGTCACGCGGTAGCGCGTGCGGTTGATGACGAGACCCTCGCCGTTGCGGTCGAGTATCTCGCCTCTGATCGGCTCGGTCTTGACGGTATAGCCTGTCGAGTGCTCGGACAGGGAGCGGTATTCCGCGCCGTGGATAAGCTGCCAGTCGGCAAGCCTTGCCGCAAATATCAGGAAAAAAACAAGAGTGACGACCATGCAGACTGTGAACACGGTCTTTGTATTCCTATTTTTCCGCACAATCATCCCTCTTTTTACGAATCTCACATAAAAGATGTTTTTGTTTGGATAAGTTCTGCCTTTGTCAGACTCTCCATCTGGTATCAACGTAGCGATTTTTTAGGAACCTCACATAAACGATGTGTTTGGTTGGAGGAGGTCTGCCTTTGTCAGACTCTCCATCTGGTATCAACGTAGCGAGTTAGGAAAAGTTTAGCTTGCTTCGCCCTTTAACCGTTCACGATGAAAGGTTTGACAGAGAAACACTAAAATTGTCATACTCTACATCTGACTTCGACGTAGCGGTTAAGAAAAGTTTTGCTTGCTTCGCCCTTAACCGTTCACTATGAAAGGTTTGATAGAGAAACACGTAAATTGTCATACTCTCCATCTGGTATCAACGTAGCGGTTTTGGAAAAGTTTAGCTTGCTTCGCCCTTGAACCGTTCACACTGAAAGGTTTGACTGTGAACACGCAGTATTACAAATCCGGAGCGAAGCGACCCGAAACCGTTAATTGTTAATTGTTAATCGTTAATTGTTAATTATCCTTCACGCTAATCTTCGGCTCAGCCACTTATTGAGCGGATAGAGCGGAAGGATGCAGACGAACGTAAAGCCTGCTTTAGCGAGGTAATGGTTCACGAAGAGCGTTCCTGCCCCGGGAGTTCCCGGAATCAGGCGGAACAGCACGAAATACAGCCACACGGCAAGCGGGACTGCTGCGGCGGAGAGCACCGCCAGCGAAAACAGCGTGGAGCGCAGCCTTGTGTGCAGCAGCAGCGAAATGCCGAGGCAGATCAGCGTCGTCACGGCGGCGTAATAGCCCACGGCGTTGCCGGAGATCAGGTCGGTCACTCCTCCGCAGACCGCGCCGAGTATCAGCGCCGGCACAGGCTCCTCGACCGCGGCAAAGGTCAGCGCCGCGGCAAAGAGCAGCAGCGGCGTTCCTCCCAATATCTGAGGTATCAGCTTTGGCGTGGACTGAAGCGCCATCAGCAGTATTATCTCAATCGAAAACGCGAGATACCTAAACGGGGCAAGGTGACGCTTTCTCATTTCCTAACCTCTCCCTTGCCGGAAAAGTCGGTGATGACGGCGGCGGAGGTTATGCTCTTGATGTCCTCGTACGGCTCCACCACCGCGTAGCGCGAGGCGTCATAGGAATTGAAGCCGAGCTCGACCACCTTGCCGACGATCAGCCCGTCGGGATAAACTCCGCCGGTTCCCGCCGTGACGATCAGGTCGTCCTCCTTGATCTTGTTGTCCTCGGAAATCTTGCTCATCGCGGTGCGGTTTTGATCGCAGAGCGTGGCGTTGCCGCTTATAATTCCGGCGTCGCCGCTCTGACGGTCGAGCGCGCTCGCCTTTGTTTCGGGAGAGAGCACGGTGCTCACTACGCAGGTCGCGCCGTCGACGCGGCTGACCCTGCCTACAAGCCCGTTCTCGGTTATGACGGGATTGCCCGCCTGAACTCCGAGCGCCGAGCCGATGTCCAAGGTGAAGGAGTAAAAGTCGGCGTTGGCGTCGCGTCTGATGACGTTCGCGGGCTTGATCTCAAATGAGGGATTCTCTTTTTTCAGTCCGTAATAGCCCCAGAGCTTTTTGTTTTCCTCCTTGACCGCGAGGTAGTCGGCAAGTTGACTGCGCAGCTCGGCGTTCTCCTTTTTCAGCTTCTCGTTCTCGGCGCGGATGTCCTCGCTTGATGCGCTGTCGATAGACGCCGTAGCCGCCGCGCTGAGCTGGAACAGCCCGCGCGTCAGAAAATTGAAGCCCGAGGAAATGACCGAGTTGTCGCCGAGCGAGAGCACGCCGGCGACCGCGATCGCGACAAGGGTGATTATCAATGCCTTTAGGGTTTTGTAATTCTTAAATCTGTTCATAGTTTAGGGGTTAGGGATTAGGGTTTAGGGTTTAGGGATTAGGATTAGGATTTAGGTTTTAGGGTTTAGGGTTTAGGATTTAGGGTTTAGGGTTTAGGATTTAGGGCTTAGGATTTAGGATTTATGGTTTATGGTTTAGTAATCAGGGTAATTAACCTAATACCTAACACCTAATACCTAACGCCTAACACCTACTTCCTATTGTGCTTATACTGTACTCCTATCGGCTTGCCGAGACGCTTGCCGGCGCCGTCTACCACGCAGTCGAGCGGGTTCGGGGCGATGTGGACGGGCATTCCGGTCTGCTGCATTATGAGCATATCTATGCCGCGCAGCAGGGCGCCGCCGCCGGTAAGCATGATGCCGTGGTCGATGATATCCGCCGAGAGCTCGGGCGGAGTTTTTTCGAGTGTGGTGCGCACTGCCTCGACGATATTCGAGAGCGGATCGGCGAGAGCCTCGCGTATCTCCGCGGGGGTCACGGTGATGTCCTTGGGCAGACCGTCCACAAGGTTCCTGCCCTTGACCGCCATCTCGGTCTCGCCCTCATAGGGGTACGCCGAGCCTATCCTGATCTTGATATCCTCGGCGGTGCGTTCGCCGATAAGCAGGCTGTACTGCTTCTTGATGTAGGTCGCTATCGCCTCGTCAAAGCGGTCGCCGGCGACGCGGACGGAGCAGGCGGTCACGATGTCTCCGAGCGAGATGACCGCCACCTCGCTGGTGCCGCCGCCGATATCTACGACCATCGAGCCCGTGGGCTCGTCCACGGGAAGTCCGGCTCCGATCGCCGCCGCCATCGGCTCCTCGATCAGGATGACCGGGGGCTTTGCGCCAGCCTGATACGCGGCGTCCTCGACCGCCTTGCGCTCGACCTCGGTCACGCCGGTGGGCATACAGATTATCACGCGCGGCTTGCTGAATATTCCGGGCTTTACCGCCTTGCGGATGAAATGCTGGAGCATTTTTGCGGTGATCTTGAAGTCGGCGATGACGCCGTCCTTGAGCGGCCGTACCGCTACTATCGAGCCGGGCGTTCTGCCGATCATGTCCTTTGCCTGAGAACCGACCGCGAGCACGCTGTCGGTGCGGGTGTCAACGGCGACGACCGACGGCTCGCGCAGGATGATGCCCTTGCCCTTTAGACATACAAGTGTATTCGCGGTGCCGAGGTCGATGCCGATATCCTTTGAAAATGAAAACATGGCGCGTCTCCTTTTGATTATATGTGATACTCTATCTTACTCCGTTTTTCGGAAAAAAGCTGTCGTAAATTGTTTTCCTTTATTTGTTTCCCGTCGAGCCGAAGCCGCCTGCGCCGCGCTCGGTGTCGCCGAGCGCACAGACCTCCTCGATCTCCGGGATGAGCACGGGCGCGATGACCATCTGGGCGATGCGCTCGTCGGGGGCGACGGTGTAGGGCTTGTCGCTGACGTTGCACAGACCCACGCAGACCTCGCCGCGGTAGTCGCTGTCGATCACGCCCACGCCGTTGCCGAGGCACACGCCGTGCTTTACGCCGAGTCCGCTGCGCGCGTACAGAAACGCCGCGCAGGAGTTGTCGGGCAGCTCGATCGCAATGCCGGTCGGGATCACCCTGAGCTGTCCCGGAGCGAGGGTCACGGGCTCGTCGATACAGGCGTGCAGATCCATTCCCGCCGAGCCTTCGGTGGCTCTAAAGGGTATTTTTGCGTTGTCGCGGAGCTTCTTGATTTTGAGTTTCATGGTCATCATCCTTCATTTCTTGCAAAAAATGCAATTTTCCTTCATTTTATTTTTTATTATTCCAAATTGTAATTACAGAGAAGAAATATCCCCTGCGGGTATTTTCCAAAAGGGAAATTATTATTTTTCGATTAAAAAAATATCTGACTATTTCACATTGTTGACAGTTCATTCAACACCGCGCCTGTACAATCCGCGGGTAAATTTGTCTTTTAACATCGGAACCCCGTTGAAATCTGCCTTGTCTTTCACATTTTCCACATAGTTTTCCACAGTGAAGCGCAAGGTGTGGAAGGATGTTGAAAGCTTTGATATTTCCTCGGGAGCAATATATAACGGCACGCAGTTCAGCACCTCGACGCAGTTCCCATCGCATTTGAGCATAAAATGCTTGCCTTTTCTGTCCGTCATTTTGCTGCTGCTTTTGCAGGATTTGCAGTCGATACCCTCGCTCTTGCAGGGGCAGTTGCGGCAGAGCATCAGCGGCAGATAGCCGTAGCTGATTATTCCGCGCCCGATGCTTCCGCCGAGGCGGTCGATCCGGTCAAAGCGCAGCTCAAAGCTGAGCTCGGCGTCCTCAAGACCGTATTCCTCCGCCCACAGCAGGTCGAGGGTGTTGCTCAGGTTCAGCCCGAAGCCGCCGTGAAGCCTGAAGCCCAGCGCCTTCGCCTGATACAGCGCGCCGAGGTTGTGGCACAGGGCGTCGGCGATACCGGCGTCGAGCAGTCTGCGGAGCTGAAGGTCGATCTGCTCCTCGCGGCCGAACATTCCGCGCGGTATCTCGACTCCGACCTTAAAGCCCTCCGAGACCAGGCGCCGAGCCTCGCGCACATCGCAGAACAGCGGTATGAAAACCAGCTCGCATTCCTTAAAGCCCTCGCCGATCCTCGTGCCGGTGAACCGCGCCCTTGTCGTCTTTGTTTTCGGGCGGTAGGGCTCGATCGTTATCGGCTCGGGAGCGCAGGTTTTGTAGTTGTGTGTGACCGCCCTCTGTGAGTCGAGCATTGCGAACGCCTCGCGCCGCAGGCTGTTGAGCGCGGATATCGGCAGCGACAGCCCTTCGCCGAGCCGGACGTCGAGCTTTTCCGTTCTGTAAGCCGTGCCGCCGGTCTTGCAAAGCTGCTGTTCGCATTTTTCGCGGCTGAGCGCGACCCGCTCCGCCTTTTCGCAGACCGCCTCGCTTTTGACGCTTGCGGTGTGCTCTCCGTCGGTGACGGTCAGAACGGCGCGTTCGCCGAGCTGCGCCGTCAGGCTTGCGGAAACCGGTATGTTTTGTATTTCATCCTTATATATGGCGCGAAGCTCGCCGAGCAGGGCGTCGTCTGCGGAGATCACGTCGTCCCTTGTGCGCGTGCCGAACATCCCTGCGCTGCGCTTGCCGGTGTAGTAGCCGTCGGTGAAGCCCGTGCGCGAGAACACGCCCTTGAGCAGCCGCTTTGTGCGCTCGCTGACCGCGCCCTCGTCGCGCATCTCGCGGCAGGCGGTCACCGCCGCGGCGACGTATTCGGGGCGCTTCATCCTGCCCTCGATCTTCGCCGAGGCAACTCCGATCGCCTCAAGCTCTCTGAGGCAGGGGATGAGGCTGTTGTCCTTCAGGCTCAGCGCGTGACCGTCCCTTTTGCCGTTAATCGAGAACGGCAGGCGGCAGGTCTGGGCGCAGGCGCCTCGGTTTCCGCTGCGCGAGCCGAGCATCGCGCTGAAATAGCACTGTCCCGACACGCTCATGCACAGCGCACCGTGGACGAACACCTCGAGCTCGATTGGTATCTCCGCCGCCTTTTTGATCTCGTCGCGGCTCATCTCGCGCGCGAGCACCACGCGCTTGAAGCCCTGCTCATAGAGCGCCCTGACGCCGGAGGCGGTGTGAATGCTCATCTGGGTCGAGGCGTGGAGCGCAAGGTCGGGCGCGATCTGCCGCGCGAGCCTTGCGACGCCCTGGTTCTGGACAATCAGCGCGTCGGCGTCGGCTTCCGCGGCGGCGAGGATAGCCTCGCTCATCCGTCCGAGCTCGTTGTCGAATACGATGGTGTTAAGGGTGACGTAGACCTTTACGCCGTGGATGTGGCAGTAGGCGACGGCTTTTTTCAGCTCGTCGCGGTCGAAATTTCGCGCGGAGGCGCGTGCGGAAAATTCCTTTTCGCCCACGTAGACCGCGTCGGCGCCCGAGCGAACGGCGGCGATGACGCTGTCCATACCTCCCGCGGGCGCAAGGATCTCTATTCTGTTCATCACTTTTTATCTTTTTTATCCTTTGAGCGGTAGTTCATGCTGCCGATCGGCTCGTCCTTTTTGGGAGCCGCCGGCGCGCCGGCCTCTTCCTCAAACAGCGAATACTGTCGCATTGGAACATAGCCCATGAGCTTCTCGCCCTTTTTTTCGGCTACGCTTTTCTCAAACTGTTTTTCGGTTTCCGCGCTCCTGCGGTCGCCCTTTTTGAGCCGCTCGTTCTCTCTGGTGAGCGTGCGGAGCTGATCCTCGAGCGCCTTTAGCTTCTTGGTCAGGACTGTGTTTTCGTTGATCGCGTCGGCGAGGCGCTCCTTATAGTCGCGGCACTGGCGGCTGAGGTCGCCCGATTTGCCTATGATGGTGTCCGCCTTGTCGACCAGCTCGCGGTTCTTTTTGAGCGCCTTGTTGCGGTCGTCGCAGAAGTCCATCGCGGCGAGCACCGCGCAGTCGCGCGCGTCAAGGTGAGCCTTTGAGCGCGACGCCGAGAGCATCGCTTCCTCGACCTCCCTTGCCACGGAGCGAACGTACTCCTCGTCGTCCGCGGTTATTACCGAATAACTGCGGCCGTGAAGCATGATGCTGACCCGTTTTTTGTCCATAAAAAACACCTCTGATAATAAAATTCCACCTTATAGTATAATACAAGTTCGGCGGCTTGAAAAGATAAATGATAAGATTGTAATTTTTATTATTCGCCGTTTGCTCCCGAATAAAATACCTTTGAGAAATGCGCAGAAGAGCCTGCTCTTCAATTGACATCGGGCGCGGCGCGTTGTATAATACTTATGTATTCTTTTTGCGCGGAGCACGCGCGTATATTTAGGTGGAATTTGAAATGCCAAACTTAGAGCAATACGTAAAAGGTGTGATGGAGGAAGGCCTTGCCGCCAAATCCCCCAACGAAGCCGCTATCATGAAGCAGACCTAGATCATCTCTGCCGAGGAAAAGAAGATCGGCGGACTTTACACAAAGATCGGCGAATGCTACTACAAGCTTAAGGATGATGACAAAGAGGGCAGCGAGAAGCTCGCCGCGCTCTGCGAGGAGGTCAAGACTTCCGAAAAAGCCATCCATAAGAGCAAGATGAAGATCGGCGAGCTGCTGGGCTACACCTTCTGCGAGACCTGCGGCGAGCAGGTGGACGAGGAAGCGCTGTTCTGCAACAACTGCGGCTCCAAGATGCCCGTCAAGCTCATGCCCGGAATGGTGCTCTGTCCGCACTGCAGCAAGCCCGTCAAGGAGAGCTTCCGCTTCTGCACCTACTGCGGTATGTCCATGAGCGTTGAGGAGGAAGAGGAGAAGGACGCCAACGTCAAGACCTGTCCCCACTGCGGCTTCACCACGACCGATCCCGATAAGATGTTCTGCGACGACTGCGGAACCAGACTTGTAGAGGATAAGTGATCTGAAAAAGCTTCCGCTCCTGTCGCGCAGCGCCGCAGGAGCGGTTTTTTGCAGGCAACGACGGAGCTTGCGACGCTGCCTGTAAGCCATATCCCAATCGGTAACGGGAGGAATTATTTATGAAACTCAAAGTGATCGCGGGCTGCTGCGCGGCGGCGCTGCTGCTTTCGGCGTGCGCCTCGAATCCTCAGCTCGACAAGCCCGCTTCGCCCTCCGAGGCGGCGGCACATACCCTTTATGTGCGCGACGATTTCTCCTCCGAGAGCATCGAGGCGCGGTTTTTCAGCACAGAGACAGGGGCTCAGACCACTGTGCCGCTCAAAAAGATCGCCGAGGCGAAGTCGTATAATACATGGTCGTGCGACGCCGATCCCGCGCTGTACGACCGCGTCGTCCTGACCTCCGACGGCGAGTCCTCGGTCGAGCTCGCCTTCAACGATTACGTCAGCGGCTGGTATCTCTCGAGCTTCAAGACGGTGCCGTTCACCTATGACGACCCCTGGATTGAGCCGAAGTTCGAGACCAAGCTCTTTGATTATGAGGACGACCAAAAGCCCGTATATATCTGGACGCCGTCGGATTACGACGCGAACGCCGCCGAGCCGTATTCGGTGATCTATATGACCGACGGTCAGAATCTGTTCAGCCCCTCCGCTACTCACGCGGGCTGCTGGGGAGTCGCCGACAGCGTGACCTCGATGATGAAGCTCAGCTCAAACAAGGCGATAGTGGTCGGGATCGACGACGGCACGTCTAACCGCGACAGCGAGCTTACGCCCAATCTCGGCAGCTCGGTCGTCGACAGCTACAACGGCGGCACCGGCAAGTATTTCTCGGATTTCGTAGTCAACACGGTCGTTCCGTATATCGAGGAAAACTATAACGTCGCCCCCGACCCGGCTCACAACGCCGTCTGCGGCAGCTCGTCGGGAGGCATAGAGTGCTTCTACATCGGCATGGAGCACCCCGAGAAGTTCGGGACAATCGGCGCGCTTTCGCCGGCGTTCGCGCTGTACGACACCGCGACCTGGGAGAGTTATCTCGGCGAAAAAAGCTTCGGCGACGACAGCCCGTTCGTGTATCTCTACTGCGGAAACAGCGAAGCCGATTCGCTCGAGCAGTTTTTGATGGAGGGCGCGCAGGCCATGCCCGATACGCTCAAAAAGCTCGGCTATCCCGAGGATAAGCTGGTGTTCAAGCGCTGCGATACCGCCCTGCACGACGAAAGCTACTGGAGAGCGGTGTTCCCGGATTTCCTGAAATACGCTTTTCCGAAATAACAAAATAATCAGGCTGACTCCTGCTTGTATAAAGCGGTGAGTCAGCCTTTACTTTTAAAGGACTATATAGTAAGGACAGATGTTCTCGAAATGACCGTCCTTCATCCTGAAGCCGCCCGGGATCACGCCGAGCTGATGAAAGCCGAGCTTTTCATAGAGCCGCCTTGCGCGGATATTGGTCTCAACGACCGCGTTGAACTGCAAAATCGCAAAGCCCAAAGCCTTTGCCTGCCTCAGACAGTCCGCGACCAGCAGCTCGCCGAGCTTCATCCCTCGGCTGTTTGAGGCGACAGCGTAGCTTGCGTTGCAAATGTGACCGCATCTGCCGATATTGTTGGGGTGAAGGATGTACAGACCGTAAACGCGTTCTCCGTCGCAGGCGACCCCGCAGTAGCTTTGAGAAGCGAAAAACTCCGCTCCGGTATTCAGGTCAAGAAGCTCCTCCTGGGGAAAGGCGTCGCCCTCCTCTACGATCTCGTTCCAGATATCGGTCATCTGTTCCAGATCGCGGGGCTCGTATTTTCTTATTATCATAGCTTATCTCCGGATTTTATTACAGCAAAAGGGGCTGCCGCGAGGGCAGCCCTTGATTGCGATTTATTACTCCTTGTAAGAGGTGTGCCAGATCTCCTTGGCGTATTCGAGGATAGCTCTGTCGGAGGAGAACTTGCCTGCGTTAGCCACGTTGAGCAGACACTTCTTGCCGAACTCCTTGCGGTCGGCGTAGTCGGCGTTCGCTCTGATCTTGGTCTCGATGTAATCGGGCAGATCCTGAATGAGGAAGTAGTGGTCGGGATCGTGCCAGTGAGTGCCCTTGGTGAGCGCGTGATGCAGCTCGCGGAAGCTGCCCTCGCCCTGAGCGCCGTCGTCGCTGAAGGTGCCGTCGATAAGCGTGTCGACGACTCTCTTGAGCTCGGGATTTGCCTCGAGCAGAGCGGAGGGATTGTAGCCCTCTTTCTTGAGTCTCTCGATGCCCTCGACTCTCTCGCCGAAGATGTACTCGTTCTCGACGCCAGCGCACTCGGCGATCTCGATGTTCGCGCCGTCCCAGGTTCCGAGGGTGACCGCGCCGTTGAGCATGAACTTCATGTTGCCGGTGCCGCTCGCCTCAAGACCCGCTGTGGAGGTCTGCTCGGAGATATCCGCGGCAACTACGATCTTCTCGGCATAGGAGACGTTGTAGTTGGAGAGGAAGTAAACCTGCAGCTTGTCCTTGGTGTCGGGATCGTTGTTTACGAGGTTGGCGATCTCGCCGATGTATTTGATGATAGCCTTGGCTCTGGCATAGCCGGGAGCCGCCTTTGCGCCGAAGATGAAGGTGGTGGGCGTCCAGTTGGGGAGCTTGCCCTCCTTGATGCGGAAGTAGATGGCTACGATCGAGAAGGCGTTGATGAGCTGGCGCTTGTACTCGTGCAGTCTCTTTACCTGTACGTCAAAGATGGTGTCGGGGTTGATGTCGTAGCCGTCCATCTTCTTCACATACTCTGCGAGCTGCTGTTTCTTCTTAGCCTTGATCTTGTTGAACTTGTTGATGGTTCTGCCGTCGCAGCAGTTGTTGAGGACGGAGAGCTTGGAGAGGTCGATCAGCCACTCGTCGGAGCCGACCTTCTCGGTGATGAGCTCGGAGAGCTCGGGGTTGCACAGACCGAGCCAGCGGCGCTGAGTGATGCCGTTGGTCTTGTTCAGGAAGCGCTCGGGATAAACCTGATACCACTCCTTGAGCAGGTCTCTCTTGAGGATCTCGGTGTGGAGCTGAGCCACGCCGTTTACATAGGTGCCGACATAGGTGGCAAGACGAGCCATGTGTACCGAGTTGCCGTCGATGATACGCATTTTGGCGCGCATCTCGTTGGGGATGCCCTTTGCGATGAGCTCCTCCTGGCACTTGTTGGCGATCAGGCAGATGATGTCGTAGATTTCGGGGATGACCTGGGTCATCAGGTCGGCGCTCCACTTCTCAAGAGCCTCGCTGAGTACGGTGTGGTTGGTGTAGGAGCAGGTCTTGCGGGCGATCTCGAACGCCTCGTCAAAGTTCATGCCCTCCTTCATCATAAGACGAACGAGCTCGGGTACTGCGGATACGGGATGGGTATCGTTGAGCTGGAAGGCGTTCTCCTCGGCGAAGAAGCTGAAGTCGCTGCCGTGCTTTGCCTTGTAGCGGCGGACGATATCCTGAAGCGACGCGGAGCAGAAGAAATACTGCTGCTTGAGTCTGAGCACCTTGCCCTCGTACTTGTTGTCGTTGGGATAGAGGACTCTCGAGATGTTTTCGGCGTCGTTCTTTGCCTTGACGGCGTCGTCGTATCTGGTGTCGTTGAAGGCGGTGAAGTCAAAGTCCTCAACAGCCTCTGCCTGCCAGAGTCTGAGGGTGTTGATGTTGTCGGTCTTGCAGCCGATAACAGCCATGTCGTAGGGAACCGCCTTGACCGTCTGTCCCTTGAAGCTGACGAGAACCGACTCGTCCTCTCTGCGGATGCACCACGGATCCTCAAAGCGCTGCCAGTTGTCGGCGACCTCTACCTGATAGCCGTCCTTGATGAGCTGCTTGAACAGACCGTACTTATAGCGGATTCCGTAGCCGTCGAGGGGTACCTCGTGGGTAGCCGCGGAGTCAAGATAGCAGGCTGCGAGTCTGCCTAAACCGCCGTTGCCCAGCGCCGCGTCGTCGATCTCTTCAAATACGTTGATGTCGATGCCCTTTTTCTTGAGCAGCTTTGTGACGTCCTCGAGGATACCGAGGCAGTAGAGGTTGTTGTACATCATTCTGCCCATCAGGAATTCCGCCGAGAAATAGTAGGCGCGTCTCTGGCTGTTGTGCTTAGCCTTGCTCTTCTCCCAGTTGGGGGCGATCTCGCCCATCACAGCCTTGCCGAGCGCAAGATGCAGCTCAGAGGGAGTAAGCTCCTCAACCTCTTTGCAGTACATCGAACGAGCGGTGAGCTCAAGCTTTTCCATAATGTTTCCCATAAAAATTACTCCTCCAATCGTCCGGTTCTTACGGACAATGTTTTTAATTTATCAGCGAGCGCGTCGGTCAGAACGTCCTTGCTTACGCGCCATGTCCAGTTGCCGCCCAGTGTGGACGGGGTATTCATGCGGCCTTCCTTGCCGAGTCCGAGAATGTCCTGCATGGGAACGATCGCCATGTTCGCCTTGCTCTCGTAGGCGGTGCGGATGAGTCCCCAGTTGAACGGCTCGTCAGCGCCCATTTTGCAGTAGCTTCTGGCGTAGTCGATATCCTGCTTTTTAGCGGTCTCGAGCCAGCCCATGACGGTGTCGTTGTCGTGGGTGCCGGTGTAAACGACGCAGTTTTCGGTGTAATTGTGAGGCAGATAGTCGTTTTCCTCGCCGCTGTCAAAGGCGAACTCCAGAACCTTCATTCCGGGATAGCCGGTCTGCTCCATCAGCTCGGTGACGTCGGGGGTGAGCGTGCCGAGGTCCTCGGCGACGATCTCAAACTTGCCGACCGCTTCCTCCATCATGCGGAAGAACTCGATGCGCGGACCCTCGATCCACTCGCCGTTGATCGCGTTCTCGGCAGGCCACGGGATCGAATAGTAGCTTGCGAAGGCGCGGAAGTGGTCAATTCTGGTGATGTCATACAGCTTGCTCGCCGCCTTGATGCGCTCGAACCACCACTCGTAATCGGTCTCCTTCAGGTAGTCCCAGTCATAGAGGGGATTGCCCCAAAGCTGGCCGGTAGCCGAGAAGTAATCCGGCGGGCAGCCCGCGACCGCGATGGGATCGCCGTCGTCATAGAGCTGGAACAGCTCGGGATTTGCCCAGGTGTCGGCGCTGTCCATCGCGACATAGATGGGCATATCGCCCATGATCTTGATGCCCAAGCCGTTCACGTACGCGCGGAAGCTCTCCCACTGCTCATAGAACTTGAACTGGAGGAACTTCCAGAAATTGATGTTGTTCCTGAGCTTGCGCTCATAGCGGCGCAGCGCGGTCTCCTCGCGCATCTTGATGTCCTCGGGCCACTCGGTCCACGAGACCATGTCGAAGCTCTTCTTGACCGCCATGTACAGCGCGTAGTTTTTGAGCCACTTGCTGTTTTTGCGAACAAAGGAGCGGAAAGCGCGCTGGTCGCGTTTTTTGAAGTTTTCAAATGCGATCTCAAGGACGCGGAATCTGCTGTTGTAGATTTTCTCGTAATCAACCTCGCTGTCGCTGCAGCCCCAGTCAAAGCTGTCGAGCTGCTCCTTGGTGACCAAGCCCTCCTCGCAGAGAGTGTCGAGGTCGATCAGGTACGGGTTGCCCGCGTAGGTTGAGAACGACTGGTACGGCGAGTCGCCGTAGCTTGTCGGACCGACGGGAAGGATCTGCCAGATCGTCTGTCCCGACTTCTTCAGAAAGTCGGCAAACTCACGGGCTTCTTTGCCGATGGTGCCGATGCCGTAGGGGGAAGGAAGCGAAGTGATAGACATTAATACGCCTGCGCTTCTTGCCATTAAAATCAACTCCATTCTGACGGATAATTATTTTTCGTCTACGGGGAATTGTGCCAATATACACCAAAAGCCCATAGTATCATTGTAATTTTACCATAAAGCGCGCGATATTTCAAGTGTTCTTTGTCAATTTTTTAAAAAACAGACCCGTTTCAGCAAGAAGTAAAGCGTCGAATGCAATATATAAAAACTATTCCGCGCCGAGCTGACGGCACTCGGAGAGTATCATAAAAAGCGCGGCGTCGCTTGCCAGCCTGCGGATGTATTCGCGGCTGTTTGTGATGTTGTTCGTGCCGCCGAGCATAAGGCGCACCGCGTATGCCCTCTGCGCTGTGCATACCCCCAAAAACACCAGTCCGACGGGTTTTTCGTCGGTGCCGCCCGTGGGACCCGCGATCCCGGTGGTGCTAACGGCGATGTCCGCGCCCGAGAGCTTTTTTACTCCCTCAGCCATCTGGATAGCCGTTTCCGCGGATACCGCGCCCAGCACGGCGAGAGTCTCGGGATGAACGCCGAGCACCTTTTCCTTGATAAAGTTCGCGTAGGAGCACACGCCGCAGTCAAACACCGCGCTCGAGCCGCTGACGCGCGTTATGCGCTCGCTGATCAGACCGCCGGTGCAGCTCTCAGCCGTGGCGACGCGCAGCCCGAGAGAGGCGAGCCGACCGACCGCCTCCTCCTGAGCCGAGTCCTGCTCGAGCCCGTTCTTTCTGTAAAGCTGTATAATATCAATATCGGTAAGAGTGACCATATTTAAAAACCTCCGTTTCGGTAATATCATTCTACCACCAAACGATGTGTATTGCAATTCCTTTTGCGATGATGTATTATAGTTAGGGATTAGGGGTTAGGATTTAGGGATTAGGGGTTAGGGATTAGGGGTTAGGGATTAGGATTTAGGAATTAGGATTTAGGGGTTAGGGATTAGGATTTAGGAATTAGGATTTAGGAATTAGGTTAGAGTTCAGAGTTGAATGTCGCACCCGATTTGTAATGCTGTGGGCTTATGTTATGAATTCTTCGTAGTGGCGGACCCACTGTCCGCCCTCTGCGCCGAGGCTTCCTATCATTCCGATTTCGGGTAGGAAAACGCGGCAAATGCCACCCCTCAGTCAATCCTTGACGGATTGACAGCTCCCTTTGAGAGGGAGCCTTTAAAGCGACACTAACCCCTAACCCCTAATCCCTAACCCCTAATCCCTAACCACTAATCCCTAACCCCTAACCCCTAATACCTAATACGTTGGTGTCTGATGGAGAGTATGAAAGTCGATGGACTTCTCCGAACAGCACAACCTTTATGTCGAGATAATTTAAAAAAGGCAGTGATCATTTTGGCTTGGTTTTTTACGGATGAAGAGATAAACGCCCCCGTCTATATGCTGACGGGCGACAACGCCGCTCACGCAAGGGTGCTCAGGCTCAGAGAGGGCGAGGAGGTTACCCTTGTGACCCCGGGCGGTATCCGGCACGAGGCGGAGGTGAGCGCGGACGGAACGCTGAAAATACTCTCGTCCAAGCCCTGCGACAACGAGCCGGATGTGTTCGTGACGCTCTATCAGGCGCTGCCTAAGGGCGACAAGATGGATTATATAGTACAGAAATGCGTGGAGTTAGGCGTCAGCCGGATTGTTCCCATGCTCACGGCGCGCTGCGTTTCGCGTCCGGACGCAAAGTCCCTCGCCAAAAAACAGGCGCGCTGGCAGAAGATCGCGCTCCAGGCGGCTATGCAGAGCCGAAGGGGCATCATTCCCGAGGTCTGCGCCTGCGTTTCGTTTGACAGGGCGTGCGAGCTCACCGCCGAAAACGACCGCACGCTGTTTTTCTATGAGCTCGGCGGCGAAAGGGTCGGCAGTATTTTGGAGAGCAAGCCGAGGAAAATTGGTATGTTCATCGGCAGCGAGGGCGGCTTTGAGGAAGCCGAGGCGAGCAGGATAATCGCGTCCGGCGCAAAACCCGCAACGCTCGGCAAGCGCATCCTCCGCGCCGAGACCGCACCGCTTGCCGCTCTGTCGATCATAATGTTTCAGACGGGAAATTTTGATTAAGGCAAGGGTAAAGTTTTAAATGGTAAGACAAAAGCAGATTTTTTCATGTTATCAAACCCGGCTTTATTAAATGTTTATTAAAGGTATTATATCGCAGGAAGGTATGACAGCGAAATATCTCTCATAAATGATACTTATTTCAGAGAACTGAAAAAAGGATAGAATCAGCAGGAAGGTATGACAGCGTAATAGTTCTCATAATTGATACTCATCTCAGAAAACTGAAAAAAAGGTTAGAATCAGCAGGAAGGTACGACAGCGAACGGACTTCTATCCATAAACCCACTTCTATCAGAGATTCTTTAAAAAGGTGAGAACAAGCAGGAAGGTACGACAGAGAACGGACATCTATCCATAAACCCGCTACTATCAGAGATTCTTTAAAAAGGGTTGACACCGGGGGGAGTATTGGGTAAAATAAAAGGAAACGATGCTTTTGGAATTTAGTGTATTAAAATAAGGAAATAAGGGGAAATCAAGCATGAAGTTAACTGGAGCGGAAATCATTTGCGAATGTCTGGTCGAGCAGGGCGTTGATACCGTGTTCGGATACCCGGGCGGCGCCGCGCTCAACACCTACGACGCGCTGTATAAGTACAGCGACAGGATCAACCACGTGCTGACCGCTCACGAGCAGGGCGCGTCCCATGCCGCCGACGGCTACGCGCGCTCGACCGGCAGGACGGGCGTTGTTATCACCACCTCGGGTCCCGGCGCGACGAATATCGTCACGGGTCTGGCGACCGCGAATATCGACAGCATCCCGATCGTCGCCATCACGGGCAACGTCAACCGCGACCAGCTCGGACGCGACAGCTTCCAGGAGGTCGACATTGTAAATATTGTTAAGCCGATCACCAAGCTCAGCCGCCTCATCACCAAGATCGAGGATCTCGCTCCGGCTATCCGCGAGGCGTTTCTGGTGGCTAATTCGGGTCGAAAGGGTCCCGTGCTGATCGACGTGCCGAAGGACATCACCGCCATGACCGCCGAGTACGTTCCCTCTGTACCGTGGAAGCCCGAGACGTTCTACATCAAGAATCCCGACAGCATAGAGCGCGTTCAGAAGCTGATCAAGGAGTCCAAGCGCCCGATGATCTATGCGGGCGGCGGAATACTCAGCGGCAACGCGATCGAGGAGTTCCGCACCTTTGCCGAGACCATCGACGCTCCCGTGTGCTGTTCGCTGATGGGCTTGGGCTGCATCCCCGCCGATCATCCGCTCTGCGTGGGCAATATCGGCATGCACGGCGGCTATGAGACCGGCATGATCACCGCGGAGTGCGACCTGATCATCGCCTGCGGCGCAAGATTCTCCGACCGCGTGGCGGGCGACCGCAAGCGCTTCGGCGAGCAGGCAAAGATCGTCCAGCTCGAGATCGACAGAACCGAGATCAACAAGAATGTTTTGGTCGACGAGTATGTGCTCGGCGACGTTAAGGCGAGCCTGACCGCTCTGCTCGAGGGCTTGGAGCAGCAGAAACACGAGGGATGGCTCCGCAAGATAGAGTTTTGGAAAAACAGCTTCGACTGCTCCCAGGAGCCCGAAAGCCCCTATCCGCAGCCTCACGAGATCCTTTACGCGATCAACGATATCAAGGCGGACGACGATATCATTGCGACCGACGTCGGTCAGCACCAGATGTGGGTCGCCCAGTTCAGCCGCATCGAAAAGGAGCGCACACTGCTCACCTCGGGCGGTATGGGCACGATGGGCTTCGGCATGGGCGCGGCTATCGGCGCGCAGGTATCTCATCCCGACAAGCGCGTGTTCCTCGTTACGGGCGACGGCAGCTTCCATATGAACCTCAACGAGCTGGTGACGCTCAGCTCCTACAACCTGCCCATCGTGGTGGTGATAATGAACAACACCGTGCTCGGCATGGTGCGCCAGTGGCAGAAGCTGTTCTACGGCAGCCGATTCTCGCAGACCGATCCTCACCGCAAGACCGATTTCGTAAAGCTTGCGGGCGCGTTCGGCGTTGTGGGCATGAGGATAACAAAGCCCGAGGAGATCGTTCCCGTGCTCAAAAAGGCATATGAGCTCAAGGCTCCCGTAGTAGTGGACTGCAGGATAAGCCCCGATATCAATGTGCTCCCGATGATCCCGCCCGGAAAAACCGTAAACGAAATCGTAACCGAAATGTAGTTTTTAGGAACCTCTGATAGGAGTTCGGTTTTATCGGAAAACTTCATCCACTGTCATACTCTCCATCGGGAAACAACGAGGCGAGTTAGGAGAAGTTTCGCTTTTTTAGGAACCTCTGATAGGAGTTCGGTTTATAGGAGTTCGGTTTTATCGGAAAACTTCATCCACTGTCATACTCTCCATCGGGAAACAACGAGGAGAGTTAGGAGAAGTTTCGCTTTTTTAGGAACCTCTGATAGGAGTTCGGTTTTATCGGAAAACTTCATCCACTATCATACTCTCCATCTGGAAACGACGAGGCGAGTTAGGAGAAGTATGCATTGCTTCGCTTTTTAGGAGCCTCTGATAGGGTGCAGGATTGACGGAGAACTCCACCCATTTTTTGGGAACCTCTGATAGGAGTTCGGTTTTATCGGAAAACTTCATCCACTGTCATACTCTCCATCCGGCATTGACGAGGCGAGTTAGGAGAAGTATGTTTTGCTTTTTTTAGGAACCTCTGATAGGAGTTCGGTTTTATCGGAAAACTTCATCCACTGTCATACTCTCCATCGGGAAACGACGAGGCGAGTTAGGAGAAGCTTCGCTTTTTTAGGAACCTCTGATAGGGTGCAGGATTGACGGAGAACTCCGTCCACTGTCATACTCTCCATCGGGAAACAACGAGGCGAGTTAGGAGAAGCTTCGCTGTTAAACGATATTCTGAGAAAGCTTTATCGAGTGATTAACTGCTTTCCGATATGTACAGAGAAGTTGTCGTTTTAGATCGACCCCTAAAGTAATATATGATATACAACAGGAGCTTGGCTCTTACTCGTGAATTGAGTTTGAGCCAAGCCCCTGATTTTTTTATCCGTCACTTTTCGTGTACCAGCTTGCCCGTCATGTGCTCGATTGAGAATTCGAGTATACAGACGCGGTCGATGAAGCGTTTTATCTCGTTTTCGACCTCGTCGGGGTCGGGATAATACTTGTTGCCGAGCAGACGGAGCTTTTCCGTTTTCTCGTTTATATCGGTGAGCTCGCTGATTTTTCCGAACGCTATCACGCTCGTGATATTCAGCGCCCAGTCGCCGTCCCTTTTAAAACCCTCGTCCATAACGCAGAACGAGGCTCGGCTGTCGGCTCTGATCGCGTCGAGCTTATGACCCTCGGGCGCGCAGTGAAAATACAGCCTGTTTTTCTCATAGTAAAAGTCGAGCGGCACGGCGTATGGGTAGCCGTCCTCTCCGTGAAGCGCAAGAACGCCGCACGGAGCGGTTTTTAAAATCTCAACGCAGCGTTCATCGCTCACCTGCTGCTTAAAGCGTCTCATTTTCCTTTTCATTGAACTCTCAACCTTATTTCAATAGATTCCCTGCACCGTGACCTCGCCCGCGCTCACAAGGCAGAGCGAGCCGTCGCTGAGCATGACCTTCAGCGAGCCGCCGCGGTCGACTCCCACGGCTATCCCGCTGATCCTGCGCGTGCCGCGCGTGAAGGTGACGCTCCTGCCGACGGTGGCGCACAGGTCGCCGTATTCGTCGAGCACACGGGAATCGAGCTTCATGCCGCTCTCAGAAAACTCCTCCTCGAGCTTCTTCAAAACGGCGGCGAGCAGCTTGTTCTTGTTGTAATGCCTGCCGGTTTCGAGCAGCAGGGAGGTCGCCTTGTACGCGATATTCTCGGGGAACAGCGCCTGATCGACGTTAATGCCGATACCGGTCACGATATATTCGACGCGGTCGAATTCCGCGCTCATCTCGGTGAGTATGCCGACGAGCTTTTTCTTGCCCACAATAATGTCGTTAGGCCACTTTATGCGGCAGTCGAGTCCCGTGAACTCGCGCAGAGCCTTGCAGACCGCGAGCCCCGCAAGCGGAGTGACGGCTGATGCCTCCGCCGGCGCGAAGGTCGGGCGAAGCAGCAGCGAGAAATAGAGGTTGTCGTCGCGCGTGCTCTCCCATTTTCTGCCGAGCCTTCCCTTGCCGCAGGTCTGCTCGCGCGCGGCGACTGTCGTTCCGCTCGGGCAGCCCTCGGCTCCCATGCGCTTTAGGACGTTGTTGGTCGAGTCGACGCTGTCGAGCACGATCAGGTTTTTGCCGAGCAGCCCGGTATTGAGCGACGCCCTGACCGCCGCCTCGCTCAGGGTCTGCGGAAGCGATTTGAGCATATAGCCGCGGTTTGTGACCGAGGCAATCTCGCAGCCGTTGTCTCTGAGGGCGCCGACGCCCTTCCAGACCGCCTGGCGCGACACGCCGAGCTGCTGCGCGAGCGCCTGCCCCGAAACGTAATCGCCGGAAGATATGAGTATTTCAAGCAGCTTGTCGGTATCCATGATATCACCTTTGAAAAAAAGGCGCACACAGGGTGCGCCGTAGTTTTTTTAATTGAGTTTCTTTTCAACAATGAATAGAGCCTTGCAGATAGCTGTTCCGAGCACAAGACATGTAGCGATCTCGATCAAAGCGTTCGTGCCGGCAAACAATGCGAACAGAACAAATACGCTGTTGACAGGATCGGTGACGCCCCATGTGGCAAGAAGATCCAAGACCTTAGGATCGGTCGTGAAACTTACGCCGAAGAACCACCACATCAGCGACAGAAAGCCGACAGTGTTCAGCGCCGGAGTCAGGGCGCAGCAAGCCACCGAGCCGATCAGCTGACCGGAGCTGCTTTTCGGGAAAGCCTTGAACAGAAGTCCGGGCAGAAGTCCGCACAGGATACGCGGGACAACGCACATAATGAACAGCAAGAACGGGTTGACGCCCATTAATATGGTTCCCAAAGCGTCCATGCCGAAGCAGGTGAAGAAGCTCGACAGACCGAAGACCAAGCCGAGCACGGCGCCGTAAGCCGGTCCGAGAAACACCGCGCCGATCGCCACCGGAAGCACGTTGACCGTGAGCTTTAGGGGACCTATCGGGATGTAGCCGATACCCGTGAAGGTCATCAGAATGATCAGCGCCGCAAGCATGGCGGTGAAAATCATCTTGAACAGGGTCATCTTGAATTTTGAGCTTGTTTTGGATTTTGCCAATTTAAAAACCTCCTGCTGTTTCCCCGACAGTCCCTCGGGTGAAACGCAAAAATATTTACAACCGCCGAAGCGGATTGCAGACTGAATGTCAGCGCGAAGCCAAACCTCACTCCCGCCGATTTTTTCTGTAGATGCAGTACAGACCGTCGAGGATGATGTTCTCGTCGTAGGTTATATCGTGACGGCAGTTTTTGGTGATCTCGGGGGCGAGACCTCCTGTTGCTATCACCCGGCAGACCTTGCCGGTCTCCTTTGAGATCATGTCGATCATGCCGTCGAGCATACAGGCGGTGCCGAAAACCACTCCCGAGCGCATACAGTCCACGGTGTTGGTTGAGACCGCCTTTTTGGGAGCCTTCAGGTCGATCGCCGGTAGCAGCGCGCCGCCCGCGGCAAGGGCGTCCATCGAGATGCCCACTCCGGGAGCTATCGCGCCGCCGTAACAGGTGCGGCTGCTGTCGACATAGGCGAGCACGGTCGCCGTTCCCATAAATATCATGATCAGGTCGCCGCCGTATTTTTCGCACGCGCCCACGCAGCCGGCTACGATGTCGGCGCCGAGGGTCTCGGGGCGGTCGATCTGCAGGTTGAGCCCGGTCTTGAGCCCGGGACCCACAACAAGGCTTTTGACGCCGGTGACGGTGAAGATCGCGTCGCGCAGGGGACGGGTGATCTTGGGGACGACGGAGCTGATTATCGAGGCGGTGATGTCCTCGGACCTGATGCCGTAGATCTGGAAAAAGGTGTAGAGCTGGACCGCGAACTCGTCGCCGGTCTTGGCGGTATCCGTCGAGAAGCGCAGCTTGAAGCTGAGCGAGTCGTCCTCAAAAATACCGAGCTTTATGTTAGTATTGCCGACATCGGCTGTTAACAGCATTGTACGTCCTCCTTCGGCGCATACCGCGCTTACTGTATCCGATAATAAATTATACCACAAATCTCAAATCTTTCAAGGAGGTTATTAGGTATTTTATTACAATTTTCAAAACTATGCAAAAGTTTGTTGAATTTTTAACGGGATAGTGTATAATATTTATAGTGGTTCGGCGAAAAAGGGCGAAGTCTGCCCGATTATGCCGAAGAAAGGAATGGTTCTTTAATGGATAGTTCGGAAATCAGGCAGCTAAAGATTCTTGCCGCGAAATCGAGAAAGGGCGCCATACTCGGCACCTACCACGCAAAGTCGGGTCATCCCGGCGGATCGCTCTCCGCGGCCGATATGTTTACCTATCTTTATTTCAAGGAGATGCGCCTAAATCCCGCTGAGCCCCGGTGGGCTGACAGAGATCGCTTCGTGCTTTCAAAGGGACATTGCTGCCCCAGCCTCTACGCGACACTGGCGCTCAAGGGCTACTTCGACTGGAACGAGCTCACTACCCTGCGTCACGTCGGCGCAATGCTTCAGGGTCACCCCGATATGAAGGGCACCCCGGGCGTCGACATGAGCACCGGCTCGCTGGGACAGGGCGTTTCCGCCGCGTGCGGAATGGCTCTCGCCGGAAAGCTCGACCGTAAAGACTATCGTGTATATACCCTCCTCGGCGACGGCGAGGTAGAAGAGGGTCAGGTCTGGGAGGCGGCGATGTTCGCTTCTCACAACAAGCTTGACAACCTCGTTGTCATCGTAGACCAGAACGGCCTGCAGATCGACGGCGCGGTCGAGGACGTCGCCGGCATCGAGCCCCTCGACAAAAAATTCGAGGCTTTCGGCTTTGAGGTCGTAAAGATCGACGGCCACGACTTTGAGCAGATCGAAGCCGCTCTCGACAAGGCAAGGACCGTTAAGGGCAAGCCCACCGCGATTTTGATGAAGACCGTAAAGGGCAAGGGCGTTTCGTTCATGGAGAATCAGGTCGGCTGGCACGGCGTCGCCCCCAACAAGGAGCAGTATGAGGCGGCTACCGCCGAGCTCGACGCCGAGATCGAAAGACTGGAGGGCAATTGCTGATGGAAATCGTTAAGAAGGCTACAAGAGAGAGCTTCGGCGAGGCGCTGTGCGAGCTTGCCGAGACCAATCAGGACATAGTGGTACTTGACGCAGACCTTGCGGCGGCAACAAAAACAGGTATTTTTCAGAAGGCTTATCCCGAGCGCTTCTTTGACTGCGGCATAGCCGAGGGCAATATGGTGGGCGTAGCGGCAGGCATGGCAGCGGCGGGCAAGATCCCCGTAGCCGCTTCGTTCGCGATGTTCGCTACCGGCAGAGCCTTTGAGCAGATCCGCAACTCGGTCGCATATCCCGAGCTCAACGTAAAGATCGCGGGAAGCCACGCCGGTATCTCCACCGGCGAGGACGGAGCTACCCACCAGTGCATAGAGGATATGGGCATCATGCGCGCCATCCCCAATATGGTCGTGCTCAACCCCGCCGATCACTGGGAGATGAAGGCGGCTACAAAAGCCGCTATCGAATACAACGGCCCCGTATATATCCGCCTCGGCAGACTCGCCATCGACAGCTTCAACGACCCCGAGACCTACACCTTCGAGTGGGGCAAGGGAATCACCCTCCACGAGGGCGACGACGTTGCTGTGATCGCGACCGGTCTTGTCGTCAACGAGTCCCTCAAGGCTGTCAAGGCGCTTGAGGAGGAGGGCATCAACGCCCGTCTCATCAACATCCACACCCTCAAGCCCATCGACCGCGAGATCGTGGCAAAGGCGGCGCGCGAAACCGGCAGGATAATCACCGTCGAGGAGCACAACGTCATCGGAGGTCTCGCCGACGCGGTCTGCGAGGTCGTCACCGAGGAATGCCCCGTAAAGGTCACGAGAATAGGCGTTCAGGACACCTTCGGCTTCAGCGGTCCCGCGTGGGAGCTGCTCGATAAGTTCGGACTCACCGCGCCCCATATCGCCGACGTCATCCGTCAGGTCGTCGCTGAGAAAAAGTGATTTTTAAATATTAAAGATTTATCCGGCTCTTTGCTTTTCGGCAGAGAGCCGTTGCTTTTTAAAAGCCGGGTGTGCAGAATGAACAAATCCGCGCCTGTTTTTTTGGATAGCGGTTTCTTGTGCAATGTGTTATCATATAATCGTAAATAATTGGAGCGGCGTATTTCGGGTTTCCGCATGAAACCGCGCGCTTATAATGAGGAGGTAAATCATTATGATCAAAAAGGTGTTTTCGGCTGCAATGGCTATAGCGCTGTCGGTTATGGCGTCGGGATGCTCGATTTTTAATTCCGGCGGCGGGATTGATACCGGCTATATCACCTCGCAGCCGTTTTTGGTTTTTAAAACCGCTTACGGCACATATGCCGGCTGCGTGAATCTTGCGTATGAAAGCGTTGACTGTTCCGATATGGCAGACCGCAATAAGATACTTTTGATCGACGACGATTTCGGCGTTGACTGTTTACTTAGAACTGCGCAGGACGGAAATACTTTTTACGGCTGGTTTGACAACGATTATTTCTCCGATCTTTTCCGCATTTCGGCAGTTGATGAAAAAACCACTGAAAAAACCGTGTGGGTGAGCAAGGCTCAGCTTGCCGAAAGCTGTCTGTCTCCGAATCACAGCCTTGATCGCCCCATCACTCTGCAGAACTTTTTAGCCGACGGAGACAGCGTATACGCGACCCTCGGCTTCAACCCGGAATACATGCACAGCCAGATCGAAATAAACGGAAGGATTGCCCGAATCGGCAAGGACGGGAAAAGTATAGATTTTGTCGGAGACGATTCCGTGCGCGCCGAGGAATTTGTCGTAAACGGAGGCTGGATCTACTATTTGGACAACGGCTACAAGGTCGACGGCGGCAGCTTTGAATACGATGACGGAAAGGTCGGCATCTATAAGATCAAAACAGACGGAACCGAAAAAACGCTGCTGCGCGGAGGAGCTGTTTTTGACGGAAGCTACGTTCAGAAGAGCGCAGACATGGCGAGCCTGTCGATATATAAGGATCATCTGTATTTTCTGGATTTGAACAACGGAAGCAGACTGTGCAGAATAAAAACGGATGGCTCAGGTTATGAGCAACTCAGCACCTCCGGCGCATGCGTTTATACCATAGATACGCAGACCGATACCTTGTATTTCGAGACCGGTTCTTTAGCCGCTCAAAATAAGGAGCAAAGACGTATCTGCTGCATGTCTGAAAAGGATCGCGCGGAAAAAACCGTTTATGATACATCTATGACGATCAATCTGATGGACTTCAGCGAAGGATATTTATACTATTATTCCTATCTTTCATCCTACCCGGGAGAGCTTATAACGTGTCGCGTCAACACCGCAACAGGAAAAGCGCAAAGCTTGGAATACAGAAGGGAAGATGTAAAATATGAATATGATGAGGACGGCAATATGAAACCTGTCGGTACGCCTAAGTCCACCATTCAATGGTATGACGCTAATAACGAGTAGACGCGAATCAAAAACTGTGCAAGTGATAACGAGGGCTGTCGCATTTTGCGGCGGCCTTTTTATGTTCTTGCCAAGAGAGGCGGCGTGTGGTATATTTAGTGTATAAAAAACTTGGAGCAATGCCGCCGTGAGAACGTCGTTTATCAAAAACCGAACAGCCGCCGTGATTTTGGCGGTATTCTGCACCCTGCCGTGGGGAACCGCTTTTCCCTTTATAAAGCTCGGCTATGCCGCGTTCGGCGTCGAGAGCGCGGGCGATAAGCTGCTTTTCGGCGGGATACAGCCCCGATCGCCCCATCGCTAAAGCAATATGTAAAAAAGAGGCTTGGCTCTTACTCGGGAATTGAGTTTTAGCCTGCCTCTTTTATTTTGAGCTTTTGTCTGATTGTCAAATATGTACCGTATGACGATGGGAGCGCCGCGGTGATATTAATTTTAAAACTCTGCTCTGCGCGTCAGAAATGTATGCAGGAAATCCCTGAAGATCGTCGCCCACGCGCTTTCGTTATGCGGCTGATCGAAAAGGATGACCTCGTTCAGCCGCTCCGCCGGATAAATCTCCGTGATCGAGTCATATACCGCCTGCGTGCTCCTGCAGATCTCCTCCTCCGGCTCGCCGACCGCTCCGCTGTAAATGTAGAGATACGGCTCAGAGCCGCTCAGCCTTGAAGCCGTCCAGCCGACGATATCGCCGACAGAGTACAAGGGGAACGTCGGCGAAAACACCCCGGACATACAGAATTTTTCCGAATGGCTCAGAGCGGTGAAGTACGCCTGCAGGCCTCCCGAGGAGCTGCCGCAAAACGCCGCGGCGTTCCTGCCCTTCTGAACGGGAAAGCGCTTCTCGATCTCTGGCATTACGGTATTGACCGCAAAGTCGTCGAACAGCTCTCCCTCGGGGATTATGCTTTTTCTGATGAATTCGGGCATTTCGTCGGGGAAGCAAAGCGCGCCGATGCTTTTAGCCGTCAGCTCCCTTGTCCTTTGGATCGGGCTTTCGTCGTTATGGATGCCGACGATGACCGCTTTGCCGACCTCTTTGACCGCTTCTCGGGTGTACCAGCAGCCGAATTGACCCGGGTTGTTGTCCTCGAACAGATTCTGTCCGTCCGTCATATATACAACCGGCAGCCTTTCGGCTTCCCCGTGTTCGGGGACGTAGACGCGCACCCTTCTGTTCCGTCCGGTATAATAGGGAAAGCTGAGCTCGAACAGTTCTTCCTTTATCATCTGTATTTCTCCTTTGACTGTAATACTGTTTGCCGCCGTCAGTCGCCAACGGCAGAGCGGAACGGACGCCCTTATTCGGACAGAAATCCGTATAGCAGCAATGTCGCCATATTTCCGGGGTCGCTTCCGTTGCTGTCGCAGAAAAAGCAATAACCGCTTTCCGGAGTGAAATAATCCATGGAGGAGTAGTCTGAGATCGCGCCCGCGTGTCCGATGCCTCCCGCAAACATCTGCGTCAGTCCGTAGCCGTAGCGTTCTCCGAAATCAGGCGAATAATCCTCGGTCATTTCGCTCAGGGTTTCCGGGCTGACGATCTTGCCGCCGGATAAGCCCTCCATCCATTTGACCATGTCGGGAGCGTTGGAAACGATGTCTCCGGCTCCTTTTGCCACGCCCTTTATCTTGACCTCGTCTACCTCGCTGTCGCATATCAGGTTTTCCGCCCATGAGGGAGAATCCGGTATTTCCGTGATCAGCCCCGTGTGCTTCATATCCAGAGGATCGAAGATGTGCTCGCGCAGGAAGTCGTTATAGTATTGACCCGAGACCTGCTCCACGATGTCCGCGAGCAGGATGTAGTTGGAATTGGAGTACAGGAAGGCGCTGCCGGGTTCAAACCACAGCGATTGACCGAAGATCCACTCTTTGATCAAAGCCGTGTTCTCCTTCTCCGTGTTATCATGGGGCAGCGTGCCTGCAAAGCCCTCGCCCACCGTATCGCGTATGCCCGAACGCATCGTCAGCAGATGCCGGATCGTGATATCTCCGCCTCTGTCATATTCGGGAAAGTATTTGTCGATCGTATCGTCGACGCTGAGCTTTCCCTGATCGCGCAGGATCATTACAGCCGCGGCGCAGAACTGCTTTGACACAGACCCGATATACATCGAGGTATCTATCGTCAAAGGTTCTCCGTTTTCATCCCTGCCCGTTGCCCTTTGATATACGACGCTGCCTTTATGCGTGACATAAATGACCCCGTCAAAATCTATGCCTGCAAGCTTGCTTTCTATGTGGGCGGAAAGCTCGGCGTCCGTCTTTGCGGCGGCAGTTGTCTCCTCTGTCTTGCCGCTGTCGGTATAACCGCAGGACGCGAGCATTACCGCTGCCGCCAAAACAAGTAATATGAATGATAACCGTCTGTTCCTGATCATCCTGATCTCTCCGTTGTCCGTAATATACTACTTTCCGTCAGCCGCCGAAATCGCCTTTATCGGGTAGTTGTCAATGACAAAGGTCTTTTTGTCCAATTCAATATCGGGGAGCGCTTTGTCCGAGGCGCCTTCCTCGGCGCATTGCTTATACGCCCTTTCGATCAGGCTGTCCTTTGCCTCTGTCATATCCGTCCACTTGCCGTTCGTGTACAGGAAGCTTTCGCCCTTGTTGACGATCCCGTTTGTGGTCATACCGTCGAAGAACTTTGTGCTGTACGGGAACACCTCGGCGTATTTTTCGCCGCGCATCACCGTCAGGACGACCGAGTACAGCTCTCCCTCCTTCAGCGCGTATTCGCCTTTGAGGTCGATCACGTGGGAGCCCGCGTATCTGTGGGAGTGAGCGCCCTTTTCCAGCAGGGTGCCGGACGAGGGATCGTCGCTCTTGACGCCCTTGTATATTTCGTAGGTCACCTCGGCGTCGGGATAAGCGGTCCTGTACTCGATCTGATACAGGCTTTCGTCCGCCTCGGCGTCAAAGATGTTCGCCGTTTTGGTTTCGTTATCGTATTCGGTCGTACCGTACCACTGAGTCATGACCAGATCGTACTGGTCGTAATTGCGCTCGGTGTGCTTAGCCTCTTTGCCGTTGTCAAAAACATAGCTCAGGGCGGCTAACAGACTGTGATCGTAATA
>CACWKB010000008.1 GCA_902761375.1 uncultured Ruminococcus sp. | reverse complement strand
CCAGCACGAGCATGACCTCGCCGGTCGAGAAGCCGCGCTTCACGAGGATATGCCTGAGAAAGCCCTTACGCGTGTCCTCATTGAAGGTCGTCATCTTAAACGACGGCATCATTCGCCTGACTGCGACGATGATCCTGTCGGCGAGCTCGTCCTCGATCATGCAGGAATCTATGCCGACGACATGATGAGTGCCTGACTGATAAACGCCCGAGATTATCCTGCCCTGACGGTTGGTGAAAAACGCCGCCTGAACCTTGTTGCGGTAGTGATAAGGCTGTTCCATGCCGATTATCGGCGCGACGCGGCAGTATTTGCCGAGCAGCTTGACGGTCTTGCTCTGCTTGAAGCCGAGCTGCTCGCTGTAGCTCATGTTTTGAAGCTGACATCCGCCGCACTTTTTGGCGACGGGGCAGGGGGAGAATGTACGATTATTCATATGATGCCTTTCATTTATAAGATGAAGTTCCGAGAGTCCTTATTTGCTATTATATCAGAAAACTGTGGTTTTGTCTACATCGTCATGAGAAGCAATGCCAAAAAGCATTGACAAAATGTTGTGAATACTATATAATTTACATAAAAACAGCAAGAACTGCAAAACAGGGAGGATAGTTTTATGATAAATACAGATTCGTTTCAGGGATCAGAGCTTATTACCAAGGGAGTCGAGATATCCTATAAGCCGGTTGCCGAGATACCTGTCAAAATAGGCGACGCGGTCGAGTTCATAGGCTGGGCGGCTCCGGGCGTTGCCGAGTATCGCGGCACCAAGCTGCTGCAAAAGGGCAAATTAGGCGTTTATTTTGTCAAAGACGGAAGCTGGTCGGGGCTTGTATACAGCGAGATCAAGAATACTCCGAGCGGATATATTGTTTGTAGGGGCAAAAAAGCTGTCTGTCTGCTGAATGCGGTCGGCACGGTACTTTCCGGCGGCGACTGCGAAGACGTAACGGACGTCGGAATGGGGCTTTACGCCGCAAAGAAAAACAAGCTCTGGGCTTTTTTCCGCGCTGAGGACAATGCGCAGCTCACGGAGTATATCTACACCTCCGTCAGCGAGTTTTCGGGAGATGTTTGCGTTGTCGGCAAGCCCGAGGGTCTGACGCTGATCGACGCGGAATGCAGGCAGGTTCTTGACCGGTGCTATCAGGTTTGCAATCCGTTTTGTGACGATATCGCCCTTGTCGGCGAGAAAAACAACCTCAGCTATATCACCCGCGACGGCAGGGTCATCTACAGCGGAGCGTTCAGGGGCTCGCGCAGCTTTTGCAACGGCTATGCCGTGATCAGTAATAAAAAAGGCAGGCTCGGAGCTATTGACGTAAACGGCAAGGTCGTGATCGAGCCTCAATACCTCTATATGAAGGATTCGGGCTTCGGAAAATTTGTTGTGTCCAATACGGGCGAGTGGCAGCCCGACGGAAAGACCTTCAAGGGCAGAAATTACGGCTTGGTAGGAGCGAACGGAAGGACATATCGCCCCTTGATATACAGCAATGTCGAGCTGCTTCCGGACGGGGGCTGTAAATACGGCGTTCTCACTACATGGTCTTACACCGAGGGAAACACCCGCTACACGTTAGGCGTACTTGTGTTCGGCATCGATGACGCCGACGGCAACGAGGTGCTGCCTCAGAAGTTTGTCGGTATAGGTGAGGAGTCGGAGGGTCTGCGCGCCTTCAAGACTTATTACGACAATAAGCTTTCGTTCGGATATATGAACGAAAAGGGTGAGCCTGAATTCATATTTGCCGAGTCGGATTACAGCGGGGATTACGGAAGCAAGCGCACCGAGATCACCAACGAGCTGAAACACCAGCTCGGACCCTTCAAGGACGGCAGGGCACAGGTCAAGATCCGCCAGTCGAGCATAAAGACGGGTATTTTCAACACCAACGATGTATTGCGGGCGGTACAATGCCCTGCGTACTATATCGACAGGACGGGTTTGTCTGCGGCTTCTCAGGAAAAGCTCCCTGAGGTCAATGCGTTTAATCCGCTTATGGTAGACGGTCTGCCGTTCCACGATATTTGCATGAGCATAAATAAAAAGATAAAAACCATCAATGCTTTTTCCGACACTGCGATCCATCTCGAGAAGATGAATGCGTATGCCTTTGGCGACGGTTATATCGAGGTCGACTACGGCTACGGCTTTGCGATTCTGGACAAGGATCACAAACCGATCTGCGCAAGCTATGAGGGACCGTCGGAGACTGACAAAAAGAATCTGAAGGAAATGACCGAGTGTGCAAAATGGTCACATCCGATCAACTCTAACGCCAAGGGCAAGCTCACGCTCATCGCCGAAAATGTTTGGCTTGACGAGCGTTCGGACTGCACTAAGCTGCATATATCCGAATTCGAGTCTCCGGTCAGGTTTTCAAACGGCTTAGCTCCCTTCCGCGCCGCTAACGGGCTTTGGGGCTATATGGACTGCAAAGGAACGACGGCGATTGAACCGAAATACAGCTCGGTAAGCGCTTTCATGAACGGCTATGCCAGAGCTTTGAGGGACGGAAAGGAATGTATTCTCTTCCGCGATTCCGAGATCAAGCCTTTATCCTGATCAGAGCACGCTTTTTCGGCAACAGCTTTACATCCGGCGGAGCGCTGTCGGAATAATCAATAGAAAAGTTTTTTTTCTAAGGCATTTTTTGAAGCAATGATAGAAAATCACTTTGATTATTGACAAACCTCCCCAAATGACATATACTGTCAGTAATGAACAGCAAGGGCGCTGTAGGTCTAACCTGCGGCGCTCATTTTTTATCCTCACAAAAATTTTCAACAGGAGAGAGATTTTATGTCCAAGGTACCCGAGATGTTCGGAAGCATGGTTTTCAACGACCGCAAAATGCAGGAGAGGCTGCCCAAATCCACCTACAAGGCGCTCAAAAAGACCGTTCAGGACGGCGAGCCGATCGACCTCAGCGTAGCCAACGTGGTTGCGAACGCCATGAAGGACTGGGCTATCGAGCTGGGCTGCACCCACTACACCCACTGGTTCCAGCCCATGACGGGCGTTACCGCCGAGAAGCACGACAGCTTCATCCAGCCCAACGGCGACGGCGTGATCATGGAATTCTCGGGCAAGGAGCTCATCAAGGGCGAGCCCGACGCCTCGTCCTTCCCCTCGGGAGGAATCAGGGCGACCTTTGAGGCGCGCGGCTACACCACCTGGGATCCCACATCTCCCGCCTTCGTGCGCGACGGCACGCTTTATATCCCCACCGCATTCTGCTCCTACACCGGCGAGGTGCTCGACAAAAAGACCCCTCTGCTCCGCTCGATGGAGCGCATAAGTAATGAAGCCGTCAAGCTGCTCCACCTCATCGGCAGGACTGACATCACCCGCGTCGTCACCACCGTCGGACCCGAGCAGGAGTATTTCCTGATCGACCGCGAGATGTACAATAGGCGCGAGGATCTCAAGCTCACCGGACGCACCCTGTTCGGAGCCAAGGCTCCCAAGGGACAGGAGCTTGACGACCACTATTTCGGCTCGATCAAGACAAGGGTAGCCGCATTTATGCGCGAGCTCGACGAGGAGCTTTGGAAGCTCGGCGTGCTTGCAAAGACCAAGCACAACGAGGTCGCGCCCTCTCAGCATGAGCTCGCTCCGATATTCTCAACCTCCAACATCGCCACCGATCACAACGAGCTGACGATGGAGATCATGAAGAAGATCGCGGAGAAGCACGGACTCGTCTGTCTGCTCCACGAAAAGCCCTTTGCCGGCGTCAACGGCTCGGGCAAGCACAACAACTGGTCGCTTTCCGCCAACACGGGCGAGAACCTGCTCAAGCCCGGCAAGCACCCCGAGACAAATCTGCAGTTCCAGCTCTTCCTCGCGGCTGTCGTCAAGGCTGTCCACGAGTATCAGGATCTGCTGCGCATAACCGTTGCCTCCGCGGGCAACGACCACCGCTTAGGCGCTCACGAGGCTCCGCCTGCGATCATTTCGATGTACCTCGGCGACGACCTCGGCGCGCTTGTGGACGCCATCATCGAGGGCGTCGACTACGTGAGCCCCGGCAAGCTCAAGGTCGAGACGGGCGTTGACGTCCTGCCCGATTTCCGCAAGGACACCTCCGACCGCAACCGCACCTCGCCGTTCGCCTTCACGGGCAACAAGTTCGAGTTCCGCGCGCTCGGCTCGTCGCTTAATATCGCCTGCCCTAACTATATGCTCAACACCATGGTAGCCGAGGAGCTGTCCCAGTTCTCCGAGGAGCTCGAGGGCGCCGAGGATATGGATTCGGCGGTCAAAGCTCTTGTGAAGCGCGTGTTTACCGAGCACAAGGACATCATCTTCAACGGCGACAACTACGCCGAGGAGTGGGTCGAGGAGGCAAAGCGCCGCGGTCTGCTCAACCTCAAGTCTCTGCCCGACGCCTTCGCCCACTTTATGGACAAGAAGAACGTCGATCTCTTTGTAAAGCACAACATCTGCACCGCCGCCGAGTTCCGCGCGCGCTATGAGATCGAGATGGAGACCTACTGCAAGCAGCTCAACATCGAGGCTCTGACCATGATCGACATGGCAAAGAAGAACATCACGCCCGCGGTCACCGCCTTTGTGCGCGAGCTGACCGAGACCGCCCTCGCCAAGAAAGCGCTCAGCGCCGCTATCCCGACCTCAGTCGAGGAGGAGCTGATAATGAGCCTCTCGAACAAGCTGGTCTGCTTTGTCAAAAAGACCTCCGAGCTTGAGGAGGCTGTCATCAAGGCGAGCGAGTATTCCGCCGACGGGCTCGAGTACGCGAGGTATTTCCGCAATACGGTCTTTGCAATAATGCAGGAGCTGCGCGCCGTAGGCGACAGCATGGAGACCGAGACCGCCGCCGATTTCTGGCCTTATCCCTCCTACAGCGAGCTGCTGTTCGGAGTATAATAAAAAGCCCCGCCCGGGGCTTTTTAAATGCAAATAACAAACATTTAATCCCACTCTGCACAGGGGGTACATTTGGCGCTTAGTGAAAATGCCTAAAATCCTATTTTGAACTCTCACGATTTAGTGGCATTTATTGAACTGCTAAAAATGTCTTTATTTTTCCTTTATGTAAAATAAAATCGCCCCTAATCTTGTAAAATAGTATGTTGAAGAAAGAGGGCGGTGATGACAGTTTGAAAAAAGCGTTGCTGGTAACCAATTCCGAGCAAAGTGCGCGTTCTCTGTCCGAGCTGCTCACAAGCGAGGGCTATGATGAGATCACGCCTGTTTTCGCCTCGTATTCCGCAGAGGAGAAGGCTTCGGACGACGGCTTCGACGTGATCTGCATAAACGCCCCCCTGCCCGATGAGAACGGCATTTCGCTTTCGATCCACTTTGCTCAGACCACCCGAGCGAGCGTGGTGATCATCGTGCCGCAGAAGAACGCCGACGAGGTCAGCGACCTGCTGACTCAGCACGGCGTGCTGGTCATTGCGAAGCCCATCAACAAGCACCTCTTTCATCACTACCTGCAGTTTGCCGACTGCTTCCGGTCGCGTATGCTCCGCGTCGAGCGCGAGAACGAGCGCTTGAAGCACATGGTAGACGACCTGCGGCTGATCGACCGCGCCAAGCTGCTGCTTGTGTCCTGCCTCAACATGAGCGAGTCCCAGGCGCACCGCTACATTGAGAAGCAGGCGATGGATCTGAGGATCAGCAAGGCTCAGGTCGCGGTGCAGGTGATCCAAACCTATGAGAATTAGTGATTAGTGGTTAGTGATTAGTGATTAGTGGTCAGCTTTTGAAATTAATCTTTTCTGTTTTCCACATCTCACTTCTAACTTCTCGCTTCTCACTTCTCGCTTCTAAAACAAATGAAAGGATTGATATTGCATGAGTCGTGCGGCATATTTGATCCTTGAAAACGGAACCGTTTTTAAGGGCAAGGCGTTCGGCGCCGAAAAAGAATCCACGGGAGAGCTTGTTTTTACCACAGCGATGACAGGCTATCTTGAGACACTCACCGACCCCAGCTATTACGGTCAGGTGGTTCTTCAGACGTTCCCTCTTATCGGAAACTACGGTGTGATCCACTCCGATTTTGAGAGCGGCGAGCCAACCCTTAAGGGATATATTGTAAGAGAATGGTGTCAGTCGCCGTCCAACTTCCGTTGTGAGGGTGATATTGACGCCTTTTTAAAAAGTAAGGGCATACCCGGCGTTTACGGCATCGACACCCGCGCCCTTACCCGTATAGTGCGCGAATACGGCGTGCTCAACTGCAAGATAAAGTACACCGATGAGCTCAGCGAGCAGGAGCTCGAGGAGATCAGGTCATACAAGATCGTCGATTCGGTCGAGAACACCACCGCGCCCGAGATCGAGCGCTTCACTCCCGAGAATGCCACCCACAAGGTAGTCCTCATGGACTTCGGCGCGAAGCACAACATCGGTAGAGTGCTCAACAGCCGCGGCTGCGACATCATCGTGGTTCCGGCTCACACCACCGCCGAGGAGATCCTCGCCATGGAGCCCGACGGCATCATGCTCTCGAACGGCCCCGGAGACCCCTCGGCAAACACCGCTGTGATCGAGGAGATCAGGAAGCTTGCTGAAAGCGGCGTCCCGATCTTCGGTATCTGCCTCGGACACCAGCTCCTCGCGCTTTCACAGGGCGCTCAGACCGTCAAGCTCAAGTACGGTCACCGCGGAGCCAACCAGCCCGCAAAATTCCTCGAGACCGGCAAGGTGTTCATCACCTCCCAAAACCACGGCTACGCGGTCGTATCCGAATCTCTTCCCGATAACGCGAAGGTCAGCTTTGTAAACGGCAACGACAACACCTGCGAGGGCATAGATTACACCGACAAGCCCGCCTTTTCCGTTCAGTTCCACCCCGAGGCGTGCGGAGGTCCCCAGGACACCGCCTTCCTGTTCGACAGGTTCATCAAGATGATGGACGACCGCAAGAACGGATAATTGAATTACAGGAGAGAATACCCGGTATTCAGCTCTCCGCTCTAAACTCTCAACTCTTATAATAAAGGTAGGTAAAAGCTATGCCGCTTAAAAAGGATATAAAAAGAGTAATGGTTATCGGCTCGGGTCCCATCGTCATCGGACAGGCAGCCGAATTCGACTACGCCGGCACCCAGGCGTGCCGCGCCCTCAAGGAGGAGGGACTCGAGGTCATCCTCGTAAACTCCAACCCCGCAACTATCATGACCGACAACGCCATGGCGGACAGGATATACATCGAGCCGCTCACGCTCGAGACCGTGAAGCGTATCATCAAGAAGGAGAAGCCCGACAGCCTGCTCTCGACCCTCGGCGGTCAGACCGGTCTGACCCTCTCGATGCAGCTCGCCAAGGAGGGCTTCCTCGCAAAGCACGGCGTTCAGCTTCTCGGCGCAAAGCCCGAGACCATTGACCGCGCAGAGGACAGACAGCTCTTCAAGGACACCATGATGGAGATCAACCAGCCCGTCATTCCCTCGACCGTAGTCACCGACGTCGAGTCGGCGGTCGCCTTTGCCGAGGAGATCGGCTACCCCGTGATCATCCGTCCCGCCTTCACCCTCGGCGGAACCGGCGGCGGAATCGTCGAGAACGAGGAGGAGCTGCGCGAGATCGCCTCCAACGGACTCGAGCTCTCGCCGATTACTCAGGTACTTGTAGAAAAATGCGTCTCCGGCTGGAAGGAGATCGAGTTTGAGGTCATGCGCGACAGCGTGGGCAACGTCATCACGATCTGCTCCATGGAGAACTTCGACCCCGTCGGCGTACACACGGGCGACTCCATCGTAATCGCGCCCACCGTCACCCTCGCCGACAAGGAATATCAGATGCTGCGCACCGCCGCGCTGCAGATCATCTCCGCGCTGAAGGTAGAGGGCGGCTGCAACGTCCAGTTCGCGCTCGACCCCGAGACCTTCAACTACGCGGTCATCGAGGTCAATCCCCGAGTTTCGCGTTCCTCGGCGCTCGCGTCAAAGGCTACGGGCTATCCCATAGCCAAGGTCGCCGCCAAGATCGCCATCGGCTTCACCCTCAGCGAGATCAAGAACGCCGTTACCGGCACCACCTACGCCTGCTTTGAGCCCGCGATCGACTACGTCGTCGTGAAGTTCCCCAAGTGGCCGTTCGATAAATTCGTATACGCAAAGCGCACCCTCGGCACCCAGATGAAGGCCACCGGCGAGGTCATGGCTATCGCTCCGACCTTTGAGCAGGCGATCATGAAGGCTGTTCGCGGCGCAGAGATATCTCACAACACCCTTGACGACAGGGAGTTCGAGGCGCTCAGCACCGCCTCGCTCACCGACCGCCTCAGCGTCTGCGACGACAGAAGGATATTCTGCGTCTACGAGGCGCTAAAGCGCGGTATTTCCGTTGAGAAGATCCACAAGATCACAATGATCGACGAGTGGTTCCTCTATAAGCTCAAAAACATCATCGCAGTAGACCGTATGCTCCGTGAGCAGGAGCTGACCGACGAGCTCTACCTGACCGCAAAGAAGACCGGTTTCCTCAACAAGACCATCGAGGAGCTGTCCGGCAAAAAGATAGACAAGCCGCGTCTGCCCGTGTTCAAGATGGTTGACACCTGCGCCGCCGAATTTGAGGCGCAGACCCCGTATTTCTACTCCACCTTCGACGATGAGAACGAGGCGGAGCAGTTCATCGAGAACCGCCGCGGCGACAAAAAGACCGTCATCGTATTCGGCTCCGGTCCCATCCGCATCGGTCAGGGCATCGAGTTCGACTATGCCTCCGTACACTGCGTATGGGCGCTGAAAAAGGCGGGCTTTGACGTGGTCATCGTCAACAACAACCCCGAGACCGTTTCCACCGACTTCGACACAGCCGACAGACTCTATTTCGAGCCTCTTACCACAGAGGACGTTATGGGCATCATCGAGACCGAGAAGCCCTTCGGCGTGGTCGTAGCCTTCGGCGGCCAGACCGCCATCAAGCTGACCAAGTTCCTCAGCGACAACAACGTCAACATCCTCGGCACCTCCTACGACGCCATCGACATGGCTGAGGACAGAGAGCGCTTTGACGAGCTGCTCGAGAAGTATCACATCAAGCGTCCGCGCGGCGTGACCGTGATGACCACCGAGGAGGCTCTTGAGGTTGCCGAGACCATCGGCTATCCCGTGCTCCTGCGCCCGTCCTACGTGCTCGGCGGTCAGAACATGATCATTGCCTTCAACGAGGACGACGTCCGCGAGTACATGGCTATAATTCTCGCACAGAATATTGAGAACCCGATCCTGATCGACAAGTATCTCCAGGGTACCGAGATCGAGGAAGAAGCCATCTGCGACGGCGAGGACATCCTTATCCCGGGCATAATGGAGCATATCGAGCGCGCCGGTGTCCACTCTGGCGACTCCATCGCGGTCTATCCCGCGTGGAACCTCTCGGACGAGATGACCGAGATCATCATCGAGAGCTCCCGCAACCTCGCCATCGAGCTCTGCACCAAGGGTCTGGTCAACATCCAGTACCTCATCTACAACAACGAGCTGTACGTCATCGAGGTCAATCCCCGTTCCTCGCGTACGATCCCGTATATCAGCAAGGTCACCGGCGTCCCCATGGTAGACCTCGCCACCAGAGCGATGCTCGGCGAGCGCCTCAGAGACATGGGCTACGGCACCGGTCTATACAGAAAGAGCCCCTACATCGCCGTCAAGGTGCCTGTGTTCAGCTTTGAGAAGCTCATCAACGTCGACAACCACCTCGGTCCCGAGATGAAGTCCACGGGCGAGGTGCTCGGCATCGCCGGTACCCTCGAGGAGGCACTGTACAAGGGTCTTATCGCCGCCGGCTACAAGATGAAGAAGAAGGGTGGCGTGTTCATCACCGTCCGCGACTCCGACAAGGCTGAGATCGGCGAGATCGCCAAGAAGTACCACGACCTCGGCTTCAGGCTCTACGCCACCCAGGGAACCGCCGAGGTGCTCGGAAAGTACGGCATCGACGCCGTCAGCGTGAAGAAGATCCACGAGTCCGAGACCAACAACACCCTGACCCTGATCGAGAGCGGCAAGATCCAGTACGTCATCTCGACCTCTGCAAAGGGAAGGATACCCTCGCGCGATTCCGTAAAGATCCGCCGCAAGACCGTCGAGCGCAACATCCCCTGCCTGACCTCGCTCGACACCGCAAACGCGCTTGCCGACTGTCTCAAGAGCCGCTACTCCCAGCAGAGCACCGAGCTCGTCAACATCAACCATATGCGCGAGTCCAAGGTCAAGCTTGAATTCACCAAGATGCAGGGCATCGGCAACGACTATATCTATTTCAGCACCTTTGACCAGGAGATCAACAACCCCGAGGCGCTCGCGGTCAGGCTTTCAGACCGCCACTTCGGTATCGGCGGCGACGGCGTTATCCTCGTCTGCCCGTCCAACGTAGCCGACGCGAAGATGAAGATGTACAACCGCGACGGCAGCGAGGGCAAGATGTGCGGCAACGGCATCCGCTGCGTAGGCAAGTTCCTCTATGACCACGGCATGGTGGACTACAGCGAGAAAAAGGAGATCACCGTCGAGACCCTCAGCGGCATCAAGAGACTGCGCGCCTACACCGCGGACGGCGAGGTTACCCGCCTGCGCGTAGATATGGGCAAGGCGATCCTCGATCCCACCGAGATCCCCGTTGCGCTCGACGGCGACAAGGTTGTAAGCCGCACCGTCAGCATCGGAGGCAGGGACTACGACATCACTTGCGTATCCATGGGCAATCCGCACTGCGTCGTGTTCGTGGACGGCGACATCGACAACCTCGACATCGAGACTATCGGTCCGCTGTTCGAGTACGATCCGCTCTTCCCCGAGAGAGTCAACACCGAGTTCGTGACCGTGCTCAACGACCACACCGTCAAGATGCGCGTCTGGGAGCGCGGCTCGGGCGAGACATGGGCTTGCGGCACCGGAGCCTGCGCGGTAGCGGTAGCCGCCTGCGAGAACGGCTTCTGCTCCAAGGGTGAGGACATCAAGATCAAGCTGATCGGCGGCGACCTGATCATCAACTACACCGACGAGACCGTCTACATGACCGGCAACGCCGAGACCGTATTCGAGGGCTCGGTAGAGGTGTGATATAATTAAGAATGAAGAATCAAGAGATACATTTGCCGTTATAAAAAATTTTTCAGCGCCGCACCTTATCCTACAGTGCGGCGCTTATTAAAGGAATGATATGAGTGAAAATAAACCGCAATTTTGACAATCTTGTGCCCAACTATCTCTTCGCGGACGTGGCAAAAAAGACCGCCGATTACGCGGCGGCACATCCCGATAAAAAAATAATCCGCCTCGGTATCGGCGACGTGACCCTGCCGCTGGCTCCCGTTGTCGTTGAGACGATGAAGAAGGGAGCCGAGGAGCTGGCTCACAAGGAGACCTTCCGCGGCTATCCCGACTACGAGGGCTACGCCTTTGTGCGCGAGGCGATCTCGAACTACTACAAGAGCTTCGGCGCGACGGTCTCGCCTGACGAGATCTTCGTATCTGACGGCGCAAAATCTGACTGCGGAAACATCGGCGACATCTTCGCTCAGGACAATACCGTGCTCGTGACCGACCCTGTATATCCCGTCTACGTCGATTCCAACATCATGTCAGGCAGAAAGATAATCTACGCCGCCTGCAACGAGCAAAACGGCTTTACGGCTCTGCCTGACGAGAGCGTAAAGGCTGACATCATCTATCTGTGCTCGCCCAACAATCCCACCGGCGCGGCTTATGACCGCGACGGTCTGAAGGCTTGGGTGGATTACGCCAACAGAAACGACGCCGTTATCCTCTACGACAGCGCTTACGAGGCGTTCATCACCGACGACCTGCCCCGTTCGATCTTTGAGATCGAGGGCGCGCGCACCTGCGCCATCGAGCTCTGCTCGCTCTCCAAGACCGCGGGCTTTACCGGCACGCGCTGCGGATATACCGTCATCCCCAAGGAGCTCGAGCGCGACGGACACAATCTCTACGCCACCTGGTACCGCCGTCAGGCGACCAAGTTCAACGGCGTGTCGTGGCCTGTGCAGTGCGCCGCCGCCGCTGTTTTCAGCGAGGAGGGTCAGCGCCAGATCAGAGAGAACATAGCCTATTATCAGGAGAACGCGCGCATTATCGCCTCCGCGCTCGACGAACTCGGCATTTTCTACACGGGCGGCAAGAACTCACCCTATATCTGGCTCAAATGTCCGAACGGCATGGGAAGCTGGGAGTTCTTCGACCTGCTGCTCAACGAGGCGAACGTCGTCGGCACCCCGGGCGAGGGCTTCGGCGAGAACGGCGCGGGCTACTTCCGTCTGACCTCCTTCGGCGACCGCGAAAGCACCGTCGAGGCGGTGGAGCGCATAAAGAAGCTGCTGTCATAACGCCGCAAAACCGAATATCTGTAAATCAAAGGATCCCCTTTTCGGAAAACGACTTCTGAAAAACGGGGATCCTTTCTGCTTAGAGTTCACAACTTGGGCTTTTTCACTTGCTATTTTCTGCCGAATCGGTTATAATAACATAAGGTATAATCAGCGGAGGTGTTCTTTTGGATATTGCAGTCGGCGACCGTGTTGAAATGAAGAAGCAGCATCCCTGCGGCGGCAGGATTTTTTCCGTTCTGCGCGTCGGCATGGACTTCAAGCTCCGCTGTGAGAATTGCGGGCGCGAGGTCATGGCGCCGAGGAACAGGATAGAAAAGAACATCAAAAAAATCATAGGTGAAAGCCATGTTTGAGAGAATAGAGATTTTTGACAAGAGATATTCCGAGCTCGGCCGCAGGCTCTATGAGCCGTCTGTCGCTGCCGACCCCGCGGAGTATCAGAAGCTTATGAAGGAGATCAAGTCGATCGAGGAGCTTGTGCTGACCTACCGCGACTACAAAAAGGCGGTTCAGACCGAGCGCGACAGCCTTGATATCCTCAATGATAATTCCGATGCAGAATTAAAAGAGCTCGCGCAGCTCGAGCTCGACGAGGCGAAAGCGCAGCAGGAGGAGCTCTCGGAGAAGCTGAAGCTCCTGCTTCTGCCAAAGGATCCCAACGACGAGCGCAACGTCATCGTCGAGATCAGAGGCGGCGCCGGGGGAGAGGAGAGCGCGCTGTTTTCGGCTGTGCTGTTCAGGATGTACACCATGTACGCCGAGAAGCGCGGTTACCGCGTCGAGGTGGTAAACGAGAACCCCACCGAGCTTGGCGGCTACAAGGAGATATCCTTCATGATCGAGGGCGAGGGCGCGTATTCGCGCTTCAAGTACGAGAGCGGCGTTCACCGCGTCCAGCGTGTGCCGGAGACCGAGAGCCAGGGGCGCGTGCATACCTCGACCACAACGGTCGCGGTGCTGCCCGAGGCTGAGGACGTTGAGCTCGAGATCGACCCCAACGACCTCAAGATCGACACCTTCCGTTCGAGCGGCGCGGGCGGTCAGCACATCAACAAGACCAGCTCCGCTATCAGAATAACTCACATCCCGACCGGCACCGTGGTCGAGTGTCAGGACGAGCGCAGCCAGTACAAGAACAAGGACAAGGCGCTCAAGGTGCTCAAAAGCCGTCTGCTCAAGGAAAAGCAGGACAAGCAGGCGAGCGAGATCGCCGCAGACCGCAGGTCTCAGGTCGGCACCGGCGACCGCAGCGAGCGCATCCGCACCTACAATTACCCCCAGGGCAGGCTGACCGACCACCGCATAGGGCTGACCCTCTATAAGCTCGAGGAGATACTCAACGGAAACCTCGATGAGGTGATCGACGCGCTCATAACCGCGGACCGCGCGGAAAAACTAAAGGAAAGCATGCAAAGCCAATGACGACACTTTCACTTAAAAGCACGCCCGAGGATATAGCTCGGGCGGGCGAAATACTGTCAAGGGGCGGTCTGGTCGGCATCCCGACCGAGACCGTTTACGGGCTTGCCGCCGACGCCTTCAACGGCAGCGCGGTCGCCCGTATATTCGCTGCCAAGGGTCGCCCGATGGACAATCCGCTGATAGTCCACATCGCGGATTTTGACGATATCGAACGCTTCAAGCCCGTGCGCGAGATCCCCGAGGCGGCGCGAAAGCTCGCCGAAGCCTTCTGGCCGGGAGCGCTCACCATAATAATGAAAAAATCCGACCGCATACCCGACGAGGTGAGCGCGGGGCTCGATACGGTGGCGATCCGCTTCCCGAGCCATCCCGTGGCAAGGGAGATCATCCGCGCCTCCGGCACCCTGCTCGCCGCGCCCTCGGCGAACCGCTCGGGCTCTCCGAGCCCCACGACGGCTGAGCACGTTCACGCGGACATGGACGGCAGGATAGACGCCGTGCTCGACGGCGGAGCCTGCGACGTCGGAGTTGAGAGCACCGTGATAACCGTCGCGGACGGAGTGCCGCGCGTGCTCAGACCGGGCGGCGTGACCGTAGAGCAGCTCCGAGAGGTGCTCGGCGAGGTCGAGGTCGACGACGCGGTGCTGCATAAGCTCGCCGAGGGTCAGACCGCCGCAAGCCCCGGAATGAAATACAAGCATTACGCGCCCAAGGCGCACGTCGTTCTGCTTAAATGCGGTGACGAAGCATATATTGATTACATAAACGCCCACGCCAAGGACTGCGCAGCGGCGCTCTGCTGCGACGAGGACTTGCTTCTGCTCAATGTTCCCTGCTATTCGCTGGGCAGCCGCGGAGACTGGTCGGCGCAGGCTCACAGGCTGTTCGACAGTCTGCGCAGGCTCGACGAGAACGGCGTGACCGGCACGGTCTATGCCCGTCTGCCCAAAACGGACGGCGTGGGGCTTGCGGTATACAACCGCCTGATAAGGGCGGCGGGATTCGAGGTGATCGAGCTTGAAGAGGTTTAAACTGATCGGTCTGACGGGACAGAGCGGCGCCGGAAAATCCACCGTAGCCGCATCCCTTGCAGAAGCGGGCTTTCCGGTGATCGACGCAGACCTGCTCGTCAGAGAGCTTTACGGCGGCGGTTCGCCCTGCCTGAAGGCTATCGCGGCTGAGTTCGGAGCCGATATCATAAAGCCCGACGGCACGCCTAATCGTCCGCTGCTCGCCGAGAGAGCCTTTGAGAGCGCGGAAAAGACCGCGCTGCTCGGGAAGCTTGTACATCCGTTCGTGACCGCTCTGCTGTTTGAGCGGCTGCGCGGCGCCGAGGGCGCAGTGATCTACGACGCGCCCCAGCTTTTCGAGAGCGGAGCCGACGTGATCTGCGACCTCGTCGTGAGCGTGGTGTCGGACGTAGAGCTTCGCCTTGAGCGCATAACCGCGCGCGACGGAATACAGCGCGAGGCTGCGCTGAGCCGAATGAACGCCCAGTACGGCGAGGAATTTTTCAGAGCCGGCTCCGATTTTATCATCGAGAACAACGGCGATTTAAGCGAGCTGTCTAAGCAGACCGACCGCCTGATCGCCTTATTGAAGGGAGTGCTGTGATGGCAAGGCATACCGCGGGGCGAAATAAGAAAAAACGCAAGCCTCTGAGCAGGGCTGCACGGCGGGCGATAATGATCGGCGCAGGCGTTCTGATAATGCTTGTGCTTGTCGGCTCGGCGATATTCTTCGTCACCCGTTTCTTCGGTAACACGGCGGATGACGTGCAGAAGCTCAGCTATCCGCGCGAGTACAGCGAGTACGTCGACAAGGCGGCGAGGGATTACGACCTCGAACCAGCGCTGATCTACGCCGTGATACGCACCGAGAGCCACTTCGACCCCAACGCCAAGTCGAACGTCGGAGCCTACGGGATAATGCAGGTCATGCCCGAGTCCTTTGAATGGCTGATGGGTCTGCGCGGCGAGGAGGGCAAATACACCGCCGACGATCTGCTCGACCCGGCGGTCTGCATAGATTACGGCAGCTATCTGCTGCGCTACTTCTACGACGAGTACAAGGACGAGAGGTGTGCGGTCGCGGCGTATAACGCGGGCTTTGTGGTCGGAGACTGGCTCCAAGACCCCAACTGCAGTCCCGACGGCAAGACCCTTGAGGTCATCCCGTATTCCGAGACCTCAGCCTACGTCGACAGCGTCGAAGCGGCGAAGGAAAAGTATGAGGAGCTGTATTATCGGTAATTAACCAACATTTACTATATTCTGCGAAAGGAAGATCAAAAATGGCAGACGAAAAGACAAAAACCGAGGAGCTGCGCGAGCGGCTCATGATCAAGGACAGCAAGGGCGCGGGCGACCTCACCTCTGAGGAGATAGCCAGGGCGGACGAATTCTGCGAGGGCTACAAGGCTTTCCTCGACCTGTCTCCCGTAGAGCGCGAGGCGGTCGAGTATTCCGTTGCGCTTGCCGAGAAGTCGGGCTTTACGGAGTACGATCCCAACGCCTCCTACAAGCCCGGAGATAAGGTGTACTATGTGAACCGCGGCAAGGCTGTCGCGCTTGCCGTCATCGGCAAAAACGGCGTCAAAAACGGCGCGCGCCTCGCCATCGCCCATATCGACTCGCCGCGTGTAGACCTCAAGCCCAATCCGCTCTATGAGGCTAACGGCTTGGCACTGTTCAAGACCCACTACTACGGCGGTCTCAAAAAATACCAGTGGACGACGATCCCGCTCACCCTTCACGGCAGGGTAATGAAGCTCGACGGCACCGCGGTCGATATCAAGTGGGGCGACGAGCCCGGTGAGAGCTGCTTCTGCATCAGCGACATCCTGCCGCATCTCGGTCAGGAGCAGGCGGCAAAGCCCATGAGCAAGGCGTTCACCGGCGAGGATCTCAACGTCCTGGTCGGCTCGCGTCCTTATCCCGAGGCAGAGGATGAAAAAGACCTCGTGAAGCTCAACGTGATGGCTATCCTCAACGAGAAGTACGGAATGACCGAGGGCGATTTCCTTTCCGCCGAGCTCTGCCTTGTGCCGAGCTTCAAGACCCGCGACGTGGGCTTTGACCGCTCGCTGATCGGCGGCTACGGCCACGACGACAAGGTCTGCGCCTATCCCGCGCTGATGGCTGCGCTCGACGTCGAGGCTCCCGAGGCTACCTGCATAACCTACCTGACCGACAAGGAGGAGATCGGCTCCGAGGGCAACACCGGAATGCAGAGCGACTTCCTGCGCTACTTCATCTACGACCTCGCCAAGCAGGACGGGGAAGAGGGCTACCGCGCTCTGTCGAGGAGCACCTGCCTCTCAGCCGACGTAAACGCCGCGTTCGACCCCACCTACGCCTCCGCGTTCGAGGCTAAGAACGCCTGCTACCTCAACGGCGGCGTCGTTATCTCAAAGTACACGGGTCACGGCGGAAAGTACGACACCTCCGACGCCTCCGCTGAATATATGGGCAAGATCCGCACACTGCTCGAGAAGAACAAGATCCAGTGGCAGATCGGCGAGCTCGGCAGAGTAGACCTCGGCGGCGGCGGTACGATAGCAAAGTATGTGGCGAACATGAACGTCGACGTAATCGACCTCGGAGTGCCCGTGCTCAGTATGCACGCTCCCTTTGAGATCGTCTCAAAGACCGACGTTTATATGGCTTACCGCGCGTTCTACGAGTTCTTTGCGGAATAAGCATTCTGAAAGAATAAAGGATCCCCGTCTGAAGCAGACAGCTTCACTCAGGGGATCCCTTTTTCGTTGGGCAGAATTACTAAATTGAGCACAGCTTTTTTTCGTTGCCTTTTACCGTGTGTTTATGCTATAATATAATTAGCATGATATAACAACTTTTCAACAGGAGGTATTCCCATGAAAAAGCTCATCGCACTTTTACTCTGCCTTGCGCTCTGCGCGTCATTTTCAGTCACGGCCTTCGCGGCGGCAGCTCCCGAAAAAACGGGCAGTCCGATCAAAATCACCTACGACCTGATGTACGACGGCATTACCGAGACGGTCGACGCGGATTCGGACAGCCCTCTTGCGGAGTACACGCCCGACCGCGATGATTATCTGTTCGGCGGCTGGTATACCGAGAAGGAGCTCGTCAATAAGCTCGACAGCTCAAAGCCTGTCGCGGCGGATTCCACCTTCTTTGCCAGATGGGTGAATTGCGACGACTGCGTTTATGTCGACATCTTCTTGTTCAGCGACGACGAATATCCCATCAGCTCCGCTATGGTCATCCCGGGCGAATACCTTGAGATCGAGGATCCCGGCAGAGATGACTGTATGTTTGCCGGCTGGTACACCGATCCCGGTTTTACGAAGAAGTTCGATTTCCAAAAACCCGTGACCGAAAACTGCGCGGTTTATGCGCGCTTTGTGCCGTATTCCGAGTGCATCACAGTTTATCTCTATCTTGACGCAAAGGACGAATACTACATTTCGGGAGCGGAGATCCCCAAAAACGAGCCGTATATCGTTGAAGCCCCCGCCAGAGAGAACGCCGAGTTTGCGGGCTGGTACACCGACAGGGCTTACAAAAACCGATATAACGGCGAGCCGCTGACCGAGGATACGAATTTCTTCGCGCGCTGGATAAGCCACGAGAGCATGATCTACGGCGACGTGAACGCCGACGGCAACGTTGACGTTTCGGACGCGACCCTGATCCAGATGTATTCGGCGGGGCTTAAGATCAGCGGAGTTTTCCTTGCTGCCGCCGCCGACGTGAACAGCGACGGCAAGCTCGATGTGGTCGACGCGACGCTTATCCAGAAGTTCAGCGCCGAAATCACCGACAATATCGGTCGCTGCGGACAGCGGGTCGCGTAGTCAAAAAGAAACCCCAAGCATTTGTGCCGAATGCTCCGGATACCCCAAAATATGCTAAAATTGTAATCTATTTGTAAATAAAATGTTCTTGTTATTCACAGCATACGGTGGTATAATTACTCTATAGAATTATTATGAGGTGAATACCAATGAAATGCCCGTATTGCAGCTATGAAGAAAGCAAGGTCATCGACTCCCGTTCCGCAGACGACGGCGAGAGGATACGCCGCCGCCGCGAATGCCTCAACTGCGGCAAGCGCTTCACCACCCATGAGGTGATAGAGACCGTGCCGATCATCGTCGTAAAGCGCGACAAATCACGCGAGGTATTCGACCGCAACAAGCTCACCGCGGGCATCCTCAGAGCCTGCGAAAAGCGCCCCGTGTCCATCGAGCAGATCGAGGAGATGGTCAATTCGATCGAGGCGAAGATCCAGAGCAGCCTCGACCGCGAGATCACCACGATGCAGATCGGAGAGCTTGCGATGGAGGAGATCAAAAAGGTCGACGAGGTTTCCTATGTCCGCTTTGCCTCCGTTTACCGCCAGTTCAAGGACATCAACACCTTTATGGAGGAGCTCAACAAGCTGCTTACAGAGAAACAATAATATAAACGGACTGTCCGACATTCCGGGCAGTCCGTGCTTTTTTGGTTCGCAGTTGATAATATGGGTGAATACGGCTTCGTCGGGTCATCTGTAATTCTCGATCTGAGCTACCGCCAATCTGTCGCAGCGTTCGTTTTCGGGGTGACCGGCGTGACCCTTGACCCAGTTGACCTCGACCTCGTGGATATCGCAGAGCTTGAGCAGCCTTTCCCAGAGCTCGGGATTGAGCGCGGGCTCTTTTTTGTTGCGCATCCAGCCGTTAGCCTGCCATTTCTTAGCCCAGCCGAGCTTGAGCGCGTTGCAAACATACTGCGAGTCGCTGTAAAGCCTGACACTGCAAGGCTCCTTGAGCGCCTCGAGCGCGAAGATTACCGCCGAGAGCTCCATGCGGTTGTTGGTGGTGTTCGCTTCGCCGCCGCTGAGCTCCTTTTCGCGTCCGTTATATCTGAGTATAGCGCCCCAGCCCCCGGGACCCGGATTGCCGCTGCAGGCGCCGTCGGTAAATATCTCAACAGTTTTCATATTTATCCTCCCGATTTTGTATTTGATACTATTTTAGCAGATTCCGGAAAGAATAGCAAGTTAGGATTTAGGGGCTGATGACTAACCCCTAACAACTATTTTAATTATAATTCTCTTTCCGACTTGACACAGACCCTAAAAAAGTTGTACAATAAACTGAATATGTATGATTGGGCGAGTATCGCCCATACGGACTTGTTTCAAATTTCCCTGAACGGGGTAATAATACAGAACGGAAAAATCTAAGAATTACGGAGGTAAATTTGTGAGTACAAACAGCAAAAACAGAAACTACAAGCTAAAGCAGACTTGGTACTCAAAAAACAACGGAAGGAATCAGAAGAAAGGAAACGGCACAAAGTCGAAGAACAACAGCGCCAAGAAGCAGATAAAGAAACCGAGCGTTAAGGTTTCGTTTCTCGGCGGCTTGAATGAGATCGGCAAGAACATCACGCTGCTCGAGTGCGAGGGCGATATGCTGATCATCGACTGCGGCATGGCGTTCCCCGACGGAGACATGCTCGGCGTCGATCTCGTCATACCCGATTTCACCTATTTGGAGCAGAACGCCGACAAGCTGCGCGGCATTGTGCTGACACACGGTCATGAGGATCACATCGGAGGTCTGCCTTTCCTGCTTTCGCGTATCAATCTGCCTATCTACGGCACTCCGCTCACCCTCGGACTGGTGGGCAACAAGCTCCGCGAGCACAGCCTGTTCAACAAGGCGATGCTCAACGAGGTTCACGCGGGCGAGACCGTTAAGCTCGGCTGCATGAGCGTCAGGTTCATCCACGTCAACCATTCCATCCCCGACGCAGTGGCGTTTGCGATCGACACGCCCGCCGGCACCCTTGTCCACACGGGCGACTTCAAGATCGACTGCACGCCGTTTTCGGGCGAGATGATCGACCTTTCCGCGTTTGCGAGGGTCGGCGACGAGGGCGTGCTCGCACTGCTCGCCGAGAGCACCAACGCCTCGCGCCCGGGCTATACGCCCACGGAGATGCTGATCTCCGACAGCCTCGACAGCCTCTTCAAGAAGGCTGAGGATTACCGCATAATCATCGCGACCTTCGCCTCGAACGTCAACCGGGTTCAGCAGATAATAAACTGTGCCGAGAAATACGGCAGAAAGGTCGCCTTCTCGGGACGCAGCATGGTGAACTATATGGACGTCGCCCAGAAGCTCGGCTATCTGACCGTCCCCAAGAATATCCTGATTGACATCGACATGCTCGGCAAATATCCGTCGAATCAGATCGTGCTGATCACCACCGGCAGCCAGGGCGAGCCTATGAGCGCCCTGTCGCGCATGGCTTATTCCGACCACCGCAAGGTGATGGTGGGCGAGGGCGACTTCATCATAATCTCCGCCAATCCCATACCCGGCAACGAAAAGACCGTCGGAAACGTCGTCGACGAGCTGCTAAAGCGCGGCTGCAAGGTCATCTATGAGTCTATGTACGAGGTCCATGTCTCGGGTCACGCCTGCCAGGAGGAGCTGAAGATCATCCACAGGCTCACAAAGCCCAAGTATTTTGTACCCGTCCACGGCGAGCAAAAGCACCTGCGCAAGCACGCGGAGCTCGCTCAGTTCCTCGGCATGGATCGCAAGAACATCTTTATCGGCGACGTCGGCAGCACCATCGAGATACATGAGGATTACATGAAGGAGCTGCCGCCGGTTCCGGCAGGCAAGGTATTTGTCGACGGACTCGGAGTCGGCGACGTCGGAAGCATCGTCCTGCGCGACCGCAAGCATCTCGGACAGGACGGACTGATAATCATCGTCGCCTCGCTCGACGTCTATGACGGACACGTCATCAGCGGTCCCGACGTCGTATCGCGCGGCTTCGTGTATGTGCGCGAGAGCGAAGTGCTGCTTGACGAGGTCAGAAAGACCGCGCTCGCCATCCTCGAGGACTGCGCCGACAACAATATCCACGAGTGGGGCATCATCAAGAACCGCATCAAGGACGACGTCTCAAAGCTGATAGCCCAGAGAACAAGAAGAGCTCCGATGATCCTGCCCATACTCCAGGAGGTTTAAATCAATTCGGAATTCGGAATGCGAAATCCGGAGTTGAATATAATAATCTAAACTTTTTTACAGGGAATCTATATGAAAAAACGACATTGGATATCGACGCCGTGGTTTATTATCTTCACGGTTGCGATGCTTCTCATGGCTGTGCTTACGGTCAACTACAGCCTGCCGCTGTTCTATATCGAGTTAGGCATAACGATAGCCTCAGCCGCTGTCGTGATCGTGCTTTCGCTTCGGTTCCGCAGCTACATCAAGCGCTCGGTGAGGAGCACCGCCGAGAGGATAAACGGCTTCAACGGCGAGTATCTTGAAAAATTCAAATATCCCGTAGCGGTTACAGGTCCCGAGGGAGACATAATCTGGTGCAACGCGCGGTTCCGAAAGGCTATCGCGGGCGGCAGGAGTCCCGAGGGCGATCTTCTCAACCCCTATATCCCGGGCTACAGCCTCGAGGATATAATTGACGGCGACGGAGTGGATATCGCGGTCGACGGCAGGGAATTCACCGCCTACTGCGTATCCGCGGGCGAGTGCGCGGTCTCTCATTTTATCGAGAACACCTACTACAAGGCGACCGTGCGCGAGTATCACGCCTCGCTGCCCTGCGTGGCGCTGATCACCTTTGACAACGCTGAGGATTTCTACGCCGATTCCGACGAATCCTTCACCAACGTCACCATCAACGTCGAGGCGAACCTGCAGCGCTGGGCCAACGAGTACAAGGCGCTCTACAAGAAGATCAGCAACAACCGCTTTATGATAATCTTCCGCGAATCCGACATCGATAAGATGATCTCGCTGAAGTTCCCCATTCTCAAGGATATCCGCTCGATCGGCTCAAACCGCCATGTGGCGACGATCTCGGTCGGACTTTGCAGAGGCTGCAAGTCCGTGCGCGAGAGCGAGCTCAACGCGCGGCGCGCGCTCGAGATGGCGCTGGGACGCGGCGGCGATCAGGTGGCGATAATCAAGGACAACAACTATGAGTTCTTCGGCGGCACGGCGGCCGCGACCGAAAAGGTCAGCAAGGTGCGCATGCGCGTCATCGCTAACGCGATCAGCCGAGCCGTAAACGACGCCGACAAGGTGTTAATAATGGGTCACCGCTTTTCCGACCTCGACTGCGTAGGCGCGGCTATAGGAATGCAGTGCGTCATGGAGAAGAGCTTCAGAAAATACAGCAAGGTCGTCGTTGAGGAGGAGACCTCGATGGCGCGCCAGCTTATCGACTACGCGCGCGAGCGGCTCGAGGGCGATATCTTCATATCCCCCGAGGAGGCGCTTCACGGCGCGACCTCAAAGTCGCTGCTCATCATAGTTGACACCCACCTTGCGGGCTCGCTCGAGAGCGCGGAGCTCTATGAAAAGGTCAAGCGAGTGGTCGTGATCGACCATCACCGCAAGGCGGTAAACTACATCGCCAACGCTTTGGTATTCTGCCACGAGCCGTCGGCGTCCTCGGCGTGCGAGATGTGCTCCGAGATTATCAGCTATCTCGACGACAAGCCGCTGGGCTATGTTCAGGCGGACGCGCTTCTGGCGGGCATTATGCTCGACACCAAGAATTTTGTGCTCAAGACGGGCGTGCGCACCTTTGAGGCTGCGGCGTACCTCAGGCGCAAGGGCGCGAACACCCTGACCGTCAAGGAGATGTTCTCCGGCAGCATCGACACCTACCGCGAGAAGGTGGACATCGTTGTCCGCAGCACCACCTACAGAGGCTGCGCGATCTCCGATTCCGACAGGCTGACCGACGATATCCGCCTCGCAGCGGCGCAGGCGGCGGACGAAATGCTGACCCTTTCTGGAATAGTTGCTTCGTTCGTCATCTTCGGCGACAGCAAAAAGCTCAATATCTCCGCGCGCAGCTACGGCAGAGTCAACGTGCAGCTCATCATGGAGAAGCTCGGCGGCGGCGGTCACCAGACAATGGCGGCGACCCAGCTCTACGGCAAGACCGTGGCTGAGGCTCACGAGCTGCTCAGGGCGGCGATAGACGAGGTTTTGGATTATAACGAAAATGAGTAATATCGGGATCGCCGATCACCCTGCGCAGGCAGGTCGGCGCTCCCTGACCCGAAAGGATGATATAATATGAAAGTTATTCTCTTGCAGGATGTAAAATCCCTCGGCAAGCGCGGCGAGCTGGTCGAGGTCTCCGAGGGCTACGGCAGGAACTATCTGCTGCCCAAGAAGCTCGCCAAGGAAGCCAACGCCCAGGCGATGAACGAATACAGGAACGCCGAGAACTCCAAGCAGTACAAGCTTGCGACCGCCAAAGCCGACGCCGAGGCTCACAAAAAGACGCTTGAGGGCAAGGTGTTCAAGATGACCGCTAAGGCGGGCAAGGGCGGCAAGCTCTTCGGCAGCATCACCTCGAAGCAGATCGCCGAGGAGATCAAGCGCCAGTACGGGATCGACGTCGACAAGCGCAAGGTCGTGCTCCTCTGCGACATCAAGGAGTACGGTACCTATTCCGCCGAGGTCAAGCTCTACACCGGCGTTTCCGCAAATATTGAGATCCAGGTCAGCGAACAGTAACGGTCTGCATTCGGCGTTCCGAACGCCGCTTCATTTTCCGTTTTCAATAATAAGTATTGTTTGAATAAACATGGCAGATTATAATTCTACAAACGAGTTCAGCGTAATGCCCTACAGCCCCGAAGCGGAGCAGGCGGTGCTCGGCGCGATCATCCTCGACAGCTCGGTCTTTGACAGGGTGCTCGACCACATCAAAACGCCCGACTTCTTTTATGTCGCCGTCCATAAGCTCATTTTTGAGCAGATGATGGAGATGATGAACTTCGGCACGGCTATAGATTTCGTCACGCTGCTCAGTAAGCTACAACAGAATAAGGGCTTTGACGAGGCGACAGGCAAGACCTATCTCTATGACCTCGCCAACAACTGCCCGTCGATCTCGAACGCCGAGGAGTATGCCCGCGTCGTTGCCGAGAAGTACCGCCTGCGCAGGCTGATAATCTCCTCGCGCGAGAGCATTGAGGAGGCTATGGAGGGCGCCGAGGACACCTCGGTGCTGCTCGATTCAGCCGAGCAGAAGCTTTTTGACATCCGAAACGGCACACAGACCTCCGGTCTCGAGCGCATAGATTCGGTCATCCTCCAGACCTTCGACCGCCTCGATTCGCTCAACAAGGAGGCTGACGACGGCATCCGACCGGTTCCGACCGGCATCGGAGACCTCGACAGGATGATCACCGGGCTCAACCGCAGCGACCTGATCATTCTCGCAGCCCGTCCCGGCATGGGCAAGACGAGCTTTGCGCTCAATATCGCAAAGAACGTCGCCTGCAAATCAAAAAAGACCGTCGCTTTTTTCTCGCTCGAAATGTCCAAGGAGCAGCTCGCGAGCCGACTGCTCTCGGCTGAGGCGAGGGTAGGCGGCACCAAGCTTCGCACCGGCAAGCTCAACGACGAGGAGTGGGGCAGGCTAATCCCTGCCAGCGACGTGCTCAAAAAGGCAGACCTGTACCTTGACGACACCTCGACCATCACGATCACCGAGATGAAGTCGCGCCTGAGAAGGCTCGGAAGGGTAGACCTCGTTGTGATAGATTACCTCCAGCTCATGGCGAGCGGCAGGCGTATCGACAACCGCGTGCAGGAGATCTCGGCGATTACCCGCAGCCTCAAGGTGATGGCAAAGGAGATGAACGTGCCTATTATCACGCTCTCTCAGCTTTCGCGCGCCAGCGAGCAGCGCTCGGCGGATCACCGTCCCCAGCTCTCAGACCTGAGGGATTCGGGCTCGATCGAGCAGGACGCGGACATCGTGCTGTTCCTCTACCGCGAGGGCTACTACGACAAGGCGGGCTCCGGAGAGGCTCAGACCGCCGACATGAATTCGGGCGAGTGTATCGTCGCAAAGAACCGTCACGGAGAGACCTCGACGGTGAACCTGCACTGGCAGGGCGAGTACATGAGCTTCACCGGAACGGAGACAAACTATGGTTGACAGAATAATACATACGATCGAAAAATTTGAGCTGCTGCAAAACGGCGACAGGGTGATCATCGCCCTCTCGGGCGGAGCCGATTCCGTCGCCCTGCTGCACACTCTTTGTTCTATAAAAGAAAAATATAACCTTACGCTCTTCGCCGCCCACCTCAACCACGGGCTGCGCGGCGGCGAAGCCGACAGGGACGAGAAATTCTGCAAAAGCCTCTGCAAAAAGCATAAGGTCGAGTTTTTTGTCAAGCGCATGAACATCAGGGCTATCGCCGAGGAGCAGAAGATCAGCGACGAGCTCTGCGGCAGGAACGAGCGCTACAATTTCCTCGAGGAGCTCGCAAAGGAGCTGCACGCCAAGATCGCCACAGCTCACACCGCCAGCGACAACGCCGAGACCCTGATCTTCAACCTCGCGCGCGGCTGCGGGCTTTCGGGTGCGGCGGCTATCCCTCCGAGGAGGGGCAACATCGTCCGTCCGCTGATTGAGCTCACCCGCAGCGAGATCGAGGCGTACTGCGCCGAGCACAAGCTCGACTATGTAACCGACAGCACCAACCTCGAGGACTGCTACTCGCGCAACAGGCTGCGCCACCGCGTCATCCCCGAGCTGATGCGCATCAACCCCGTGTTCGAGGTGTCGGCGCTGAGGTTCACTCAGGACGTCGCCGAGGTCAGGGACTACATCAAAGCTCAGGCGCGAAAGGCTGCCGACGAAGCCCGGGTCGAGGGAGGCTACAGCGCTTCTAAGCTCCTCTCGAACGACCCTGCGATAGTCAAAAACGCCGTCATCGCGGTCTGCAAGGAGAAGGGCGTTGTGCCCGAGCGCAGACACGTCGCGCTGATGATCAAGGCGCTCAACAACGGAGGCGCGGTCGAGCTCTCAAAGCGCTACACCGCCGTCTGCTCCCAGGGGATATTCAGGCTCGCCAAGTCCGAGGGTCCCGAAGAGCTGCTGTTCGCGCCGTTCACAAAGCGTGTGATGAACTTTGAATACAACGGAAAGCGCATTCGCGCCGAGATAAATAATTCCAATTTAGAAAATTACAAGCTGATATTCCGCACCAGAGCGGGCGGCGACACCTTCACCTTCAAGGACAGGGGCATCACCAAGCCGCTGCGAAAGGCGATGAACGAGGCTAAGATCTCGGCAGAGCTGCGCGACACCGCGGTCGTGCTCGCGGGCGGCACCACGATCTTCTACTGCGAGGGTCTGGGCTACTCGGCGCTCGGAGACATGCTGGTAAAGAATGAGAGCTTAAAAATAACAATCACCGAGATCAACGGGGAAGGGGACGCAGAAAATGCATAAGGACGTAGAGCGAATACTGATTTCACAGGACAAACTTGAAAATATTGTGAATTCGCTTGCAAAACGTATCGAAAAAGATTATAATGACAAGGAATTTATCATGGTCGGTCTGCTCAAGGGCAGCGTCGTGTTCATGGCTGATCTGATGAAGAAGATCGATCTCGATTTCAGGATAGATTTCATCGTCGCCTCAAGCTACGGCAGCGGCACCGAGAGCTCAGGAAAAGTCAGGCTGGTAAAGGATCTTGAAATATCTCCCGTCAATAAGGACATACTGATTGTTGAGGATATCGTCGACTCCGGCAACACGCTCAACTTTGTATGTAACTACCTGATGACCCGCGGAGCTAATTCGGTCAGGGTCTGCACGCTCTGCGACAAGCCCTCGCGCCGTAAGGTTCCGATGGAGGCCGATTACGTCGGCGCGGTGATCCCCGACGAGTTCATTGTCGGCTACGGCCTCGACTACGATGAAAAATACCGCAATCTGCCCTACGTCGGAGTGCTCAAGCGCTCCGTATATGAAAAGTGATACTTAAGGAGTGAAAGCTTTTGGACAATAAAAAAAGGGTGCGAAACCTGATAATCTATCTCTCTATCCCGATCGCGCTGATCGTGATCGTGGCGGTCTTTCTCGGCACACGCGGAGGGGATTCTCCCAAGACGAGCGAGCTGGTGAGGTATTTTCAGGAGCACAAGGTCTCAAGCTATACCATAAACTACGGCTCGGGCGCAATCGAGATGATCCTCAAGGAGGGCGAGCTGCCCTATCCCAAGACCGACGACAGCAGCACCTCAGCCACAAGCCCCACCTCGGCGGCAAAGACTGGCTCAAAGACCAAGTATGTCGTCAAGGGTCAGCTTGCGGATATCCGCTGGTTCCTCGAAAAGATCGAGCCCTACACCGACAGCTCCGTGACCTATAATTACGTTCGCGCCAGCGACAATTCCTTCCTCTGGGAGATCATACCGACCGTGCTGATGGTGGTCATCTTCATCGGCGCGTGGATATTCCTGATGAAGCGCATGGGCGGCGGAGGCATCGGCAGAGAGATGAACTTCGGCAAGGCCAAGATCAAGAACTCCAACGACGAGGCGCGCAAGACCACCTTTGACGACGTGGCAGGCGCGGACGAGGAGAAGGAGGAGCTCGCCGAGGTAGTCGAATTCCTCAAGAATCCCGATAAGTTCAATAAATTAGGCGCGAGGATCCCCAAGGGCGTGCTGCTCGTGGGACCTCCCGGAACCGGTAAGACCCTGCTTGCAAGAGCTGTGGCAGGCGAGGCGGGCGTTCCGTTTTTCTCAATCTCAGGCTCCGATTTTGTGGAGATGTTCGTAGGCGTCGGCGCGTCCAGAGTGCGCGACCTGTTCGATCAGGCTAAGAAGAACTCGCCCTGCATCATCTTCATCGACGAGATCGACGCGGTCGGCAGACAGCGCGGAGCTGGTCTCGGCGGCGGCAACGACGAGCGCGAGCAGACCCTCAACCAGTTGCTCGTAGAGATGGACGGCTTCGGCGTGAACGAGGGCGTTATCCTCATCGCCGCGACCAACCGTCCCGATGTGCTCGATCCGGCTCTGCTGCGTCCCGGACGCTTCGACCGTCAGGTAGTAGTCAGCTATCCCGACATCAACGGACGCGAGGCGATACTCAAGGTACACGCCCGCAAAAAGCCCCTTGCTCCCGATGTAAAGCTCAAAACGATTGCCAAGACCACGGCGGGCTTTACCGGAGCAGACCTTGAAAACCTGCTCAACGAGGCGGCTCTGCTCGCCGCGCGCGCCAACAAGAAGGCGATCACCATGAAGGAGATCGAGGAGGCGACCATAAAGGTCGTGGTCGGCGCCGAGAAGAAGTCAAAGGTAATGAGCGACAAGGAAAAGAAGCTCACAGCCTATCACGAGGCGGGTCACGCGATCCTGTTCGACGTGCTCGAGACCCAGGATCCCGTTCACGAGATATCCATCATCCCGCGCGGAATGGCGGGCGGCTACACCATGCCTCTGCCGACCGAGGACAAGAGCTACAACTCGCGCAACGAGATGCTCGAGGCTATCGTGGTCGATCTCGGCGGACGAGTCGCGGAGGAGCTTGTCCTCGGCGATATCAGCACGGGCGCGTCAAACGATATCGAAAAGGCGACCAAGACCGCTCGTGCGATGGTCACCAAGTACGGCATGACCAAGGAGCTCGGCTGCGTGAACTACGGCAGCGAGGACGGCAGCGTGTTCCTTGGCAGAGACTACGGTAGGACTCAGGACTATTCCGAAGCCACCGCCGCCAAGATCGATGAGCTGGTGCTGCGCATAGTCAACAACGCCTACGCCCAGGCTCAGCAGCTCCTCAGCGAGAACATCGACAAGCTGCATGAGATCGCCGCCTACCTCATCAAGCACGAGAAGATGAACGCGGAGGACTTTGAGGCGGTCATGAACGGCACCTATGTCGAGCCTGCCGAGGCAGACGACGAGGACGAAGAGGACGACCTCGGTCTCGATGTTCTCTATCATTCCGAAGATTAATCAAACCCAAAAAAGGAACGTACCCAACCGTTCCTTTTTTATATAACAGCGTATTTGAAAAATGAGATCTGTAATTATTTCCGGCTCTCCCGACGCCGACCTTGAACTGATAAAGCAAACCGTCCGCTCCGACGACCTTGTTATCTGCGCTGATCTCGGTCTGCGCCACGCTCTCGACGCGGGAGTGCATATCGACCTCGCCGTGGGCGATCTCGATTCCTTTGAGGGCGAGCTGCCCTGCGGACTGCCCGTGATCAGGCTTCGCCGCGACAAGGACTTTTCCGATACCCACGAGGCGGCAAGGCTCGCGCTCGACCGCGGAGCCGACGAGATTGTAGTGCTCTGCGCCCTCGGCGCGAGGCTCGATCAAGCGTTTTCAAACCTCTCGACCCTCGCGCAGCTTGCTACCCTCGGCGTGAACGCCCGCATTATCTCCGCGAGTGAGACCGTGTACATTCTTGACCGCGGCGAGCACCGCTTTGACGACCTTTGCGGCAGGACGTTTTCGGTCTTTGCGTTCGGCTGCGAGACTGCGGTTCTCAGCTATACGGGAGCGCGTTATCCGCTCGACAGGGGCGTGCTAAAGGCGACGGAGCCTATGGGACTCTCAAACGTATTCGAGGAGCCTCATGCCTGCATAACCGTTCACAGCGGTACGGTCATGGCTGTCGTAAACGCTTTTTAGCTCGGCCTTCGGGTCGCTTCATAAGCTCGTTTCAGCCCATCCGGGAAAAACTATTACATAACAAAACTGTAATACAAATGACATGGATATTCCTTGAAAAGGGACACGATATTATGATATAATTCTTTAGGAAAATATTATTATTTGTGATGCTTGCGAAATTCAATTTGGAGTGAAAAACGTATGTCACTTTGTATGGGATGTATGCAGGAGATAGGCAATAAGCGCTTTTGCCCCTCCTGCGGCTTTGATAACGCCGAAAAACAGCAGGCGCCGTTTCTGCCCTACGGAACGGTGCTGCTCGACCGCTACCTGATCGGCGCGGGGATAGATACGAACGGCGAGAGCGCGCGCTACCTCTGCTACGACAGGCAGACGGGCGAGGTGATGATCTGCTGTGAGTTCCTGCCTATTGGACTGTTCAACCGCTCAGAGGGCGAGACGGCGATCAGGATCAACTACGAGAACCGCGTCGAGTTCAAGAGGCTCAGGGACGAGTTCATCACCTACTACAAGACCTTGGCTGAGCTAAGGGAGCTTTCGGCGCTGCTCAATATCCACAATATCTTTGAGGAAAACAACACCGTCTATGTGATCGAGGAGAACGAGGATCTGATCCCGTTCGAGGAGTATGTCAAGCGCAGCGGCGGTCTGCTCGAGTGGGACATCGCGCGTCCGCTCTTTATGCCGGTGATATCGGCGCTCGAGGCTCTGCACAAGCGCGGAGTAGGTCACTACGCGATCTCTCCCAAGAACCTTTACATCACCTCGTCGGGCAAGCTTAAGATCACGGGCTTTGCCACCGAGAACGAGCGCAAGCGCGGCACTCCGCTCAAAAGCCAGCTTTTCTCGGGTGCGGCGGCTCCCGAGCAGTATGAGGACAACTTCCCGCTCGACGACATAACCGACATCTACGGCTTCTGCGCGACGATGTTCTATGCTCTGACGGGTCATCTTCCCAAGAGCGCTCCCGAGCGCCTCAAGGACAGCCGCCTGCTCATGAGCACCAATACTGTCAAGCGGCTGCCGCCACACGTCGTATCGGCGCTCGCAAACGGACTTCAGGTCGAGCGTGAGAACCGCATAACCGATTTTGACGAGCTGCGCTCTCAGCTTTCCGTGGCTCATACCGCAAAGGCGATACAGGACGAGATATCACGCACCGCGAGCATGACTATATCGCGCGCCGACGTTCCCGCCAAGGAGCGCAACGGGATGTCAAAAGTCTCCGTCATCATCATCTCGGCGGCGGCGACCGTGCTGGTGTTGGGTATAATCGGTGTGCTCTGGGTGATGCAGAATCCGCTTCAGGGCTTCTTCGGCGGCAGCCCCGTCGAGACCGTCGAGCCAACCGCCTCCACCGAATGGACGGGTCCCGTGGTCGAAAACTACGTCGGCAAGAATTATGACGAGGTGGTCAAGAACATCGCCTCTCAGCCCGAGATCACCCTTCTGCGCGCCTACTCGGACGAGTACAGCGACGAGTACAAGGAGGGCTTGATCATGGCTCAGACCCCTGCCGCAGGCACCAAGATCGACCAAGAGGGCACGATCATGATCAGCGTGACCGTCAGCAAGGGTTCCCAGATGCGCGAGCTCCCCAAGATCGAGGGTCAGACGCTCGATCAGGCGGCTTCGGCTATCGCCGCTCAGGGTCTGCTTGCCTCTGCCGAGTACGAGTACAACGACAAGTTCGCCGAGGGCAGGGTAGTCGGCTACAAGAACAAGAACGTCGGCGATTCCGTGGAATACGGCACCAACGTGACGATCATTGTCAGCAAGGGCAAGGAGAGCTCCTCGTCCGCCGCGGAATGATAATAACCTATAATACATACGCGCCTCCGCAATGACAGCGGGGGCGTTGCTGTTGTGGATTATATACAAAAATCACGCTATAAATAATAACATAAAATTTTATATTTTGTTGCATTTGCAATTGACAAAAATCTCTCCGCGCTGTAGAATAAGGCTGTAAGATGAATTGATTCAATTTTTCATGTTTGTTGTTTATTCCTTTTATAACCCAATATACCCCCTTAGAACAGCCGAGTTCCTTCTCGGCTGTTCTTCCGTTTAAAGCTCTCGCTGCGGCTGATACGATACAGCTTTTTAGCTGATAAACTTTTTTACCGTGCTATATTCGGCACCGAAAAAACTCCGTTTTTCGTCGATTTTGCCCATAACATTTTTTGCGGAAATATGCTATAATATAAGTGAAAAATACAGCGGGAAAGGGCGGAATCGGGATATGTTCGGCATAGGCGAAAAGGTGCTTTACGGAGTAAACGGGGTATGCAGCGTCGAGGGAGTGACGGTGCGCAGGATAGGCAAGACCGACATCGAATACTATGTGCTTAAGCCGCTCTCGCTGGGCAGCTCAACGCTGTTTGTACCCACGTCGAACACGGCGTTGTGCAGCAAGATGCGCGGTCTGCTCAGCGCGGAGCAGATTCGCAGCGTGCTCTCCGACGCAGGCGGAGGCGGCGAGTGGATCGAAAACAAGTCGCTGAGGGGCGACTCCTTCAAGGGCGTGATCTCGCGGGGCGATTTCTCCGAGCTGATCGCCATGATACGCCTAATCCGCGCTCACGAGGCGGCGGCTGTCGCGAGCGGCAAGAGGCTGCACGCCTCAGACGAAAGGCTGCTGCGCGAGGCTGAGAAGATGGTTAGCGAGGAGATCTCGATCGGGCTCGGCGTAGACCGCTCCGAGGCTCTCGGCATGGTTTTCCAATAAAATATGACGACTTTGTTCGGACGGCGGTGAAGCATCGCCGTCCGTTTTTTGTACTTAGAAAAAGGTTTTTTATATTGTGATATTATTATGCTTTACAACCGCGCCGAATCATAGTACAATAAAAGGAGACAACTCTCTACAGAGATAAATCTGTATTATATTTCGGAGGTCGTTTATGAAAACAAGAATCCTGTCACTGGCTCTGACCGTGCTGCTTGCGCTCCTGCTGTGCTCCTGCGGCGATGAGGTCGGCTCCCTTTCATCGGATGAGACCGCTTCGCCCGGGTTCACCGAATTATCGCCGGAGACTCAGCCCCAAACTCAGCCTCAGACCGACCCTCTCGAGCTGTTTGTCAGCCAAATGACCACGGAGGAAAAGGTCGGTCAGATGTTTTTCGTTGATATACCCTTTTCGGGCGACGAGCAGCTTGTCGCCGATTATCACCTCGGCGGAGTGATCGTATCCGGTCGCCATATCGCCGACATGACCTCCGAGGCTATCAAGCGCTACCTTGCGAGGGTCCAGGACTGCGCCAAGATACCTCTGCTGATCGGAGCCGACGAGGAGGGCGGCACCGTTATCCGCATCAGCGACAACCCCAACGTCCGCGACGAGCAGTTCCTGTCGCCCAAGAGCTACTACCTCTACGGCGGAATGGACGCGGCGATCGAGGCTGAGACCGAGAAGGCGCAGCTTTTGACCTCGCTGGGGATCAATGTCAACCTCGCGCCTGTCTGCGACGTGACCTCCGACCCCGATTCCTTTATGTACGACCGCTCGTTCTCAGAGGATCCCGACGAGACCGCCGAGTTCGTCTCAAAGACCGTCGAGGTCTACGGGAATAATCACTACGGCAGCACGCTCAAGCACTTCCCGGGCTACGGCGACAACGTTGACACCCACGAGGGCATGGCTTACGACGCGCGCAGCCTCGAGGAGCTTGAGGCGCGCGATCTTGTGCCCTTCAGGGCGGGCATTCGCGCCGGAGCGGACGCTATCATGGTGTCGCACAATATAGTCGAGGCGATGGATCCCGATTATCCCGCCTCGCTCTCGGCGCCCGTCCACACCTACATCCGCGACAACATGGGCTTTACGGGCGTGATAATGACCGACGACCTCGTGATGGGCGCTATCACTGAGTACACCGACTCCGAGTCCTCGGCTGTGGTCGCCGTAAAGTGCGGCAACGATATGCTCTGTTGCACCGACTACACGACCCAGTATCCCGCAGTGGTCGAGGCTGTCCAAAACGGCGAGATACCCGAGGAGCAGATTAACGCCTCTGTATTGAGGATACTCCGCTGGAAGCAGCGCCTCGGACTAATATAATATCCATATCAAAGGGGGAAGTACCATGAAAACCAAAAATCCAAAGCCAAAGGCAAGGATACCGATCATTATCCTCTCGCTGATCGGAATGCTGTTCTTTTACCTTTCGTTTATCGGCAACTTCACGCCCTACGGGATGTTCTACAAAACTGCCGTGAGCTGGGTGACAACGATCCTCGCGGCGGTGCTGGCTCCGCTGCTGCTGCTCTATGTGCTTGTCATCTACAAGTTCATGAGCACGCGGTTAGGGCTGATAATCCGCTATTCGTTCGCGGTGATCGCGGGAGTGTATGCGCTCGTCTCTTTGATTTACGGCGCTGTGAATATCATTAATTCGGATCACCGCGAGGTGCTGCTCAGCTTCGTTGTGTGGCGGCTGCCGGATATTATTCTGCTCGGGCTGTATGCCGTGATACTCATCCTGCTGTTTAGGCGCGGTCAGATCAGACCCTTCGTCGTGATCGCGTTCATCATACTTATGCTCACGAACCTTGTCGGCGTGATCTCCTTTGCCATGAGCGTGCCCGATCTTACCCGTCAACTCGACGGCGTTTATTCGATGGGCTTCTGGGACGTACTGCTCACTTATCTGGGCTTTGTCGGCGTCTTCTTTGCGACGATCTCGCGCTTTATATTCGTGATGGCGAACGCGCCCAACCGCGAAAAGCCCGAAAAAAAGGAGATAGACAGGGACAGCCCGATCACCGAATACACCATTACATGATCAAGGAGCAAAACCTATGCAACGCAAATTCAAAGCAATTCTTTCGGCATTATTGTCGGCAGTCATCCTCGCAGTCTGCCTGCCGGTCTGCACGGCGGGAGCGTCGACCGCGCCCGAGGCGGTCGGAGCCTTGCCGGTGGAGATAAACATAACCGCCGCCGAGCTCGGGCAAAACAGCCCGTATGAGGCTATCCGAAATGCGCTCTTCAGGGCGATAGAAGAATACGACCCCTCGAGGGTATTCAAGATCACGGTCGCGCCCGGAAGCTATACGCTCGACCGAGGTCTGATTATAGGCAGCAATACCATCCTCTGTCTGAACGGCGTGACGCTCAAGCGCGGCAATACAATGGACAATCTGCTCAGAACCGGCGGCGCTTGGGATGAATCCGGCTACCGCTATCACAATATCACGATCGAGGGCGGCGTGTTCGACAACAACGGCTCGGCGAACACCATGCTAAAGGTGGTTCATGCCAAGAACTTTGTGATGAAGAACACCGTCTGCAAAAACGTCCGCAACGGTCATATGATGGAGGTCGCGGGTGTTGACGGCTTCTATGTCAAGGGCTG
>CACWKB010000007.1 GCA_902761375.1 uncultured Ruminococcus sp. | reverse complement strand
TGAAAATGTACTGAGTACCTCTGGTACTCAGTACATTTTCATGGTGCCGGTGACCTGTGCTCATCTTGCGATGGGTTATACCTCGTCTGCGGGGTAACCTGCTGTCGGAAAAGATCATCTGCGCCCTCCCTAAAAACGTGCCCCCGGCACGTTTTTGCCCGCTTGGGCGGAAACGGTCGCCTTCGAGTCCGGTCACCACGCGAAGGTTTAAAATGAAAACCAAGGGATACCCTTTGGGGTATCCCTTGGTTTTCATGGTGCCGGTGACCGGACTCGAACCGGTACGGTATCGCTACCGGCGGATTTTGAGTCCGCTACGTCTGCCAATTCCATCACACCGGCAAATCAACATAGCTATTATACACCGAAGCTTACGAAAAATCAAGTGCTATTTTACTCTGCGCCGCAATTTTATCTAATAATTTACATCGTTCGCCCTTGTTTTTATGGTAATCATAAAAATTTCATTTTAATTCTATTTTAGTTGATTAAACCGGAGAGATATATTATAATATATCCGTATGAGTATTCAAAAATCCATTCTTTTTACGGAGGAATCAATCATGGAAAAAAGAGAAATGATGTACGAGGGCAAGGCTAAAAAGGTTTATTCTACCGATGATCCCGCATATTGCATCGTGTCCTACAAGGACGACGCGACCGCATTCAACGGCGAGAAAAAGGGTACCATCGTAGGCAAGGGCGTTGTAAACAACCGCATGTCCAATTTTATGTTCAAGCTGCTCGAGGAGAAGGGCGTTCCCACCGATTATGTTGAGGAGCTCAACGACCGCGACACTGTGCTCAAGAGAGTTCAGATCGTACCCCTCGAGGTCATCATCCGCAACAAGGCGGCGGGCTCGTTCTCAAAGCGCTTCGGCGTTCCCGAGGGCACCGTTCTCAAATGCCCCACGCTTGAGTTCTGCCTCAAGGACGACGCTTTGGGCGATCCCATGATCAACAACAGCCAGATCATCGCCATCGGCGCGGCTACTCAGGAGGAGCTCGACGCTATCTCCGCCTATGCCTACAAGGTCAACGAGGTCATGATCGAGTTCTTCGACAAGTGCAACGTCGACCTCATCGACTTCAAGATCGAGTTCGGCAGACTGCCCGACGGCACCATCATCCTCGCCGATGAGATATCTCCCGACACCTGCCGCTTCTGGGACAAGGATACCGGAGAGAAGCTCGACAAGGATCGTTTCCGCCGCGACATGGGCGGCGTCGAGGAAGCCTACGCCGAAATGATGAAGCGCGTCGGCTTGAACTGATACGCGATTTGAGATCAATACTGCAAGGCGGTGCAAGTTTGAGTAGTTCATTTGACAGTTTCGCAAAGGAAGGGCTGCACGAGGAGTGCGGCGTTTTCGGAATATTCGGCGATGGGACGATCGATCCCGCCTACGCTTGCTACAACGGGCTTCTTGCGCTTCAGCACAGAGGTCAGGAAAGCTGCGGCATCGCGGTATCAGACGATGGCGTAATAGAATATCACAAGGACATGGGACTGGTGACAGAGGTGTTCAATAACGCCGTGCTTGACTCGCTCTCGGGTCAGATGGGCATCTCCCATGTCCGTTACTCAACGGCAGGCGGCTCTGTGCTCGAAAACGCGCAGCCGCTTGTTATGCGTTATGTTAAGGGCACGCTTTCGGTCGCCCACAACGGCAATCTTACGAACGCGGTGGAGATCCGCCGCGAGCTCGAACAGAGGGGCGCTATCTTCCAGACGACCATCGACAGCGAGGTCATCTGCTATGTTATCGCCCGCGAAAGGCTCAACTGCCACAGCGTCGAGGAGGCGGTCGCCAGAGCAATGGCGCACATCAAGGGCGCTTACTCGCTGCTGGTGATGAGCCCGCGAAAGCTGATCGCCGCGCGCGATCCCCACGGCTTCCGTCCGCTGTGCATGGGCAAATACAACGGCGCGACGGTTTTTGCCAGCGAGAGCGCGGCGCTTGACGCCTGCGGCGCGGAATTCGTCCGCGACGTCGAGCCGGACGAGATAGTGATCGTCGACCGCGACGGAGTTCGCTCGATGAAGCCCGACTTCGGCGAAAAGAAAAAATCGCTCTGCATTTTTGAGTATATATATTTTGCCCGCAGCGACTCGTTCATCGACGGCGTAAGCGTCTATGAGGCGCGCAAGCAGGCGGGACGGATCCTGGCGAGGACATATCCCGTCGACGCCGATATGGTCATCGGCGTTCCCGAATCCGGTATCGACGCCGCCATCGGCTATTCCGAGGAAAGCGGCATCCCGTACCAGAAGGCGATAGTCAAGAACGGCTACATCGGCAGGACGTTCATCAAGCCCAGCCAGAGCGAACGCATGAAGAGCGTCAGGATCAAGCTCAACCCGATCGCCAACATGGTGCGCGGCAAGCGCGTCGTCATGATCGACGACAGCGTGGTGCGCGGAACGACAATCGACCGCATCGTCACCATGCTGCGCGACGCCGGAGCCAAGGAGGTACATATGCGCATCAGCTCGCCTCCGTTCATGTGGCCGTGCTACTACGGCACCGATATCCCATCGCGCGGAGAGCTGATCGCCTGCGACCACACGATTGAGGAGATCACCAAGCTCAGCGGCGCGGATTCGCTCGGCTATCTGCCGGTGGAATCCCTCCATGAGATGATCGGCTACGCGCCCGTCGGCTTCTGCGACGGCTGCTTTACGGGAAAATACCCCGCCGAGATCACCCGCGAGACCTTCAAGGGCAAGGAGCGCGGCGGAATGAATTTTGACAAATACAAGAGCAAGTGCTGAGAGAGGACGACACCATGATAAAGGATACCTACGAATCTCCCTTATCCGCGCGCTACGCGAGTAAGGAAATGAAGTACATTTTCTCACCCGACAAGAAGTTCCGCACCTGGAGAAGGCTGTGGATAGCGCTTGCCGAGGCAGAGATGGAGCTCGGACTGCCCGTGACCCGGGAGCAGATCGACGAGCTCAAGGCTCACGCCGACGACATCAACTATGACGTTGCGACCGAGCGCGAGAAGCTCGTCCGCCACGACGTCATGTCCCACGTGTACGCCTACGGCGTGCAGTGTCCGAACGCCAAGGGCATAATCCACCTCGGCGCGACCTCCTGCTATGTAGGCGACAACACCGATATTATCATCATGACCGAGGGTCTGAGGCTCGTCCGCGACAAGCTGATCACGGTCATCCGCAATTTGGCGAAGTTCGCCGACGAGTACAAGACTCTGCCTACCCTCGCCTTCACCCACTTCCAGCCCGCTCAGCCCACCACCGTCGGCAAGCGCGCCACGCTGTGGATCCAGGAGCTGCTGATGGATCTCGAGGACGTCGAGTATCAGCTCTCAAAGGCGAAGCTGCTCGGTTCAAAGGGCACCACCGGCACTCAGGCGAGCTTTTTGGAGCTGTTTGACGGCGACCACGAGAAGTGCAAGGAGCTCGACCGCAGGATCGCCGAGAAGATGGGCTACAAGTCCTGCTTCGCGGTCTCGGGTCAGACCTACTCGCGCAAGCTCGATTCGCAGTTTTTGAACGTGCTCGCGGGCATCGCCCAGTCGGCGGCGAAGTTCTCGAACGACATCAGGCTGCTCCAGCACCTCAAGGAGGTCGAGGAGCCGTTCGAGAAGAACCAGATCGGTTCCTCCGCGATGGCATACAAGCGCAACCCCATGCGCAGCGAGCGCATCGGTTCGCTCTCGCGCTACGTGATGGTGGACGTGCTCAACGGCTACTTCACCACCGCGACCCAGTGGTTCGAGCGCACCCTCGACGACTCGGCGAACAAGCGCCTGAGCGTTCCCGAGGCGTTTTTGGCGGTCGACGGCATACTTTCGCTCTACGCCAACGTCGCCGACGGTCTTGTGGTATATCCCAAGGTCATCGAGCAGAGGCTCAGAAAGGAGCTGCCCTTCATGGCGACCGAGAACATCATGATGGACGCCGTCAAGAAGCGCGGCGCAGACCGTCAGCAGCTTCACGAGCGCATCCGTGTACACTCGATGGCGGCCTCCAAGGTCATCAAGGAGGAGGGCGGCGAGAACGACCTGCTCCAAAGGATAGCCGCGGACGAGGCGTTCGGAGTAACGCTCGAGGAGCTCGAGAATATTTTGCAGCCAGAAAAATACACGGGACGCGCCAAGGAGCAGACCGAGGATTTCCTCAGCGAATGCGTAGCGCCCGTGCTTGAAAAATACAGGGACGTAGAGTCCGACAAGCCCGAAATCAACGTGTAATCACAGCGGTATTTATTTTGCTTCCGCTGAACCGCATACAGAAGGAGAAAAACAATGGTAAAAGCTATCGTAGGCGCCAACTGGGGCGACGAGGGCAAGGGTAAGATCACCGACGTGCTCGCAAATGACAGCGACATAGTCATCCGCTTTCAGGGCGGCGCGAACGCCGGACATACCATAATCAACAACTACGGCAAATTCGCCCTGCATCAGCTTCCCTCGGGCGTATTCCATCAGAACATCACCAACATCATCGGCAACGGCGTGGCTTTCAGCGTGGAGAATTTCGTCAAGGAAATGCAGGAGCTGCGCGACAGAGGCGTTCCCGAGCCCAAGGTCATAATCTCCGACCGCGCCCAGATCGTGATGCCCTATCATGTGGCGTTCGACTGCTACGAGGAGGAGAGGCTCGGAAAGAATTCCTTCGGCTCTACCAAGAGCGGCATAGCGCCCTTCTATTCCGACAAATATTCCAAGATCGGCTTCCAGATCAACGAGCTCTACGACGATCCCGATTCGCTCCGCGCGAAGATTCGCCATGCGCTCGAGATCAAGAACGCCATCCTCAAAAACCTCTACGGCAAGGATGAGATCACCGAGCAGGAGATCTTTGACAAGCTGATGGAGTACAAGGAGCAGCTCGCGCCCTATGTAGGCGACGCGTTCATGTTCGTTCATCAGGCGCTCAGGGAGGGCAAAAACATCCTCCTCGAGGGTCAGCTCGGCTCGCTCAAGGACACCGACTTCGGCATCTACCCGATGGTCACCTCGTCAAACACCATCGCGGGCTACGGCGCTGTCGGCGCGGGCATACCGCCCTATGAGATCAAGGAGATCATCACCGTAGTCAAGGCGTATTCCAGCGCTGTAGGCGCGGGCGAGTTCGTTTCCGACTTCGGCGACGAGGCGGACGAGCTGCGCAGACGCGGCGGCGACGGCGGCGAGTTCGGCGCGACCACCGGCAGACCCAGACGCATGGGCTGGCTCGACCTTGTTGCGACGCGCTACGGCTGCATGGTCCAGGGCGCGACCTCGGTAGCCTTTACCGTGCTCGACGTGCTGGGCTACCTCGACGAGATACCCGTATGCGTCGGCTATGAGCTCGACGGCGAGGAGATAGATTACTTCCCGTCCACCACCAAGCTCAAGAGATGCAAGCCCATCCTCAAGAGGATGAAGGGCTGGAAATGCTCGATCTCGGGCATCAAAAATTACGACGAGCTTCCCAAGGAGTGCCGCGAGTACATCGAATTCGCCGAGGAGCAGATCGGCGTGCCGATCAAGATGGTCTCCAACGGCCCGTCAAGAGACGATATCATTTACAGATAACAGCATTACACAGGGGACTTTCACGTCCCCTTTTTTGAATCGGAGGGATAGATCATGAGCAAGGAAACCGTTATCGTGCTGGATTTCGGCGGTCAGTATAACCAGCTCATCGCGCGCAGAGTGCGCGAGTGCAACGTGTACTGCGAGATCCTGCCGTACACCGTGGATTTGGAGACGCTGCGCTCAAAGCAGCCCAAGGGCATAATTTTTACCGGAGGCCCCAACAGCGTTTACGACGAGAGCTCGCCGCATTACGACCCGGCGGTATTTGAGCTCGGCATACCGGTACTGGGCATATGCTACGGCTGCCAGCTCATGGCTTATTCCCTCGGCGGCAACGTGGTCTCGGCAGCGGACGACGCGGTCAGCGAGTACGGCAAGACCGAGACGCGCTATTCCGACGAATGCGTGCTGTTCAAGGGCATAGCGTCAAGGGGTATCTCGTGGATGAGCCACCGCGACTACATCAACAAGGTCCCCGAGGGCTTCAAGGTGTTTGCGACCACCGCGCACTGCCCCGTCGCCGCGATGGGCGACCCCGAGCGCGGACTGTACGGCGTGCAGTTCCATCCCGAGGTCAACCACACCGAGCACGGAAAATATATGCTGCGCTCCTTCCTCTATGACGTCTGCGGCTGCAGGGGCGAGTGGCGCATGGACAGCTTCATCGACAGCACCGTCGCCTCGATCCGCGAACAGGTCGGCAACAGGGGAGTGGTGCTCGGACTTTCCGGCGGAGTCGATTCCTCGGTCGCGGCGGCGCTGATCAGCAAGGCGGTCGGCAAGCAGCTCACCTGCGTTTTTGTCGATCACGGTCTGATGCGCAAGGACGAGGGTGATTTTGTCGAGCAGACCTTCACGAGGCTGTTTGACATGAATTTTGTCCGCATAAACTGCGCCGATACCTTCTTTGAGAAGCTAAAGGGCGTGACCGACCCCGAGGACAAGCGCGTGATAATCGGCACGGAGTTTTACAACGTGTTCTGGAACAAGGTGCGCGAGAGCTACGGCAGCGGCTTCTTTGCTCAGGGCACCATCTACCCCGACCGCATCGAGAGCGGCAAGGGCGACGCGGCGAAAATAAAGACCCATCACAATCAGGTGGGCTTGCCCGAGGATATCCGTTTTGACGCTGTGATCGAGCCTCTGAAGGACTTGTTCAAGGACGAGGTTCGCGCGGTCGGCGAAAAGCTCGGACTGCCGCGTGAGCTCGTGTGGCGCCAGCCCTTCCCGGGTCCGGGACTCGGCGTGCGCGTGATCGGCGAGGTCACCCCTGACCGGGTGCGAATCCTCCAGGAGGCGGACGCTATCCTGCGCGACGAGATGGAGCGCTGCGGCTACGCGGGTCAGATGAGCCAGTTCTTCGCCGTGCTGCCCGGTGTAAAGACCGTAGGCGTGATGGGCGACGCGAGGACGTACGACGAGCTCGTGGCGATCCGCGCCGTCACTACCGACGATTTCATGACCGCGGACTGGGCAAAGATCCCCTACGAGGTGCTCGGCAACGTCTCGAACCGCATAATAAACGAGGTCAAAAACGTCAACCGAGTAGTCTACGACATCACCAGCAAGCCGCCCGGAACGGTGGAATGGGAATAATAATATAGTCAGCTTAGTTTTAGGCGAGGGTGAGCAAGATGAAAAGCATTAAAACCGATGTGACGAATAATCCGGCGGGCTTTGTGCTGCTGGCGGATTATGTTCCGGGCATAATTCAGGAGATCAGGTACTATTCCACCTATAATTTTATCGGAGACCGCATTGACGGATATGAGGAGCCCTGTGCGCTCCTGACCAAGGAGGCGGCGCGCGCGCTGAAAAAGGTCAGCCTCGAGCTGATGGTTCGGGGCTATCGGCTAAAGGTGTTTGACGCTTACCGCCCCGTGTGCGCGGTGAGGCATTTTGTCCTGTGGGGGATAGAGGATCAGGACATCCGCATGAAGCAGTATTTTTACCCCGAGCTTGAAAAGCAGGAGCTTTTTGAAAAGGGCTATATCGCCAAGCAGTCCAGCCACAGCCGAGGCAGCACCGTAGACCTTACGCTGCTCGATATGGCGACGGGCAAGGAGCTGGATATGGGCAGTCCGTTCGATCTGTTCAGTGTCGCCTCTCATCCCGATTATCGCGGCGTCACCGAGGAACAGTACAACAACCGCATGATACTCAGGAACGCCATGCTGCGCAACGGTTTTCTGCCGATAGACTGCGAGTGGTGGCATTTCACCCTGGAGGACGAGCCCTATCCCGATACCTATTACACCTTCCCCGTGTCCTCCGAATACCTGAGAAGGCTGTAGGAAACCTCACTGCCGCGCAGCAAAGCAATGTTTTAAAAGAAACAGCAGCTTCCGTTTTTGATGGAAGCTGCTTTTTTAAATTATACAATTTCAAAAAATGTGTCCGGATGATTCGGGTCGAACCGCTCGTTCGCCCACATCAGGGTGACGAGGTTTTCGGTGTCGGACAGGTTGATGATGTTGTGCGTCCAGCCGGGGATCATGTGGACGGCTTCGATTTTTTCGCCGCTCACCTCGAACGAGACCTTCTCGTTCGTGTGGATATTGCGTTCCTCGATCAGCGCTCTGCCGCTGACGACGATGAAAAACTCCCACTTGCTGTTGTGCCAGTGCTGACCCTTGGTTATTCCGGGCTTGCTGATGTTGACGCTGAACTGACCGCAGTTTACGGTTTTTAAAAGCTCGGTGAACGAGCCGCGGTCGTCGCGGTTCATTTTCAGCGCGAACTTGAATTTGTCGGTCGGCAAATATGATAAGTAGAGGCTGTAGAGCTTCTTCGCAAAGCTGCCGTCGGGGATATCGGGCATTACCAGCGTTTCGGGCTGTGCCTTGAAGCCTTGAAGCAGGTCTACGATCTCGCCGAGCGTGACCTTGTAGGTCAGCGGCACATAGCAATATCTGCCGTCTTTTTTCTCTACGGGAATCAAACCGTCGTACTCGCAGTGCTTTTCCCTGCCCTCGAGCAGGTCAAACATACCCTCGATCAAGTCGTCGATGTAGAGCAGCTCGACCTCGGCGTTTCTGTCGTTGACGGTATAGGGCAAATCGTTCGCCACGGCGTTGCAGAAGGTCGAGACCGCGGAGTTGTAGTTCGGGCGGCTGTGACCCATCAGATTCGGGAAGCGGTAGACCGCGACCTTTGCGCCGGTCTCCGCGCCGTATTTGAACAGCAGCTCCTCGCCCGCGAGCTTGCTCTTGCCGTAGTCAGACTGACCGTAGCGGCCGATCAGCGTAGCCTGGATCGAGCTCGAGAGCATCACCGTCGCCTTGTTATTATTCTCTTTCAGAATATTAAGCAGCTTTTCGCCGAAGCCGAAATTGCCCTGCATAAATTCGTCGTTGCTTTTCGGACGATTTATGCCCGCGAGGTTAAAGACAAAGTCAGCCTTTTTGCAATACTCGTTTAATTCCTCAGCGGAATTATCAATATCGTATTCATATATTTCTTCTATAGAAATATTCGGGCGCGTGCGGTTCTTGCCGTCGCGTATATTTTTCAGATTTGCGCACAGAGCCTGTCCGACCATGCCCTTTGCGCCGGTTACCAGTATATTCATCAGAGCTTTCTCCAAACCATTTTGTTCACTACACCTGTGTAAGATTGGATGATTTTAATGACCTTGTCGCTCACGTTCTCGTCCACATAGTCGGGTACGGGAATACCGAGGTCGCCGCTTTTGTTCATCTCTACCGCGGTGTCGACGGCTTGCAGGAGGCTCTTTTCGTCGATGCCGGCGAGGATGAAGCACGCCTTGTCGAGCGCCTCGGGGCGTTCGGTGGATGTTCTGATGCAGACAGCCGGGAAGGACTTGCCGATCGAGGTGAAGAAGCTGCTTTCCTCGGGCAAAGTGCCGCTGTCGGACACGACCGCGAAGGCGTTCATCTGCAGGCAGTTGTAGTCGTGGAAGCCGAGGGGCTCGTGCCGAATGACTCTCTTGTCGAGGGCAAAGCCGCTCTGCTCCAAGCGCTTTTTGGAGCGCGGATGGCAGGAGTAGAGGATGGGCATATCGTACCTTTCCGCCATTTTATTTATCGCCGTAAACAGCGAGGTGAAGTTGCGCTCGGTGTCGATATTTTCCTCACGGTGAGCGGAAAGCAGGATGTATTTACCCTTTTCCAAGCCCAATCTTTGGTGGATGTCGCTGTTCTCGATCTTGTCGAGATTCGCGTGCAAGACCTCAGCCATCGGCGAGCCTGTCACGTAGGTTCTCTCCTTCGGCAGTCCGGTATCGGCAAGATATCTGCGCGCATGCTCGGAATACGCCATGTTCACGTCGGAGATGATATCGACAATGCGGCGGTTGGTTTCCTCGGGCAGGCATTCATCCTTGCAGCGGTTGCCTGCCTCCATATGGAAGATCGGGATGTGCAGGCGCTTTGCGCCGATCACGCTCAGGCAGGAGTTGGTGTCGCCCAAAACGAGCACCGCGTCGGGCTTGAGCTCGACCATCAGCTTGTAGCTCGCGGCGATGATGTTTCCCATAGTCTCGCCCAAATCGGCGCCGACGGCGTTCATGTACACGTCGGGGTCGTCGAGCTGCAGATCCTTAAAAAACACGCCGTTGAGGTTGTAGTCATAGTTCTGACCGGTGTGGGCGAGAATCGTATCAAAATACTTCCGCGCCTTGTTGATCACCGCAGCAAGGCGAATGATTTCCGGGCGTGTGCCGACGATGATCAAAAGCTTCAGCTTTCCGTTTTCCTTAAATCTCACTTGTTCCATAATTCGAGCTGCTCCTGCACATAATCGGTCGTTAATAGCTTTTTGACGGTGCCTTCAACGTCGAGAAGGTTGGTGTTGTGGCTGGTATAGGACTCGTCAGCCTCGGTATGCACCTCGCCCTTGACGAAGAATTTGTCGTAATTGAGGTCGCGGTTGTCGGCGGCAACGCGGAAGTAGTCGCCCATGTCCTCAGAACGCAGGCGCTCCTCGCGGGTCATCAGGGTTTCATAGAGCTTTTCGCCGTGACGGGTGCCGATGATCTTGGTGCCGGTGTCGCCGAAAAGCTGCTGCACCGCCTGAGCCAATACGCCGATGGTGGACGCGTCCGCCTTCTGGATGAACAGGTCGCCGGGATTGGCGTGCTCAAACGCGAATTTCACCAAATCTACCGCCTCGTCGAGATTCATCAGAAAGCGCGTCATCTCGGGATTGGTGATCGTGATCGGATTGCCCGCCTTGATCTGGTCGATGAACAGCGGGATGACCGAGCCTCGGCTGCACATGACGTTGCCGTAGCGTGTGCAGGAGATCACCGTGCCGCCGCGCTCGGCGGCTACACGGGCGTTGGCGTAGATGACGTGCTCCATCATCGCCTTGGAAATGCCCATCGCGTTGATCGGGTACGCCGCCTTGTCGGTCGAAAGGCAGACCACGCGCTTTACGCCGCAGTCTATCGCCGCGTGGAGCATATTGTCTGTGCCCTCGACATTGGTGCGCACCGCCTCCATCGGGAAGAACTCGCAGCTCGGCACCTGTTTGAGCGCCGCCGCATGGAATACATAATCCACGCCCCACATAGCGTCCCTGATCGACTGCGCGTTGCGCACGTTGCCGATGTGGAATTTTACCTTGTTGGCATAGTCGGGAAAACGCGACTGCAGGTCGTGGCGCATATCATCCTGCTTCTTCTCGTCGCGCGAGAAAATGCGTATCTCGCCGATATCGCTCGTCAGAAAATGCTTGAGCACGGTGTTGCCGAACGAGCCGGTACCGCCGGTTATCATTAAGGTTGCTCCGTTGAATGACGACATTATTCTGCCCCTTTCGTTTTTGCGGATTCTTGTCATTATATTGTCCATTTTATTATAGTCTGTTTGCCGAGGTGTGTCAATATAATCTTATTTGTTCCCGCAAAAACATACAAGGCATACGCTTTTTCAAAGGGAAAAGCTCCCCGATTCGGGGAGCTTTTGTGTGTTGATTGGGTTTGTCAGGCGGTTTCAAAGGAGTCGATGCAGCCTGCGATGAACATCTGGAGCATGGAGACGTCTGTAATGTCGACCACGCCGTCGCCGTTTACGTCGGCGAGTCTCTGTCCGATATCGCTGAGCTCCTCGAGTCCTGCCGCGTGCCTCTGGATGGCGGTGGCGTCGCAAATGTCGATCACGCCGTTGCGGTCAACATCGCCGAGGTCGTATACGTCTACAAAGAAGTACGCGGATTTGCCGTTGTATTGAACCTCGACGAGCTGTCTGCCTGCCTCGGGCTTGAGGCTGCTGACGGTGTAGCTTTCGGGATACGCGGACTGATAGTTATCCGCTGTCCACGGATGGGCGATATATTCGTCGTTTTCGTTCATCTCGTCGTCCGTATAATAGCCGCTTACGTCAAATTCGGTGATAAGCTCTGTGCATTCGGTCTCATCGTAGTAGTTATAGAACCTGATCTGCGCCGCGTCATACGGGAGGTTAAAGACAAAGACTGTCTCGCCGTAATCGTTGTACTCGGTGTAATTACACCAATTCTCGCTCACTTCGCCGTTCTTATGGCAGACGGTCATCATGCAGGAGTCCCAGCCCTGGTTGTCGGTAAAGCGGATCTCCTTGTCGTTTGTGAGCACGCCCGGGTCGGGTACGATCTGAGCCGAGCCGTCGTCCTTGATAACGTAGACCTGCATACCTGCCGGGTCGATATCCTCGCCGGCTACATATTCAAGTCTTGTCGGCATATAGGTGATCGCCACAGCCAGGGGACGCGGGATTATCTCAACTGAGAAGTATACGGTTTGGGTGCCGCCTCTGAGGTCGTCGGCGGTTATTCTTATGTCTGACCAACCGAAATTCGTGCTGTCGAATTCCGAAACGGTGTAGTCGTTGATGATACTCGTCTTGCCGCTGTTGTAATGCGCGGTGATCTCCATTCCCTCGGGGTCGAATTCCTCGCCGCGGTAATACTTGGTCTTGTCGGGGTATCTGCTGACATCGAGATAACTGATATACAGAGCGTTCACGTTGACCTCGAAGCTTGCGGTTAAGTCGCCGTAGCTCACGACCACGGTCTTGACGCCCGGTGTGCTCAGGTCAGCCGATACGGTATAGTCAGTTACGGGGACCTTCATCATGCCGTTGTTGTAGACTGCCGATACCGCCAGACCCTCGGTGTTGAGCCGGTCGCCCGTCCAGTAGATGCGCTGATTCGGAAGCTTTGTGAGCTCGATTCCCGTGAGCTCTGCGGGGCTTACGGTCACGGGGAAGCTTGCGGTCTTGCCCTTGTAGCTGAGGGTGATCTGCTCGGTGTTTTCGTCAACGACCAGCGGGCTCGCGGCGCAGTTTTGAACCTGTTCCGAGGTGCCGTTGTTGTAGATCGCCGTCAGGATCATTCCGCTGAGGTCAACCTTCTCGCCGGCTACATAGTCGGTCTTGGTCGGATTCTGAGCGAGCACGAGCATAAGCAGGTCGGCGCTGCCCTCCATCGGCTCACAGAGCACCTTTGTCTTGACCGAGTTGTTGCTCGAGCTGAAGTCTCTCGCGTCAAAGATCAGGGTCACTCTGTAGGTGTCGGTCTCGGAGTAGGGGGTGTAGAAATACAGAGGATAATTGTAGCGATAGAGGATAGTTCTTTCCTCGCCGATATTGATTTGGCTGTACTCGCCCCACCAAATATCTTCGTCGTGATTGGCGATGAAGTAGAAATCATAACAGCCGTTCGCCTCAACATTTTCAAAGGTGATTGAGTAGAGTCCCTTTGAAAGCTCGGTCATCTCGTTCTCGTTATTATCCCAGTAGTGATTGTTCATAAAGTTTCCGTGGCCGGAGCCGACCGCGTTGACCGAGGTGATCTCGAAGCTCTCGTTCGAGGAGTCGTCATATGGCTCAATGATAAACGGGATGTCGGTCACTTCATTGTTGTAGTAATATTTTCTGACGCCAAAGTAATCGGTCTGTCCGCCTGTTAAGCTGCATGTTCCGCTAAAATTACTGCTGTTGCCGAAATCGAAATACTCGATATAATCCGATGTCGGGTCGTCGGGGTATAGGTAGCCGATCGTGTATTCACCGTTGTCAGCCAAGGAGAAGAAGCGGACTGTCATATCTTCCTCGGGTGTGAAGCGGTAGCACGATCTCTCGTCATTCTTTACATGCGCGGTGATGATCCTGTTGAGCTCGGCTTTGCCCTTGACTGCGTAGTATTCAGGGAAGGGGTATTCCATGACCGTGACCCTGCCGTTTTCGCCCTGATCCTCAAGCGTGTAGAAGTATTTAAACAGTTCGGTCGCGGCTTCCGTCTGCTTTCCTCCGCCTTGGAAGGCAAAGCTCTCGGTTCCGTCGGGGACGACGAATTTATTGATGATGTTGCCCTTTGGGTCTGTGGTCACAGCGTAGGGCTCAACGCCCTCAGCCGTGATTGGATCGCCGTTTTGATCATAGGCGGTCAGGGTGACCTCGCCCCAGCCCATAGCGTCGACAAAGTATGCCTTGTCGCCCTCGGGAACGGTGTAGGCTGCTCATCCGCGGCTGCTTCTGCTGTAGATATAGTTGGGAGCCGGGATCGTCACACGCCTTATGCTGGTGCCGCTGCTGAAGCTGAATTTGACCTTGTGGTAACCCTCGGGTATCTCGGTGCGGTAGATATTAGGCTCAACGAGCTCCATCTCTATTCCCGGGGAGCTGTAGTATGCGTTTGAGTTTTTGTCGGTGAAATAGGCGTACATCGAGCCGTCGTAATCGGACTCGGATTTTTTAAAATAGACGTAGTTCGGCGCGTCGACAGCGGAGCTCGGGTCATACTGCTCCCATGTGCCTTGGTAGTTTACATCTTTGTCGCCGGAGATAAAGATATTGCCATCGCCGGGAACATCCAGATCACTTGTCTGATAATAGCCGTTGTCATTGAAGATGATGTGATTATAGTCTCCCGGGAAGGTCGCGCTGTAGATGTTGCCCGCGACGTGGGTCATCGGAGTGCCGGGTCAGGTGACTGGGCTGTTATCGGAATCGTCCCATACGTAAAAATACGGAGTCTCAAGGAATGCCTTGGTGTTGTCATAATAAACGGTTATGTCGTTGACGGGCTCCTCGGTGGGTTCCTCGGTGGGCTCCGCGGTGGGCTCCTCCGGAGGGTATTTCTCCCAGCCGTCGATCGTGTAAATGCTCTCTTCATTCTGAAGAGCCAGATCGTCGGTTTGAGGAGAGCCGTTGTCGCTGAAGATGACATGCACCATGCCGTCGGGGATCTCCGCGCGGTAAATGTCACCGGAAACGTGCTCCATCTCAAAGCCCGGCCATTGCATTTCTCCGCCGTTGTTCCAGAAATACGTCCATACGGTGTCGTAACCGAAACCGCTGTTGTCAAACCAGACGTAGCTCGGTTCGTTCCCGTCGTCCAATGCGGCGACGCTGAACGGTGCGGCGGTGACTGTGCCTGCGATCATCAGGACCGCAAGCAGCAGACCGATCAGTTTTTTCATTCTTATTCCTCCTTGTAAGACTTTGCTGTCAGAAGCAAAGCCAATATTTCAGGATAATAATACCACGATAAATAGTTTTTTTGCAATATAAACAGAGAAAAATGCGCGGAAAATTTATGATATTTTCATATAAAAACGACCGACAGGGAAGATGTTGCAATAAACACCTTTTCTGTCGGTCGAAAAGTCAAAATCAGTGGCAGAATGCTATTTTTTTCATCAGCGGCAAAAGATGCGTTCAAGCTCCGCCCTCTGAGCCATCACCTTGTCGTAGCCCTCGCGGATGGTCTCGTCGATCGCCTTGATCTCAAAGAGGTTGGTGTTCTCGTTCTTGATCTCGATCGAGTAATCAGCCATCTTGCGCGAGCGCCGCGTAGCGTCGATGGAATACAGGTCAAGGGCGCGCAGGATGACGTGAACCACGCCATCGAAGCCCGTCTTTTTGTCGTAAGCCATCGTGTTGAAGCCCACGCCGAGCACCTTGCCCACGCCCATGTCGCGCAGCACCTTGACGGGCAGGTTGTCCTTTGAGCCGCCGTCGACGCAGTTGTACTCCGTGTCGCCGTCAAAGTAGGGACAGGTCGAAAAATATCCGGGGAACGACATGCTTGCCCGCACGGCGACCTCGAGCGGCGCGCCCGTGAAGTAGTGGAGGAACTCGTTTTCAAGCCCCTCGTCCTGGGTCAGGAAGATGCATTCGTCGGTGGTCAGGTTGTCGACCGTGCAGACCGAGAGGTTTATGGGCAGGTTGGAAAAGCCGGTTATCCCCTTGAGCTCCATCGCCTTTTTGACGAATTCCGAGATCACCGCGCCGTCGACGAGCCCGTCGGTCTTGTCGGTGTGAAAGAGGTAGCCGAGCAGCCGCTTTGCCGCCTTCAGCTTTTTGAGCTTGGCGATCATGCGGAGGTTCTCGGCGACAAAATCGCGCATTTCATCGGCGCTCATGCCCATGGCGCAGAACGCAGCCATGACCGAGCCCGCGCTCGTGCCGGAAACATAGTCCGGGCGTATGCCCATTTCGTACAGCGCCTTGATCGCTCCGATGTGCGACACGCCCTGCATCCCGCCGCCCGAAAACGCGAAGCCGATCGCGTCCTTTCGCGCGGATTTATCCCATTTTTCCATTTCCCTGATCTCCTTAAGTTAGGCTCTGAACACATAGACGTTGCAGTACGACTCGGTCTCAACAAAGTAGTCGTACCAGTTGTAGAAGTCCTCGAAATCATAGTCCGCCTGGATCAGCTCGTAGTTCTTGAACCGGGTGTTGTTCGTGATGTAATCAATGACCGCTTCCCTGTCCGCGAGGCGCGAGATATAGACCGTCACCTCGTCGAGCTCGCGCAGCTTTTTGTCGGTGGCAAGCTTTGTGAGGCTGTCGCCCTCGGTGCGCTCGACGTCGCCGTTGTTCATATAGGCGGCGGCAAAGGCGTTGATCTTGCCGTTGGTGACGACTCCGCGGTTAGTGGCGAACTCCTCCAGCTCGTCGCCGAGCGTAGGCGACATCTTGGAGGACTGGACGATCATCGTGCCGTCATAGAGCATGAATTTGTCGATGCATTTGTTCCACTCGAGCATGGCGGTACCGACGAACACGCAGTTTTCGGTCTGAGGGTCATAGAGATTGGTCTTGCCGTAGAGGTAGTAGGGCGTGACGGGCCATGACGTAGCGGTCGCTGTTGAACGGCGAGACGAGCGCGATGAAGAAGAAATAGACCACGGCGGGAACAAAGATGAATAGTCCGCGGCGCGGCATTTTTTCCTTTCTGACAAAGCGGAAATATACCCACGCGCCCAGCGAAAGCCCCGTGCAGAGCGCAAGGAACCAGACCTGATTGAGGAAGAGATCCTTGGCGAGGAGCTGCATATATGTGCCGAGCTTGTAGACGACATAGGTGAATATCGTGATCGCGTCGACGCTGATCTCGAGCGAGCCGAGACCGCGGTTGCCGCCGAGCACGTTCGAGATGATGTGCGGATATATCGCCAGCGCGATACCGGCTCCGGCGATGGCGACGGCGGCGTAGATCAGCAGCCGCTTGACGCAGCGCTCCCTTATCGAGAGGATAAGAAAGACCAGACCGATCAGCCCCGCAAAGAGGATGAAGTAGTACTGTGTGAGCACGCCGAGGGTGACGGCGGGCAGCAGCATGAGCATATCGGTGAGCTTCACTTTTTTGCCCCTGTCATATATCCTCAGCGTCAGCGCCAAAAACGCCAGCACAAAGCAGGTCAGCGTGGCGTACATCCTAAGGTAAACGGTAGTAGTCACGCAGGCGATGCTGAAAGCGTAGCCCCCGACGGCGATCAGCGCGTAGAGGTTGTTGTTCGTGACGCGCTTGCCGACCCTGAACAGCAGCAGGAGCGATATCGCCATCATCACAAGGTTGATGACATAGGCGAGCCAGCGGTTGAACACGCCCGGGAAGAGCGAGCAGACGGTGTGCACCAGCGCGTAGTAAAACGGCGGATGCGAGGCGTCGATTATCTGGTTCTGCACCACCTGGGCGTAGTCAAAGCGGTGACCCTCGGTGGCGGCGAGGTACTCGGTGAAATCGCCGACATCGCTCCATTCGCCCATCTCGAGCTGCTTGGAGGAGTTCGCGAGGTTATAGGTGAGCAGCTCGTCCTCGTGATAGCCCTGCTTCTGCAGCATGAACAGCGTGCTCACGCCGAGACTCAGCACCACGATCAGCGCCAGGATCAGCCCCGTGATTTTGTTGCTCAGCTTCATATTCGCACCTTCCTTGTCGAATTTTATTGTATTACTTTAAGCATATCATTTTTTTGTTCCCCTGTCAAGTGCGAATTAAAAAAGCTCCCCTTCACCGAGGGGAGCTTTCGTATTATCCGTGCGGGATCATTCCGCCTGGATTTTGATGAATTTCTCCTGCATATAGGAGTAAACGTCGTCGGAGACGTTTGCAAAGACATAGCACTTTTTGATGTAGTCGTCGCTCGGGAAGGTGAGCTCGCTGTTCTTGATCTCGTCGTCGAGGTAATCGACCGCCTTGGTGTTGGGGGTGCCGTAGCGCAGATAGGAGCAGTTGGCGGCTGCGACCTCGGGCTTGTGCATAAAGTTGATGAACGCCTCGGCGTTAGCCTTGTTTTTGCTGCAGGTGGGGATGCAGAACGCGTCGTAGAAGAGGTTTGAGCCCTCCTCGGGGAGGCAGTAGTCGAGATCCTCGTTCTCCTCCATCATCATAGCGATGTCGCCGGCGTAGTAGGGCGCGATAGCGCTCTGACCTGTCTCCATCTCGGTGAACACCTGATCCATGACGTACTTTTTGAGCAGAGGCTTCTGCTCGGCGAGCTTGGCAGCCGCCGTGTCGACGTCCTCCTTGGTGAAGTTTGAGGGGTCGATGCCGCAGAGCTGCATGGCGATAGCCATTGCGTCGCGGCTGTTGTTGAACATCAGGATGTCTCCCTTCAGGCTCTCGTCCCAGAGCGCGTTCCAGCCGGTGGGAGTGTTCTTGACCTTGGTCTTGTCGTAGACCAGCGCGGTGACGCCCCAGTTGTAGCAGACGGAATACTTGCCGTCGGGGTCGCAGGGCAGCTTCTTGAAGCGCTCGTCAATGTACTGAACATTGGGGATGTTGTTGAAGTCGAGCTCGAGCAGCATACCCTCGTTGATGAGCTTTGAGATCATGTAGTCCGAGGGAACGACCACGTCGTAGCTGACGTTGCTGTTCTTGAGCATATTGTAGAGATCCTCGTTGGTCTCGTAGGTGGTGTAGTTGACCTTGATCTTGGTCTCCTTCTCGAACTCGGCGATAACGTCCATCAGATCGTACTCGCCGGCGGAGATGTACTCGCCCCAGTTGTAGACGTTGACTTCGCCCGCGCTGCCGACGCCGTCGCCGCAGCCCGAGAACATTGCGGCGCAGGAGCAGAGCATGAGCGCGCCGAGAATGATGCAAAGGATTTTTTTCATTTTCATATACCTCCTGAGATTAATTAACGATTAACAATTAACAATTTCGGTCGTGTAGATGGAATGCATTTTTTTCTGCCTTATGTGCCCGATTTTTTAAATTGAAAGTGGAAATTTAGAAGTGGCTGGTAGTTAAAACGGTAGGGGTCGGTCTCGAAGGACCCGGAACCGACGTTGCTTTCTTGTCCGATCCTTCGGCGGCGAGCCGAAAGAATCCCGCATTCCGAATTGATTACGCCTTCTGCGCCTTGCGTTTTTCCTCTCTTCTGTCGCGGATGTTGATCAGCACCATGATTATGATAATGACAAGGAAGAGCAGGGTCGAGAGCGCGTTGATCGTGGGCGGTATCTTTTTGCGCAGCATACCGTAGATCACGGTGGAGAGGTTCTGGAACTTTGCGCCCTGAGTAAAGTGGGTGATAACGAAGTCGTCGAGCGAATAGGTGAAGCTCATCAGCGCGCCCGAGACGATTCCGGGCATGAGCTCGTGGATGACAACCTTGTAGAACGCCTGCCACTGGTTGCAGCCGAGGTCGAGCGCGGCGTCGTAGATGCTCTGATCCATCCGCTTTATCCTCGGCATGACGTTGAGCACCACGAACGGCACGCAGAAGCAGATGTGCGACAGCAGCACCGTGACGTAGCCCATCTCAAAGCCGAAGATCACGCCCAAAAACGTGAACAGCAGCATCAGCGATACGCCCATCACGATGTCCGGGCTGATGATCGGGATATTCGAGGCGTTCTGGATGAGCACGCGCTTTTTGCCCTTGAAATTGCTGATGCCGATAGCCGCGGCGGTTCCGAGTATCGTTGCGAAGATCGACGCGAGGAACGCGATGCTCAGCGTGTTCATCAGCGCGCTCGTTATGCTGCGGTCGTGAAAGAGCTGAACATACCAGTCGAGGGTGAAGCCGCCCCAGACCGCAGACCTGCTCTTGTTGAAGGAGTAGAAGATCAGCACCGCGATCGGCGCGTACATGAATATCAGTATCAGGGCGATGTAGATCTTTGAGAGCACGCCCTTCTTTTTCTTGCTTTTCATCACGCGATCGCCTCCTCATCACCGAACAGGTTCATCAGCACGAGGAACACAAAGATGAATATCATCAGTATCAGCGAGATCGCCGCGCCGATGTGGTTGTTTGTAAGGAAGATCTTGTCGATTACGTCGCCGATCATGATGTCGTCGGTGCCGCCGAGGTACTGAGCCACGACGAAGGTCGAGGCGCTTGGCACGAAAACCATCGTGATGCCCGAGATGATGCCCGGGATGCTCAGCGGAAAAATGACCCTTCTAAAGACCTGGAAGCCGTTTGAGCCGAGATCCTGAGCCGCCTCGATCAGACCGGGGTCGATCTTGCCCATTACGGTGTAGATCGGCAGCAGCATGAAGGGCAGGTACTCATAGACCATGCCGACGATAACGGCGGCGGTGTTGTTGGAGTAGCTGCCGTGTATCCCGAGCAGCGAAAGCGCGAGGTCGAGCGGTCCGTTGTGCTGGAGCAGCAGCACCCACGCGTATATCCTGAGCAGGAAGTTCATCCACATCGGGATCATCATCAGCATTATGACCGTGCGCTGGGTCGAGGGGCGCAGCCGCGTGATTATATAGGCGAGGGGATAGCCGAGCAGCAGACAGATGCCCGTCGAGGCAAGGGCTATCCACAGGGATTTCAGAAAGATGTTGGTGTAGCCGAACGCCGCCTTGAACGGCTCCAGCGAGAAGCCGCCGCTGCTGTCGGTGAACGCGGTGATCATGATCATCACCAGCGGTATCATCGTGAACACGAGCATCCAGACGATGTAGGGGATGGAGAGCTTGCGAGATTTCATTTTCAGCCCTCCTCTTCCGCGGGTTCGGGGTCAAGCACCTCGAATTCCGCCTTTGAAAAGTCAAAGCTGAGCGGCACATAGGTAGCCACCTGCTCGTCCACGTCGCTGAGCATCAGCCATTTGCGCTCGTCGGACTCGAGGATGATCTCGTTGTGCTCGCCCTTGTAGACGACCGATTCTATATAAACGTCCTTCAGGTCGCCCACGCCGTCGCCGGCGATCGAGAGCGCGTCGAACGGCAGCGATATCCTCAGCCGCGTGCCCTCGGCGAAGTACCTGTCCCTGACGGTCACGGTCTCGCCCTCGAGCTCGAACTCAAAGCTGTTGTCGGACTCGCTTCCGTAGGTCACGACGGTCTCGATCACGTTGGACTCGATGGGCAGCAGCTTGTTCATTATCTGTATATTAAAGGGGATGACGCGCATTCCGACGGTGTCGCCGAGCTTTGCGCTGTCGGTGGAGTGGATCAGTATCTCGCACCTGCCGCAGCGCACGCTGATCTCGTAATGCACGCCCTTGAAGGTGACGTTTTCGACCACTCCGGTGAGCTGACCCTTTTCGGGGATGGTCATTATGATGTCCTCGGGGCGGATCACCACGTCGACGGGCTGGTTTTTGCCGAAGCCCTTGTCGACGCACTCGAGCTCGCGTCCGAGGATGCGGATGCGGCAGTCGTCGATCATCGTGCCGTTGAGGATGTTCGCCTCGCCGATGAAGTCGGCTACAAAGGCGTTGACCGGCTCGTTATATATGTCCTCGGGGGTGCCGATCTGTTCTATCACGCCGTTGTTCATCACGACCACGCGGTCGCTCATCGTGAGCGCCTCCTCCTGGTCGTGGGTGACGTAGATAAAGGTCTTTTCGGACTGGCGCTGGATCTCCTTGAGCTCGAGCTGCATATCCTTTCTGAGCTTGAGGTCGAGCGCGCCGAGCGGCTCGTCGAGCAGAACGATGTCGGGATCGCACACAAGCGCCCTCGCAATGGCGACGCGCTGCTGCTGACCGCCGCTGAGCTTGTCGATCGGGCGCTTTTCGTAGCCCTTGAGGTCAACGGTGGCGAGCATTTTGGTGACTCTGCGCTTTATCTCGTCCTTGGGAACCTTTTTGAGCTTCAGCCCAAAGGCGACGTTGTCATAAACATTTAAATGCGGGAACAGCGAATATTTCTGGAAAACGGTGTTCACGTTCCGTTTGTGCGGCGGCAGCCCGTTGATGCGCTTTCCGTTAAAGATAACGTCGCCGCTTTCGGGCTCAACAAAGCCTCCGATGATCCTGAGCGTGGTGGTCTTGCCGCAGCCGCTGGGACCGAGGATCGTGACAAATTCCTTTTCGTGGATGTCGAGGTTGATATGGTTGAGAATGACCTCTCCGTCAAACCTCACAAAAATATCCTTTAAAGACACAATGGTCTTTTTTGCGGTCTGTTCCATTTATAACCCCCATTTTATATTTCAATTGTTGCTTTTTGTCGCAATGTCTGCGAAACCATTTTAGATTATATGACAAAGCGGCACAAATGTCAATATTCAGATACAGAGATACAATTGAAAGTTGAAAATTGAAAATGGACAATTGAAAATTTCGGTCGAGCAGCCGGAATGCATTAGTTTTTTTGCGTTCTCTGCCCGACAGAGTTTTATAGTTAACGGTTAATAGTTTGAGAAGTAGGGGCGGACCCGCGTGTCCGCCCGTATAGGATGCAAAGTTTTTCTATCAGAAATCGGAATGACAGAAAGCTCGGCGCAGAGGGAAGACACATGGGTCTGCCCCTACGATGTACCGGACGTTGTTCGATAAAGCAAACCTATAGTTCATCTCAAAAACAGCCGCTGCGTGGTGCAGCGGCTGTTGCGGTTATTTATTCGGATTTTACTCAGCCTTGGCTTCCTCCGCCTTGGGAGCCTCCACCTTGGGAGCTTCCGCTTTGGCTTCCTCAGCCTTGGGAGCCTCAGCCTTGGGAGCCTCAGCCTTGGGAGCCTCGGCTTTGGCTGCGGACTTCTTTGTCGCCTTCTTTACGGTCGCCTTTCTCGCGGTGGTTTTCTTGGCTGCGGGCTTCTTTTCTGCTTTCTTTACGGTCTCGGCAGCTTCGCCCTCGGCTTCTTCCTTCTTCTTTCTGACGCGCTTCTTGGGAGGCTCAAGCTCCTGCTTGAGTCTGTAGAAGCATACGCCGAGAGGCGGCAGCGTGAGCTCGAAGCAGTAGTCGAGGTCGTGGTTCTTCTTGTTGATCGCCATGATATCGCCGGGATTGCCGATGCCGGTTCCGCCGAACTCGGTCGCCTCGGAGTTGAATACCTCCTCATAGATGCCGTACTTGGGAACGGCTACGAGGTAGTGCTCGCGGGTTACGGGCTGGAAGTTGCAGACCGCGATGATCTCGCTGCCGTCGTAGGCGATACGGCGGAAGGCGATGACGCTGTTCTGATAGTCGTCGAGGGCGATCCACTGGAAGCCGTTCCAGTCATAGTCGTTCTCGTGCATAGCGGGCGTGTCGCGGTAGAACTTGTTGACGGTGGCGAAGAAGTGGTTGAGCTGGCGGTGCTTCTCGTAGCCGAGCAGATCCCACTGGAGCTGCTCGTTGGCGTTCCACTCGTCGAACTGACCGATCTCGCTGCCCATGAACATGAGCTTCTTTCCGGGGTGCGCCATCATGTAGGACACAAAGCCGCGCACGCCCTGGAACTTCTGGTCGTAGTCGCCGGGCATCTTATTGATGAGCGAGCCCTTGCCGTAAACGACCTCGTCGTGAGAGATCGGCAGCATGAAGTTCTCGGAGAACGCATAGACCATGCTGAAGGTAAGGGTGTCGTGGTGATAATTTCTCCACAGGGGATCGAGCGAGATGTAGGACAGCATGTCGTTCATCCAGCCCATGTTCCACTTGTAGTCGAAGCCGAGTCCCAGACCCTCGATCGGATAACGGGTGACGTTCGGCCACGCGGTGCTCTCCTCGGCGATCATCATAGCCTCGGGGTGGAACATATGGACAACGGTGTTGAGCTTCTGCAGGAAGTCCACCGCGACGAGGTTCTCGCGTCCGCCGTAGGCGTTGGCTACCCACTCGCCGTCCTTGCGGTTGTAGTCGAGGTAGAGCATCGAGGCAACAGCGTCGACGCGGATGCCGTCGATGTGATACATATCCAGCCAGAACATCGCCGAGCTCAGCAGGAAGCTGGTGACCTCATAGCGGCCGTAGTTGAAGATATAGGTACCCCATTCCTTGTGCTCGCCGATCCTCCAGTCCTCATACTCATAGCAGCCGGTGCCGTCGAAGCGTGCAAGGCCGTGAGCGTCCTTGGGGAAGTGGGCGGGAACCCAGTCGAGGATAACGCCGATGCCCTCCTGGTGGCAGCGGTCGATGAAATACATCAGATCCTTGGGTTCGCCGTAGCGCGAGGTCGCGGCGAAGTAGCCGGTCACCTGATAGCCCCAGCTTCCGTCGTAGGGGTATTCGGTGAGGGGCATGAACTCGATGTGAGTGTAGCCCATTTCCTTGACATAGGGAATCAGCTCGTCGGCAAGCTTGCCGTAGCTGAACATATTGCCGTCCTCATACTTGCGCCATGAGCCGGCGTTGACCTCATAGACGTTGATCGGCATCTTCTTGTGGGGATGCTCCGCCTTGAACTTGTACCAGTCCTCGTCGTGCCACTGATAGTCATAGATGTGATAGGTGCGCGACGCGTTGTCGGGTCTGGTCTGGCAGTGGAAGGCATAGGGGTCGGTCTTGAGTATGCGCTCGTTCCACGGGGTCTCCACGCAGTACTTGTAGCAGCAGAACTCCCAGAGTCCCTCTACGAACAGCTCCCAAACGCCGGAATCGGAGATGCGGTACATATAGTTGGCGTCGAGGTTCCAGTCGTTGAAGTCACCGACGACCGAAACGGATTTGGCGTTGGGCGCCCATACTCTGAATACTACGCCCTGACGGCCGTCCCAGTTCTCAAAGTGAGAACCGAGGAAGTGGTACGCTCTCACTGATTCGCCCTGAAGGAATTGCTCAAGGGGCGGTCTTGTGTCATTAAGGGAAAATGCCATAATAAAACCTCTCTTCTGTTTGGATTATTTTACGTGCAGATTTTATGTCATGTTAAATGATACCAATCTAATATTATTATAATAACTTTTAGCCAAATATACAAGAGGTTTTTTCATTTTTATGTAAATATTTTTGCAAAATTTTAAGCTTTTTCAGCCGCGCTTCGTTAATTCGCCTAATTTTCCCGAATTATCTTTGTGCAAAAATCCAGAGAGGCCGGCTTGACCCGGTCAAAGCATACCCCGAGCAGGTCGCAGGCGCGTATGTCGGCGCGCAGGAATTCGGCGTTTTCGCCTCCGTCCTTCAGCGCCTTGGCGGGCGAGGTCACGATCTCGGCAGCGCAGGAGCGCAGCATTTTTTCGCCCTCTGTGTTGAAGCCCAGCACCCGGACGTAGGAGGCGCCGCGCGACTGGAGCTCCTCGGTGATGTCGAGCAGGGCGCAGATGAGTGTGCGGCGCAGCCGCGCGTGAGTGTAGCGCTTCGATTTGACCGCCGATAATATTTCTTCTACGGAATTATATTTGCGCACAGCCTCGTATATTCGGTTCTCCAAGCCCTCGTTCACCTCGGGCAGCGCGGCGAGCTCCTCGCGTGTCAGCGTCCTCAGGCGGCAGAGCAGGGCGCGCTCGAGATTTTCGGGACGGGTGATATCCCCGGGCACTTCGGGCAGCAGCCCGGTCACGTCCTCGCCCGAGCGCAGGCGTGCGCGTATCAGCGAAGCCGAGGCAAAGCCAGCGCAGACCTCGCCGCTGTCGTGGGCGGCGCCGACGCGCTTTACCGGCAGGGGGCGTATCCCGCTGTCCCTAAGCGCGCGGATATACTCGACCGCCAGCACGTTGTTGGGGCTTTTCAGCACGTCCGCGGCGCCGTCGCCCAGGATCGAGCGCACCGCCGCCTCCAGCGCGCGCGGATAGTAATCGCCGTCGCGCATTTTCAGGGCGACAAGGCGGTTGACCTCGGCGTTCTCATAAGCCTGCGCCGCCGCGGTAAGCAGACCGAGGTCGTCGGTCTCGCAGCCGAAGGCGAGGGAGTCGACGCAGGAAAAGCTCCGCGCGGCGTTCACTCCGCCGAGGGCGAACCTGCGCGCTGAGGCGACGGCGTATGCGGCAGGGAGCTCCGCGACCAGATCGGCTCCGTGGCGCAGGGCGACCGCGGCGCGGCTGAATTTGTCGGTTATCGCGGGCTCGCCGCGCTGGGTGAAGCTGCCGCTCATCACGGCGAGCACACCGCCGCCCGAGAGCCTCCTCGCCTCGCTGAGCAGATATTTATGCCCGTTATGGAACGGGTTAAATTCACAAATCACGGCAACAGCCATAAAAACACCCTCTTTTTACGATTCTTTTGCATTTTTATAGATTTTTTCTGTCAAAAACTCTTGCAAAAACCGAAAGATTAATGTAGAATATTAAAGTTAGTTATTGGGGGAGAGCTCAATGCTGCCGTCCCGGGCCCAGCTCAGGATGGCATGCGTTTGGCTCCGGACGCAGGTCAATGCCGATCCCGAGCGACCCGATACCGACACATAACCGCATAATCAATTATAAAGTAATCAAATACATAATTCAATAAAAATGAAGGGATTGATACCAATGAAAGTATTAGTAATCAACGCGGGCAGCTCTTCTCTGAAATACCAGCTTATCGACATGTCCACCGAGCAGGTAATGGCTAAGGGCAACTGCGAGCGCATCGGCACCGACGGCTCGTTCATCGGCTTCAAGGCGTCGAACGGCGAGAAGATCGAGCGCGCCGCCGAGATGAAGAACCACACCCAGGCGTTTGAAGCCGTAAAATGCGCGCTGCTCGACCCCGAGCACGGCGCCATCAAGAGCCTCGACGAGGTCGCCGCTGTCGGTCACCGCGTAGTACAGGGCGGAGCTTATTTTGACCGCTCCGTGCTCATCGACGCCGACGTTTTGGAAAAGATCAAGGAGCTGTCTCCGCTGGCTCCTCTGCATAATCCCGCCCACATCCAGGGAATCGACGCCTGCACCGAGGTGTTCGGCAAGGAGGTTCCCCAGGTCGCGGTATTCGACACCGCGTTCCACCAGACAATGCCCGAAAAGGCTTATATGTTCGCCGTTCCCTATGAGTATTACGAGAAGTACGGCGTCAGAAAATACGGCTTCCACGGCACCTCTCACCGCTATGTGAGCGCGAGGATGGCTGAGCTCATGGGTAAGCCCATCGAGGAGCTCAAGCTCATCACCTGCCACATCGGCAACGGCTCGTCGATCACCGCCATCGACGGCGGCAAGGTAATCGACACCACCATGGGCCTCACTCCTTTGGGCGGCTTCATGATGGGTACTCGCTCCGGCTCGCTCGACCCCTCGGTAGTCACCTTTATCGGCGAGAAGGAGGGTCTGAGCATGGACGAGATGTCGGCTGTGCTCAATAAGAAGTCCGGTCTGCTCGGCGTTTCGGGTGTTTCAAGCGACGACAGAGACGTTACCGCTGCGGAGCAGGCGGGCAATCCCCGCGCTAAGCTCGCGCACGATATGCTCTACTATCAGATCGCCCAGTACATCGGCAGCTACTTTGTGGCGCTCGGCGGCTGCGACGGCATCGTGTTCACCGCCGGCTTGGGCGAGAATCAGCCCATCCTGCGCGAGAAGGTCTGCGATTACCTGAGCTGCCTCGGCGTAAAGCTTGACAAGGACGCCAACAACAACATGATCCACGGCAGACAGGGAACCCTCACCGCTGAGGATTCGCCCATCCGCGTAGAGCTGATCGCTACCGATGAGGAAATGGTCATCGCAAGAGATACCAAGGCTATCGTCGAGAGCCTGTGATAATTATATAAACTAAAACAAAATGGTGTTGAAAAGCTTCTGCCTTTTCAACACCATTTTTTGATCAATAGGTCGTCGCGTGATTGGGTTCGCTGATGACGGTGGTTCGCGTGTCGCGGAAGAGCAGCGAAATGCACCACACCGCCGAAAGTCCCACAAGGATATAGATTATCCTGCTGACCACGCCCGTCTGACCGCCGCCGATGAAGCCGACGAGGTCGAACTGAAAAATACCGACGCTGCCCCAGTTGAGACCGCCGATCACAAGCAGCGTCAGCGCGATTTTGTCAATGATCATCATTTTGATGTCCTCCTTCCGCCCGGAATGTCCGGCGCATACACATAGTATGGACGGAGTTCGGAGGATTATTCAATTTTTTGAGAAGCGAGAAGTGAGAAGCGAGAAGTGAGCGACCCGATAATTCCGAATTCCGAATTCCGCATTACAAAATCCCGCGTTGATATTTCAAAGCCAGATCATCAGTCCTGCTACGAGCAGGGCGATGGCTATGAAGCCGAAGCCTACCATCCGCGAGATGAACTCCGCCTTTTTGATGCCGCGCTTGCGGATCATGCCCTGCGTCGGCATGGGGAGCAAAAAGAGCAGCACCGCAAGGAGCAGACAGCAGCCGATTGCGAGTCCTCCGCCCATAAAGCGAGCGAACGACATCAAAAACAGTCCGATCGTCAGCCCGATCAAGCCGACCATGCTGAACGAATAGAACAGGCGCAGGAATTTGCTTGTGCGGTCATAGTGCCTGTTCGCCATGCGCTGACATTCGTCGCTGCAATAGATCTCGTGATATGAGATCTCCTTGCCGCAGTATTCGCATTTTTTCATTTTTATCATCCCCGGATAATCATTTTATTTTCAAGAGCAGGACCTCATAAATATTTCCGTATCGCCCTTTTAATGTCTGAAAACTATTTTAACATATCGGCGCGGATTTTTCAAGCGCATTGTATTGTTAACCTTCTTTGAGAATACCATTGACAATTGACCGCAAAAGGGTTATAATGTCAACATAATAACGCTAAGGGGGGTGACAATATGAACGATATCAAAACAAAGCCAAAAATGAGACTGTCGGTGTATTCAACGGCGAGGATCGCGGTCTGCGCGGCGCTGTTGTGCGTGCTGTCGCCGCTGGCGATCCCGCTGCCGATACTTGTGCCGATAACGCTGCAGGTTTTCGCCGTGATACTCGTCGCGCTGGTGCTCGATCCGCTCGAGGCGCTGATCGCTCAGGCGCTGTATACGCTGCTGGGCTGCGTGGGACTGCCCGTGTTCTCAGGCGGCAAGGGCGGCTTCGGCGCGGTGCTCTCGCCGACGGGCGGCTTCATAGTCGGCTTCATCCTCGCGTCCTTTCTCGTCAGTCTGCTCAAGGGCAGCGGCAAGGGCAGACGGGGCGTCGTCCGCACAGCCGCCGTTGCGGTGCTGGTCGGCGTGCCTGCCGTTTATATCCCGGGCATAGTCGGCTTTATAATGTATACAGGCAAGGATATCCTCACCGCGGCGGTTACCCTGACCTCGACGTTCATCCTGATCGACGTCGCAAAATGCCTCGCCGCCGCAGCGATCTCCATCCCGATCAACGCCGCGCTCGCAAAGCTCGGCAAGGGGCGATGATACCGATTTTTTAATAGCAATGCAAAACGGGCTTCCATAAAAAGGGAGCCCGTTTTAATCTAATGATCTGTTTTATATTTAAAAAATTCCGAACCGGCTTGCTGCCTTAAAAATTCTTTTCGGCGTAGGCTCTGAGCTCGTCCGCCTTGTCGGTTTTCTCCCACGCAACGCCGAGCTCCTCTCTGCCGATGTGACCGTAGGCGGCGAGGGGACGGTACTTGGTCTCGGTGAGCCTGAGCTCGCGGATGATCGAGCGCGGACGGCAGTCGAACACCGCCTTGACCGCCTCGGCGAGCTTTTCGTCCGAATATTCGGAGGTACCGAAGGAATCCACCATGACCGAAACGGGAGTCGCAACTCCGATGGCGTAGGCGAGCTGAACCTCCGCGCGCCTTGCAAGCCCTGCCGCGACGAGGTTTTTGGCTATGTATCTGGCGTAGTACGCCGCGCTGCGGTCGACCTTTGTAGGGTCCTTGCCGCTGAAGGCTCCGCCGCCGTGGCGCGAAAAGCCGCCGTAGGTATCGACGATTATCTTTCTGCCGGTCAGACCGGAGTCGCCCACGGGTCCGCCGATAACGAACCTGCCGGTGGGGTTTACGAATATCTTGGTGTTCTCGTCGAGCAGACCCTCGGGGATGGTCGGCTCGATGACCTCGCGGATCACGTCGTCGCGGATAGTCCTCAGATCAGCCTCCTCGTCGTGCTGGGTGGAGACAACGACGGCGTCGATCCTGACGGCGCGGTCGTCGTCATACTCAACGGTGACCTGAGTCTTTCCGTCGGGGCGCAGATAGGGGAGAGTGCCGTTCTTGCGCACCTCGGTGAGGCGCTTTGCGAGCTTGTGCGCCAGCGAGATGGGCAGCGGCATGAGCTCGGGGGTCTCGTCGGTCGCGTAGCCGAACATCATGCCCTGATCGCCCGCGCCGATGAGGTCGTCGCTGTCAGCCTCGCCGTCGCGGCTCTCGTAGCTCTCGTTGACGCCCATAGCGATATCGGGAGACTGGGCGTCGATCGAGACCAGCACCGCGCAGCTTTTGGCGTCAAAGCCGCAGGCGGGATCGTTGTAGCCGATGTCGTCGATCACGGAACGCGCGGTAGCGGCGAAGTCGACGTTAGCCGTGGTCGAGATCTCGCCCATGATATGAACCACGCCGGTGGTGACGGTGGTCTCGCAGGCTACGTGGGCGTTTTTGTCCTGAGCGAGCACCGCGTCGAGCACCGCGTCGGAAATGCAGTCGCAGACCTTGTCGGGATGACCCTCGGTCACGGATTCGGATGTAAAAAGCTTTCTTGCCATATTATCGCTCCAATGCAAAAAAATAAGCCCTTCTTCCGAAAGGCACGTTCTACTCATCTTTCGGCTTAACCGCAGGATTTGGCACCTTGCAAATGCAGGTTGCCGGACTTCACAGGGCCTGTCCCTCCGTCACTCTTGATAAGATTTTCAATTATGAGATAATTATAGCGTATTTTCGGTCTGTTTTCAAGACAAAATGTCGTTTTAGGCTGTAGAAAAACTTTACATTTGACTGCGTTTTATGGTAGAATAGTACAAATAGGGGTTAGGAATTAGGATTTAGGTTTTAGAATTTAGGTTTTAGGTTTTAGGCGTTAGCACTCGCACCCGATTTTTTATGCCGCGTGTTCGGGGATAAAAATGGGCTCCACTTGAGGGGAGCTGTCGCGCCAAAAGCGCGACTGAGGGGTGGGGGAACGGGAACGAGCTTTATCTTTCTGCGATACCTTATTTGCGATGAACGATAGGTTTGCTTTACCGAGCAACGTCGGTTCCGAATCGGTCGATACCGTCCCCTACAATTCTCGCTTCTATACTACAAATCGGGTGCGGGTGTCCCGCCCGCAATTTTCCACTTTTCATTATCCATTTTCAATTATTCCGTCGGGCACGGAACGCAGGAAAAAATGCATTCCGACTGCACGACCGAAATTGTTAATTATTAATTGTTAATTGTTAATTGAATATAGGAGGTAAATAAAAATGATTCCCTGTCCATCCTGCGGCGCGGGGCTGCGGTTTGATATCGCGTCCCAGAAAATGGTCTGCGACTATTGCCGCAACAGCTACGACGTGCCGTCTATCAACGACGACAGCCTGTCAAACGACGCCAAGGGCGAACAGACCTACGACAGCTACGTATATGTCTGCCCGTCCTGCGGCGCGGAGCTCGTCACCACCGACAAGGCGGACGCCATCGGCTTTTGCCAGTACTGCGGAGGCGCCTCGATGCTCTTCGACAAGCTCCGCCGCGAGTGGCGTCCCGACGGCGTGATCCCCTTCAAGATCACAAAGGAGCAGTGCAAGGAGGCTTATCTGAAGGAGGTCAAGCGCCATCCCTTTGTCTCCAAAAAATACCGCGATCCCAAGCTGCTCGACGAATTTCGCGGCGTGTATATGCCCTACTGGAGCTACAAGGCGGCTATGCAGGGCGAGTTCAAGCTCACCGGCACGGGTCCGCGCCGCATGACCGGCGTGAACACCTATGAGATCAAGCATTACCACCTCAAGGGCGCCACCGATTACCGACTCGAGGGCTATTCCCACGACGCCTCGGCTACCTTTGACGACGATCTCAGCGAGAGCCTCGCGCCCTACGACGCCAAGCAGCAGCTCGGGTTCCATCCCGGCTATCTCAGCGGCTTCTACGCCGAGACCGGCAACGTCGATCCCCACGAGTACGACGAGGCGATCACCGAGGAAATGAAGGAGGACGCGGCAAGGGTGATCGAGAGCGATCCCCAGGTCGCCGAAACCGTCAAAAAACAGAAGCTCACAATGGATTACGCCAAGTCGGAGGCTCCGGTCTTTATCACCGACGCCCGGCGCGCTCTCTATCCCGTGTGGTTCATGAGCCGCCGCAGCGGAAATGAGATCACCTACGCCGCCGTCAACGGTCAGACCGGCAGGGTCTCGGCAGACCTTCCGCTCAGCCCTGCCAAGATACTCATCACCGCAGGCTGCATAGCCGCAGGTCTGTTCGGCGTGCTGGCGCTGATCATGGGCTTTTTGCCCGCTATCAAGGCGAACACCACCCTCGCGCTCTGCCTGCTGCTCATGCTCACGGGAATGTATTACCTCAAACGCGCGTTCATCAAGTCCGTCGACAAGCAGAGCAAGGTCGGCGGAGTGTTCTACGGCTTTATTACGGTGCTCTCGTTTTTGGCGCTGATCGGCTTTACCTCCGACGGCTCATATGACGGCGATATGCGGTTTTTTTGTGCGCTTGTGCTTATACCGGCGCTGATAATCCTGCTGATGAGCAATATCCGTCTCGCCATGGAATACGACAAGATCAAAAAGAAGAAGTTCGGCTCGGTCTCTCCGCTCCGTCAGCGGATCCTCGAGGAAGCCAAGGCGTTTTCAAAGAGGACGGTCTGGCTCAGCCTGCTGATGTGGGGCATGATCATCGGAGGCGGTCTGGTGGTATACTACGATCCGCCCTATAACATCATTTCCTACCTGCTGTGCTTTTTGGCGGCAGCCGCGCTGTTCGGGCTGGCGCTCTTCCATATCGACTTCCAGACCAAGGTAGCCCGTCGTCCGCTGCCTCAGTTCAACAAGAAAGGAGCGTACTACGATGAAAACAAGGGTTAAGCTCCCTCTTGCGCTCCTGCTCGCGCTTGTCGCGCTCTGCTCCTGTATGCCTGCCGCGCTTGCCGCGACGGCTAAAAAAAGCGTCGACGGCGCGCTCTACACCAACCCCGAGACCGGCTATCAGGTCGTCATCCTCGACGAGGCCGAGCTGCTCGAGTCCTCTCAAAAGGGCGACGTGCTCGAGAGCATGATCCCTCTGACCCAATACGGCAACGTCGCGTTCTGGTCTACGGACCTTTACGCCGTCAGCGCGCTCGATCAGGCGCGTCAGAAGCGGCTTGAGCTGTTTGGATATAACAGCGCGAGCATTTTGGCGGTCAATATGGGCAACAGAGAGATCAATTTGCAGTCCTACGGCGCGATGTACGATGTGCTCACCGACTCGCGCGCCCGCTCGATCACAGACAACAACAGCGGCTACGCCTCCAAGGGCGACTACGCCGGCTGCGCGCGCGGCTGCTTTGAGCAAATGCTCACGCTGTTCGAGGGCGGCAGGATCAGCGAGCCGATGAAGTACACAAGCTACGCGGTGCTGGCTGCCATGGCGGGCGTCATCCTCGCGCTCGGCATCGCCTTCTCAAAACGCCACAACGCCCTGCAGCGCACGGGCGACAAGGCGGTGACTGTCGGCACAGGCACACTTGTCCTGCCCGGTACGATCGGACTCACCTGCTTCAAGACGGACACCGGCGTGATCGTTTCGTCCTCGGGCGGCTCCTCAAGCGGAGGCGGCGGCTGCGGAGGCGGCGGTGGCTGCGGAGGCGGCGGAGGCTGCGGCGGAGGCGGCGGCTCGCACTTCTGAGAACAAGCCGCGGAGCCTGTTTTGCAGAATCTCCGTTTTATAATGATATAATGAAAAGCTTTAATCTACAGTGGCACATAACCCACCGCTGCAATCTGCGCTGCAGCCATTGCTATCAGGACGACTATTCCGCGTTCGGACAGCGCGAAACGCTCGCGCAGACGCTGCGGCAATACGATGGATTTTTAAAAGAATATGATTTCAGAGGCTTTCTGACCGTTACGGGCGGCGAGCCTCTGCTTCATCCCGACCTTTTTTGGCTGCTCGGTTCCGCGCGCGAGCTCGGCATAAAGACCGCCGTGCTCACAAACGGCACCCTGCTCGACCTCTACACCGCGCGCAGGCTGAGCAGACTCGGAGTGGATTACGTCCAGGTCAGCCTCGACGGGACGAGGGACGTCCACGACTCTATCCGTGGCAGGGGCAGCTTTGACGCCGCCGTGAACGGCATCCGCGCGCTCACGGCGTTCGGTATCTACACAGACGTCTCCTTTACCGTTCAGCGCGCAAACCTCGGCGAGCTGAAGCCTCTCGCAAGGCTCTGCCGCAGGCTCGGGGTCGACAAGCTCTGGTTCGACAGGGTGATTTTGCCTGCCGCCGAGGACAGGAACGGGCTCGTCCCCTCGGGCGCAGAGTACGCCGCGCTGTGCAGGGAGGCGGCTGCGCTCAACCGCAGGGGCAGGATCTCGTGCGCCCGGGCGCTCCAGTTCATCCCGTGCGCAAGGCAGGAGGTCTACCGCTGCAGCGCCGGTGACAGCCTGCTCGCGCTCCTCGCGGACGGCTCGGTGATGCCTTGCCGCAGGCTGCCGATAAAGGTCGGCGATATCCGGAGCGGCTCGCTCTCCGAGATCTACCGCGACAGCCCCGTTCTCAGGGAGCTGAGATCGCAGCCCGTCCCCGGCGAGTGCCGGGGATGCCGATACGCCGAAGCCTGTCACGGCGGCGCAAGGTGCGCTGCCTTTGCAAAGACCGGACGGTTCGACGCAAGAGACCCGGACTGCGGGGCGCTGCTTGTCAACTGAGCCCGAGCGAGATCGAGATCGCGTTGTTGACCGCGTTCATCGAGCTCTCGTCGACTGTACCCATCTTCTCCTTTAGCCTTCTCTTGTCGAGGGTGCGCATCTGCTCGAGCAGCACAATGCTGTCCTTTGCGAGCCCCGAGGTGTGGGCGTGCAGGGGGATGTGCGTGGGCAGCTTCGCCTTTGACTGCTGGCTTGTGATCGCCGCGGCGATGACCGTGGGGCTGAACCGGTTGCCCACGTTGTTCTGCACGATAAGTACGGGTCTTATTCCGCCCTGCTCCGAGCCCACCACCGGACTGAGATCGGCGTAGTAAATGTCTCCTCGTTTTATATTCATGGCTTTCACGCTCCTTATGTTGATATTCTTGCCGTGTTGAAAAATATTATTCGGTTGATACATTCTATTTTCGCGGCGTGAGAATGTGATTATTCGGAATACCGAAAATTTACTCGGAGCTCGCCGAGCTTTGCCGAGACCGGGTAGCCGCGCTCGTCGAATTCGTATTCGCAGCGGCTGTCGGGGTCGCCGACCTCGGTCAGCGCGCGCTTCATCAGGCTGAAAAACGAGCCGTCGGGCAGATACGCCTCGTCGGATGTGCAGCGCAGACCGTCAAGGCTCAGACTGAGCTCAGTGCCCCTGTAGACCGCGCTCACGCCCCTGACCGTTTCGGGGCTGTCGAGCGTCACCGAGGCGTAGCCCGCTCCGCTGACCGACACGCTGCCGCAGGGCTTCAGCCCCCTGTATTCGGCGGTGAAGTCCGCAGTGAACGCCGTGACGGGCTCGACCGTACTCTCGCCGCAGCCCGAGGCGAGCATTGATAACGATATGAAAAACATAAAAACAAGCGATATGATGATTCCCTTTCGCATAAAGCACCTCCGCTAAATTATATGCCGCGTCCGGCGGAGTATAGAAGCGGCGGGGATGCGGTAAATTTTAAGACTGACGCAAAGGAGCTGATCCGATGGATCCTGTCCGAACCTTTCTCCAAACCTTCGGCGCGCCGCCCGAGGTCATGCGTTTCGCGCCCGGGCGCGTGAATCTGATCGGCGAGCACACCGACTACAACGGCGGCTATGTGCTGCCCTGCGCGCTGAGCATGGGCGTCACCTGCCTGTGCCGCAGGCGCGAAGACCGGAAGCTGAGGCTGTACTCGCTCGATTTCCCTGACGACGGCATCATTGAGCTCGACGCGTCGGAGCCTGAGCTCGGCGGTCGTTGGACAGATTATCCCGCCGCTGTGGTGCGCTCCCTCGCGGTCTTCGGCGCTCCGCTCACCGGCGGCGCCGATCTGATGTTCAAGGGGAGCGTTCCCCCGGGGTCGGGGCTTTCGAGCTCCGCCGCGCTTGAGGTGGCGACGGGCATGGCGCTTTCCGACGCCTTCGGGCTCGGTCTGAGCGGCAGCGAGCTTGCGCGTATCGGTCAGCTCGCCGAAAACCGCTTCATCGGCGTGAACTGCGGCATTATGGATCAGTTCGCGTCCGCGCTCGGAACGCCCTACAACGCCATGCTGCTCAACACCCAAACGCTTGAGTATTCTTTCACGCCTATCGACCTGTCGCGCGCCGTGCCGGTGATCGTCAACAGCATGGTGAAGCATTCGCTCGCCTCATCAGCCTATAACGACCGCAGACGCGAGTGCGAGGCGGCGCTCTCGGCGCTCAAAAGCAGGCTCGACAAGCCGACGCTGTGCGCCTACACTCCGGAGGAGTTTGAGAGCATAGGCGGAGTGATCGCCGACGAGACCGTATACCGCCGCGCAAGGCACGTGATCTCCGAGAATGACCGCACCCTGAAAGCTGCCGAAGCCCTGCGCGAAAACAGGCTGAACGATTTCGGCAGGCTCATGAACCTATCCCACGCCTCGCTGCGCGACGATTACGAGGTGAGCTGTCCCGAGCTTGACTTCCTCGCCGAGACCGCTCAAAACGCCGAGGGAGTGTTCGGCGCGAGAATGACGGGAGGCGGCTTCGGAGGCTGTACCGTAAACCTTGTCGAGCCCGACAGGGTCGAGAGCTTTGTCGGCATGATAAGGTCGGCTTACTTAAAGAGGTTCGGAGTCGAGGCAAAAGCGTATATCTAACCATCCGAATCGGTATCGTTTTTTCTCTCCGAAACAAACGGTTGAAATTTGCTCAGCTCGTCGATGTCATAGCTTTGCGCGCCCGCAGGGCGCATATACACATCGTCATTGTTTTTGTTTTTGTTATTGTCCTTGTTATTGTCTTTGTCTTTGTCTTTGTTATTGTATTTGTTGTTTTTGGTTGATTTAGGTTGTTTTGACCTTTTGGCGGCGTTGCGGTTCCCCTTTGGCGCGCCGCCCTTTTTGCCGTTTTCCGACTTGATCCTGAACTTCTCGAAATCGCGGTCCATCTGCGCCGACATGAAGCTCAGAGCGAGCTGAGCGCGCGGATATTCCGATATCCCGGGGCAGTCGAGCCCGTTGGCGTAGCAAAACAGCGCCTTGAACAGCGCGCCGCTCTCCTCGTCGGTCAGCGTGCCGACCTGCTTGATATTATCTAAGTACACGCAAAAATATTTAGGTGTTTCGGCTGCTTTTTTCATGCGCTTACCTCCTTCATCTATAGTGCCTATACGCGGAAAATTGCATAAAACTATGCATTTTTTAAAATAAAAAAAGTCGGCTCAGAATCCCTTCGGATCCTGAGCCGATTCATTTTGCCTTATTCTGTTTTTATTGGAAAATAGTATCAGTGTATGACGGCGACAATGTAATTGCCGTAGGAACGGATATCGGAGGTTTTAGACGCGACCTCATTCATGCTGCTGTTCTCCATAATATATATACCGCTCTCACCGTTGGCGGCACCGTCGGTGTTGAAGGAGTAATTGCAGAACGAAGCGACGTCCTCGAACATACTGCCGGGGTTTGTATAGTGCACGGTCGCGATAAATTCATCCGGCGGAGTCTGAGTGTAGAAGAGCGTGTAGATGTAGGGCATGTTCACGTTGTGGGTGATATGAACAGTCTGCGTGCCCTGAGAGAGCTCATCGGCGGCCTCGATTGCCTCGCCCAAGCCCACGAAGAACTCGTTTGCTATAGCGGTGCGGTAGTCCTCTCTGAAATAGCGTACGCAAAAGCCCGCAAAGCTCATCAGGTACGCCGCGGCGACAGCGGCAAGGCGACGCTTGCTTTCGGCAAAGTCGCCCAAGCCCACCGCAGTCAGCAGGATGAGCGGCATATAGACAGCGTTGACGCGGTTGATGTTCGGGTCGTTGTAATAGCAGAACAGCAGCAGCGAGCTCACGAGCGCGGACAGCACGATGAAGTCGAAGCTGTCGTGCGAGCGGATGCACTTGTAGACGCCGAATAACCAGAACGGCAGCGAGATCACATAGAAGCAGCCGTAGAAGGCGATCGCGTTGCGGAAGTATTTGTCGGTCTGTTCGATGACGTTCTTGTAGAAATTGCTGAAGAAGCCGAATGCCGTCGTTCCCGACTGGGCTTCGATGCGGTTGCCGTAGAGCCTCGGGATGGACAAAACGCCGAGCTGTATCCCGTCAAGCCCGAACACGTTGACTATCATGAACAGGTAGATGGGTATCGACAATACTATGTATATCAGCGCGCCGAAGATGAGCTGCCTGAGCGGCACGCGCTTTTTGACGATGAAGTAGATGAAGCAAGCCAGCGAGAACAGCGTTATCACAAGATAAGCCGAGCCGTAGGAGTAGAGCGAGAGCGCGAGGATGACCGCCGCGAGATAGAGGAAGCGCGGCTTGTCGATCGCCTTGAGCAGCATCCAGATCGCGAGCGTGAACATGGCAGGGAAGAGGTTCGACTCGAGTCCCCAGCGCGCGAGCATGATGTTCCACGGCGCTGCTGCGACGAGAGCCATTGCGATGAAGCCGGTCTTTATGCCCTTCCACCGCCTGACGACGAAGTACACCGCGACCACGGTGACGAGCGAAAACAGCAGGTTTACGATCCTGACCGAAAAAACGTTGAGCCCGAACAGGGCGATGAACGGCATGGAAAGGTAGGCGTAGAGCACGTTTTGACCGCTGCCCCAGGCTGCGAGCTGGACGGGCAGGGTGTAGCCCTTGCGGTCGATGCCGTAATGCAGCAGCGACCAGGCGTCGTAGCCGATGGACGCCTCGTCCTGGTTGAGACCTGCGGGGTGCGAGCCGAACATCACCAGGCGTACCGCCATCGCCGCAAGAAGGATCAGCAGGAACAGGATGGGTTCGCGGCGCCTGCCGATGAAGCTTTTGATTTTTGACATTGTTATTCTCTCCGTATTTCATTAGGGGCAAATCTGCCCTTATATCATTATACTATTATATTGTAGAAAAAAGAGGATGTCAAGCAGAGAGGTGCGAATCGGGCGAAAAGGGATCGTTTTTTATCCGCCTGAGAAGAATCGGCGCAAAGCCTAATACCGTAAGACAAATTTGTTACAATTTCGACATAATTCCAATAAGGTATTGTAAATATTATGTGTTGTGTTTATAATATATGCTGAAAAGAAATTTTCAATATTTCATGAGGAGGAACAATCATTTTGGAAAAACTATTCAAATTGAAGGCTAACGGCACTAATGTCAGGACCGAGATTATTGCCGGTATAACCACTTTCTTGGCAATGGCGTACATTTTGGCAGTTAATCCGAGCATCCTGTCCGCGTCCGGAATGCCGGCGCAGGCTATCTTTGCCGCGACTGCCGTTTCCGCTGCGTTTGCGACGATGATCATGGCTTTCTACGCCAATTATCCCGTCGTGCTTGCCTCGGGAATGGGACTCAACGCCTACTTCGCGTATACGGTCTGCACACAGCTTTCCGCCGAGGGCGTCAAGGACCCCTGGAGGGTCGCGCTGACCGCTATTCTCGTAGAAGGTATCATCTTTATCATTCTCTCGATCTTCAAGTTCCGCGAGACCCTGGTAAACAAGGTGCCTAAGAACCTCAAGCTCGGTATCTCCGCAGGTATCGGTCTGTTCATCGTCATCGTCGGTCTCAAGGGCGCTACCATCGTAGGCAGCGACGCCATGACCGCGATGAAGGACGGCTCGTTCCCGCAGCCCCATGACCTGGTTCCCTTTGAGGGCGTAGGCGTATCCTCATCCACGCTTGTCAAGTTCGGCAACATCGGCTCCGCTCCCGTAGTTCTGGCGTTTGTCGGCATTCTTGTCATTGCCGCGCTGTGGCACTTCAAGGTCAAGGGCGCTATTCTGATCGGCGTTCTGTCCACCTGGGTACTCGGTATCGTCGCCCAGCTCACCGGCTGGTATGTTCCCGATCCCTCTCAGGGCATGATGTCCGTACTGCCTGATTTCAGCAACTACACCGTATTCTCTCCCCTGCAGACGATGGCTACCGAGACCTTCTTCAAGTTTGATTTCGCATATGTGGCTTCTCACGCGGTGAACTTCGCCGTCATCGTGTTCGCGTTCCTGTTCGTTGACCTGTTCGACACCGTCGGCACCCTCATCGGCGTTGCTCAGGAGGGCAATCTGCTCGACAAGAACGGCGAGCTGCCCAGAGTCGGCCGCGCGCTGATGGCTGACGCTATCGGTACCGTCGGCGGTTCCATGCTCGGTACCTCGACCGTAACCTCTTATGTTGAATCCACCACCGGCGTTGCCGAGGGCGGCAAGACCGGTCTCACCGCTCTGACCTCCGCGGTGCTGTTCCTGCTCGCGCTTCCGCTGTACCCGATCTTCCTTGCGATCCCGTCCTTTGCGACGACTCCCGCGCTTGTTTTCGTCGGTCTGCTGATGCTCAAGAACGTCACCAAGATGGACTTCAGCTCCGATATCGCCGACACCGTAGGCGGCTTCTTTGCCATCATCATGATGCCCTTCACCTACTCCATCGCCAACGGCATCATGTTCGGCATCATCTCCTGGGTCATCCTCAAGGTCATCATGGGCAAGATCAAGGACATCCACCCCGTAATGTGGGTCGCGTTCGCGCTCTTTGTCGTCAGGATCGTGACAATGATCCTCGGGGTATCCTCGTAAGATCACTTAATAATAATGCAAAACACCGTCGGAGCACCGGCGGTGTTTTTTTAAAAAGCTATTGCTTTTTGCCGTGAAAATTGGTATATTTATTCTTAGAAGGGAGTTGATGGGATGAAAAGAGCAAGGGTTATGTCCACGGTCGCTATGGCGTTTTTTATACTGTCGCTTTTTGCGATGGCGGTCTCGGAAACTATGCGTTATGTGCTGCTCTTCGATTACGGCGGTTCGGCTGACTATGTGACGATAGTCAGGGATGTGCTGACCTTTGAGCTCCCGATGCTTTTCGGGCTGATCATGGCGATCATCGGAGTCAGGCTCCACGCCCGGGGCAGAGACAGGGTGATCTACCCGAGCGGCTTTTTGATCCTGATGATCGCTCCGGTTTCCTTGGCTGTGATCGGAGGCTTTTCGGGCTCGTCAGGCGGAAAAACCGAATATTTCGCCTTTTGGGCGGCGATGGCGGTCGGTATGCTGCTCGTCGCGCTTGACGGCTTTTTGTGTCCGCGGCTCAGGCTCATGGGCATTTTCGGCGGAGCGCTGCTGCTGTACTCGGTCACGAACCTGAAAAAAATGAATTCCGGTGACAGCGGAGCCTTGCTTTTGGCGTTGGGTCAAATGGCTAAAGGTTCCGGCTATATCCTGCTGTATATCTATCAGATCGCCTATGTAGTGGGGCTGACCTCCCTTGCAATCGGCGCGCTGATATACGCTGTCGGCAGACCTGCTAAAAGCAAAAGCCAATAAATTTTCCTCTGGAGCAAAGTGAGTGAAGCAAATGAAAAAAACGAAGATAATGTCGACCATCGCAATGGTACTCTTTATCCTTTCGATGCTGTGCGATCTGGTGAACGAGATCATCTACTATGTCGACAGTATTTCGGCGCAAGCCATGACAAACTATGCGGTCGATATCCTGCTTTATACCCTGCCCGGGATTTTAGGCGCTATTGTGCTGATAGTCGGAGTAAAGCTTGCGGCGGGAAACACGGTCACCGTTGTTTATCCTATAGGCTTTGTGATCCTGTTTATCGAGTATGCGATAAGCTTGGTGCTTTTTGTGAGAAACCTTATCGCTTATTATCAGTACGCCAATGAAATCAACAGCGTTATTGTGCCCAATGTAATCAGGTGCGCGCTCATGATGATAGCGTTCATCCTTCTTGCGCTCGACGGTTTCCTTCTGCTCAAAAGCAAGGCGCTCGGTATCATAGGAGCCGCGCTGCTGCTTTTGATCTCTTTTGTGTTCTTTGTGATCGAGTTGCGCAATATTATACAGAGCGTCGGCTTCACCTCGGAAGCCGTGAGCGACAGCATCTATTTTTGGTCGTTCTACAGCTCGATAGAGCTGATCGGCGCCGGCGCGCTGCTGTATGCTATCGGCAGACCTGCTAAAAGCAAAAACAAATATATTTAACCTATAAAAGAAAGTGAGTGAAGCAAATGAAAAAAACAAAAATCACATCCATTATTGCGATGATAATCTTTATCCTCGCGCTGCTTCTGAACACGTCGAGCGACCTGCTCTTCTATATCCGCGGTGCGGTACAGGGATGGACTATCAACTACGCGGAAAATATTCTGGTGTATACCCTGCCTGACTTGATCGGCATTTTGGTGCTGATCATCGGCGTCAGGCTCGCCGCGGGCAACAAGCTCACCTTTATCTATCCGGCGGGCTTTGCGGTTTTGGCTCTCGCGGCATTGGTCGCATTGATACTCCATATAATCAGCATGGTCGGTTATTTCAGCTACGCCGACGGCTTTACCTATGCTTATCTGGTGAGATACGTGTTCCTCTTCCTCGCCTATCTGCTCTTGGCGCTTGACGGCTTCCTGCTGCTCAGGAACAAGGTCATGGGAATAATCGGCGCCGTGCTGCTTTTCCTGACCGCCACGGTGTTCCTGTCTATCACGTCTGTCAGCAACTTTTCGGGTATGTCGAGCTTCACCGCCGTTGAAAACATAATCAGCGCCGTTGAGACATGGGCCTACTACGCCGCGATCCAGCTCGTTGCCGTAGGCGCTCTGATCTACGCTATCGGCAGACAGCCGCGCATTCCGCGCAGCGCGCCCAATCCGCCGCACGTTTATCCGCCCTACAACTATCAGCCGCCCTATAACGGCGGTCACACGTCCAGATGAGCCTCAGCCTAACTTTTCGCGCAGGAGAAAAAGTATCTTCTTCTCTCTGCGGCTGACCTGAACCTGAGACATTTCGAGAATTTTACCTACCTCCGTCTGCGTTTTGCCTTTGTAATAACGCAGGCGGATTATTTTTTTGTCGCGCTCACCGAGTTCGTCGAGTGCCTGACGCAGGCTCAGCCTTGCGGTCAGCCTTTCCTCGATGCCCTCCTCGGGGATCTCGAGCTGGGCTTCGCCGCTGTCGTCGTCGACCGTGAGCGAGATCGGCGCCTGGCTGCACATCAGCGCCTCGCATACCTCCTCCGCGCTCGCCCCGAGCATTTCCGAGAGCTGCGCCGCCGTGAGCTCCTCGCCGGTTCTGTTCAGGTGGTCGCTGTTTAGGCGGCTGATCTTCAGCGAGAGCTCGCGCATCCCTCGGCTGACGTGTACCGCGCCGCCGTCGCGGAACAGCCGTTTGAGCTCACCGATGATGACGGGAAAGGCGTAGGTCGAGAATTTGAGCCCCCTTTGCGGCTCAAAGCGGTCGATCGCCTTGCTCAGCCCCAGGCACGCCGCTCCGTAGAGCTCCTCGTACTCGATGCCCTTGCCCTCAAAGCGCTTGCAGAGGGCGTGTACGAGCCCGAGGTTCTCGGCGGCGAAGCGGTTTTTCTCCTCATTCGTCATGCTTTCCGAGCTGCTTTTCAAGGGTCACGGAGGTTCCTCTGCCCGGGGTCGAGCGCACGCGCACCCTGTCGCAGAAGCTCTGCATGACCGCAAAGCCCAAGCCCGCGCGCTCCTCGTCGGGAGAGGTCGTGAACAGCGGCTGCATCGCCTGCTTTACGTCGGCGATGCCTACGCCCTTGTCCCTGACCGTGATGACCGTGCGCTTGTCCTCATAGATCGCGCCGTTTATGTAGATTACTCCGCTCTCGCGGCGGTAGCCGTGAACGATGCAGTTGGTGACCGCCTCGCTGACCGCGGTTTTGAGGTCGCTCAGCTCGCCGACGGTGGGGTCGAGCCCCATGACGAACGCCGCCACCGCAGCCCGCGCAAAGGCTTCGTTGACGCTTTTTGACGGAAAGCTCAGCTTCATTTCATTGACAGTATTCTTTTTCATCTCAGCACCCCCAGCTCTCCGAGCCCCGAAAGCTCAAAAATCCGATACAGTCTGTCGGGGATATTCACCACGCGCAGCGAGCCGCCCAAAAGCTGCATCTGGCGGTAGCGTCCCATCACAAGTCCGACGCCCGACGAGTCCATGAAGCTGACCCCCGAAAAGTCGAGGCACAGCAGCCTCGGACGCAGCGTCTGAGCCGCGCCGTCCACGCGGGCGCGTATCCTGACCGCGCTGTCGTGGTCGATCTCGCCGTCGATAAAGGCGGTGAGCACATTATTCTTGTATTCCGTTTTCATGTAAAACCTCCGAAAAAAATAGGCTATACCAATATAATAATCGGTATAGCCCAAAAACTTTGTCTTTTTAAAGAATCTATTAAGAAAAGTATGCCATTATAGAGAAGGTCATTGATACCATACGTTTGGAGAAAACAATTAACCTTTTTCTGAATCAAAATAAAAGTATGCCATATTATATAAGGTCATTGATACCATGCGTTTGGAGAAAATAATTGACCTTTTTTTTGAATCTATTAATAAAAGTATGCTGTCACGGAAAAGGCTCCCCTGCGCAGGGGGAGCTGTCGCGCCGGGGCGCGACTGAGGGGGCGCGGACGTTTCTCGCTGATGAACTGTATATTACCTAAAGAAGGCTTTTCAGCTACAGCGCAATACGCAGGCGGTCTGCGTTGTCACGCCTGCTGCAAAAAACTGATGATATAAGGTCTGAGCTCTCCGGCGAGGTACAGCGAGCCGCAGACGAGCACCGCGCCTCCGATCTCGCGGGCGGCGGCGTACGCCTCGTCAAAGCCCTCCTCCGCGCTTCCGAACGAACGCGCCTTTATCCCCTGAGCGCGGCATTTTTCGGCGAGCGCCTCAGCGCCCAGCGCTCTCGGGTTATTTACGGGGACCGCGATGATCTCGCGGAAAAGTCCGCTCAGCAGTGATATCGAGCTGTCGACGTCCTTATCGGCGAGCATACCCATCACGCAGATGAGCTCACGGCTATCGAGATATTCCTTTATCGCGCGCTGCAAGGCCTCGATCCCGTTGGGGTTGTGCGCGCCGTCGAGCAGCACAACGGGCTCCTCTCCGAGAAGCTCGAGCCTCGCCGGATTGACCGCCCTCGCCATTCCCTCGGCGACCGCCTCCATATTAACAGTCAGCGCTCCGCTTTCGTTGAGCGTTTCTATCGCCGCCAGCGCGGTTCTTGCGTTATCGAGCTGATGACCGCCCGCGAGCGGCAAAAACAGCTCCTGTCCTCCGTAAACGAACCTGCTGCCGCGCAGGTCGGAGCCGAGCGTTTCGATTCTGATATCCTCCGCCTTTCTGAGCGGAACAGCGCGTTCCGCGGCGGTTTTTTCTATCACAGCCATAGCCTCGTCACACTGAGCCGAGGTCACGGCGCGCGAGCCGCTTTTGATGATACCGCACTTCTGGGCGGAGATCTTCTCGACGGTATCGCCGAGTATCGCGGTGTGGTCGAGCCCGATTACGGTGATCACCGCGCACAGCGGCGGCTTGATCACGTTCGTACAGTCGAGCAGACCGCCCATTCCGGTTTCGAGCACCACCACGTCGCAGCCGGCGTTCGCGTGGATATAAAACTCCAGCGCGTTGACATACTCGAATTCGGTGATGATTATCCCCTCCGAGCGAAGCTGCTCGATCAGGGGAAAGGTTTGCTCGACCGCCTCGGCAAGGGTATCCTCCGAGATCATCACATTGTCGATCTGGATGCGCTCGCGGAAATCGGTTATATAGGGCGAGATGAACAGCCCGGTCTTATAGCCCGCCGCCTTCAGCACGGCTGAGAGCATGGCGCAGACCGAGCCCTTGCCGTTGGTTCCGGCTACATGGATATACCGCAGCCTGTCCTGAGGGTCGCCCATTCTTTTCAGCAGCTCGCGCATCCTGTCAAGTCCGGGGCGCGAGCCGAAGGTCAGCAGCGAGTGTATGCGCTGCAATGCCTGTTCATATGTCATTTATATCAGCTTCCTGTAAATCTCGTTTTTCTTATAGCCCGTCGCGGCAGCCGCCTGCTTTGCCGCCTCGGTCGCCTTTTCGCCGCCGTCGATCAGGCTTTTAGCCAGCTCGACCGCCTGCTCGAGCGTGAACTCCTCGCCGCGCTCTTCCGCCCTTGCACCCTCGAGCACGAGCACCAGCTCGCCCTTGAGACTGCCGTCGCCGAAGCGTTCGACCGCCTCGGCGGTAGTCGTGCGGATGACCTCCTCGTGCAGCTTTGTGAGCTCGCGGACGATCGAGAGCCGCCGCTGACCGAAGGCTTCATGCAGATTGCGCAGGGTAGCGGGCAGCTTATGCGGAGCCTCGTAAAAAATCATGGTGCGCCGCTCGTTCCTTAGCGAATCAAGGTGCTCGGCGCGGCTCTTCTTGTTGACGCTCAAAAAGCCCTCGAAGCAGAACCGTCCGGTTTCGAGTCCCGATATCGCCAGCGCCGAGATCACCGCGCTCGGTCCCGGCACGACGACTGTCCTTATTCCGCGTTCGCCGCACAGCCTTACCAGATCCTCGCCGGGGTCGGAGATGCACGGCATACCCGCGTCGGTAACGACGGCGCAGCTTTCGCCCGCCAGAATCCGGCTGACGATCAGCTCGCCGCGCTCGCGCTTATTGTGTTCAAAATAGCTCACCATCGGCTTTTTGATGCCGAGGTGGTTGAGCAGCTTCAGGGTCACCCTGGTGTCCTCAGCCGCGATAAAATCAACCTCCCCGAGCGTTTGAGCCGCCCGGGGAGAGAGGTCGCCGAGGTTGCCGATCGGCGTACCCGTTACATATAAAATTCCTGTCATGATGATACCTTTTGCTTACCGAGCAGTCGGGCTTACATGAGCCTCTTTTCGGAGATTCTCATATATTACTCGCCGGTCACCTGCTCCTTGTAGCTTCCGTAAATCGTCTTCATTTCCTGTGAGAATCCGCCCTGCTCGTCCTCTATAAACAGTGTGGGCAGGGTTTTCATAAAGCCCTTTTTGCCGCCGCGTCTGCCTTCGAGCAAAAACAGCTTCGGCTCCTTGCCCTTGCGCTGCTGAACCATCCGCAGCAGCTTGGGTTCGATCCCGTGGGCGCGCATCTTTTCAAGTGCGTCGGGCAGCCGTTCGGGGCGCTGGCAGATGCACAGCCGTCCGCCGAACTGCAGCAGCTTCTCGGCTGCGGCGCAGATGTCGTCGAGCGTGCATTCGTTTTCGTGCCGCGAGGTCAGCTTCGACTTATTTGGGTTCCTTACGCCGGTTCCCAAGGGCTTATAGGGAGGATTTGAGACCACCAGATCGTAGCTTCCGAAGGGCAATACGCCCTTGAGGTCTCGGATGTCGGCGCAGTAGACGTGCATCTTGTCGTCAAGTATATTGTATGCCGCGCTCTCCGCCGCGAGAGCGCACGCCGTCGGCTGTATCTCCACGGCGTCGACGGTGACGCTGCGGTTGTCACGCAGCCAGATCAGTGGGATGGTGCCGCAGCCTGTGCCTAAATCGGCGCACAGCTTTCCGCTGCCCGGCTTTGAAAAATCAGCGAGCAGGATGGTATCGGTTGTAAAATGGTGTGCTTCGGTCACAAAAACATATATTCCGCCGCCAAGCGGTTCTCTGACAAGCTGTTCCACAATTCCTGCCCCCTTTTTTACGTAATTAGCGACTTAATGCTGCTCCTATCAGACGTTGATTTACTCTATGGGTTTGTTGTCCTGTCTCAACTTTTTAAACTCTTTCCGAAGGTATTGCTTTAAGCTCTTTCCAAAGGTTTTGCTGATTCTGTCAATTATCAAACCGATTATTGCTCTTTATCCTGCCTGTACTCCAAAGCCAATTAAAAATAACCTGTGACTGATCCGGTGCGTTTTGCTTGGTGTTTACAATGCTAAACCTATGTAATACAGAGAAAACCTGCGTCCGATACAGCGAGTGTCGCTTTATGAGGATGAAACTTCCAAAAATACATTATATCTCAATTGTTGCAGCCGCGCTACTGAAATTGTGCATATCGCAGAAATTAAACATAAAATTTCTATTTTCACTATATATCTTTAACAATACAGCAGATATTGACAGGAAAAAGCGCAAAAATAAAAGACGGCAGGAAAACCTGCCGCCGTTTGGTATGTGTGATCAGCCCTCCTGAGGAGCTCCTACAGGGCAAACCTCGGCACAAGAACCGCAATCTACGCAAGCGTCAGCGTCGATTACATACTTGCCGTCACCCTCGGAAATAGCGGAGCAGGGACACTCGTCCGCGCAAGCGCCGCACATAATGCACTCATCTGAAATTACATATGCCATCTATTGTCCACCTCCTTATATGGTTTCAATTTTATTGTAGCATAGATTTTCACAATTGCAAGTAATTTCAAAAATTTATCTGTTTTGCCTAAAAAGAACCGCGATTGTTTGTGAATATGACCCTAATGATCCTTTGCGACTCGGCTGCCCTTGACGCCGCATTATGGTGATATTGCTCAAATCGGCAGGGTCAATTTTGTTACAATGCCGTATTTGCGTAAAATGTAGAAAAAACATTGAAATAATGATGAAATTATTGTATAATACTATTATATATTTTTAGTATCAATAAGTAGGGAGATGTTTTATATGATAAGAAAAACCAAAATCGTATGTACGGTAGGACCCGCCTGCAATTCCAAGGAAATGCTGATGAAGATGATCGACGCCGGAATGAATGTTGCGCGCGTCAACATGTCCCACGGTACGCACGATTCGCTGAAGGGGACCTTTGCCACCATCCGCGAGGCGATAGCCGAGAGCGGCAAGAACGTGGCTATCATGCTCGACACCAAGGGTCCCGAGGTTCGCGTCACCACCTTCACCGACGGCAGCGCGGTGCTTGAGGACGGCGCGGAGTTCACCTTCTTCAAGCAGAAGGACGAGGGCGACTCCGAGGGCATTGCGATCTCCTATCCCAAGCTTGTGGATATCTTCTACAACGAGGGTCAGGCGGCTGTCGGACGCGAGATACTGCTCGACGACGGCATGATCTCGATGAGCGTCAAGAAGGTCGAGCCCGACAGGATAATCTGCAATGTCAACAAGGGCGGAATCCTCAAAAACCGCAAGAGCATCAACATTCCCGGTTATCATATCAATATGCCCTATGTCAGCGCGCAGGACAGGCGCGACATCGAGTTCGGACTTGAGCAGGGCGCGAACGTGGTCGCCGCGTCCTTTGTACGCAATCACGAGGACGTGCGCACTCTGCGCGACTTCATCGACTCCATCGGCTACGAGCAGGTCGAGATCATCGCCAAGATCGAGAACCAGAGCGGCGTTGACGATATGGATCTGATCATGGACTACGCCGACGGCATCATGGTCGCCCGCGGCGATATGGGCGTCGAGATACCCTTCATCAAGCTGCCCGAGATCCAAAAGACCCTGATCCGCAAGTGCGTCGCCAAGGGCAAATATGTTATCACCGCCACCCAGATGCTCGAGAGCATGACCACCTCGCCGCGTCCGACCCGTGCCGAGATCAGCGACGTTGCCAACGCGGTTTACGACGGCACCAGCGCCGTAATGCTTTCCGGCGAATCCGCCGCGGGCAAATACCCGCTCGAGAGCGTCAAGGCGCTCGATTCGATCTGCCGCGAGGCAGAGGAGAACGGCGAATTCGTCGCGCTGCGTGCGTATGTTGCCGAGCACGCCATCGGCGACCAGAACGTATTCAGGGGCAGCATCTGCAAGGCTGCCAAGACGATAGCCGAGGAGGTCGGCGCAAAGGCGATCATCGTCGAGAGCGCCACCGGCAAGGTCGCGCGCGCCATGGTGCATTACCGCCCGAGCGTTCCCGTGATCGCGGTCGTCACCAGCGAGACCGTCTGCCGCAAGCTCTGCCTCAACTGGGGCATCACCGCGCTGATGGGCGAGGAAAAGCTGACCTCGGACGCCATCACTAAGCAGGCGATGGAAAAGGCGCTCAGCACTGGCGTGGTTCAGAAGGGCGACACCGTTGTGGTGCTCTCCTCCAACAAGACCGTTCCCACCTCGAGCACAGACTCGCTGAATATCCGCATTCTCTGATATGAGCAACACGATACTGATCGGGATGCCCGGCTCCGGAAAAAGCACGCTGGGCGTTCTGCTTGCAAAAGCCCTCGGCTTTTCCTTCATCGACACCGACCTGATAATCAGCCGCCGCGCGGACAAGCCGCTGCAGCGCATCCTCGACGAGGACGGCTTGGACGCCTTCCTCAAGCTTGAACGCGAGGTGGGCGAGGAGCTCGGCTGCGACCGCACCGTGGTAGCCACGGGCGGCTCGATGGTGCTGTCCGAGAGCGCGATGGCTCATCTGAAGGCGCTCGGCACGGTCGTATACATCGACGTGCCGTATGAGGAGATAGTTCGGCGCGTCCGCAACATCAAGACGCGCGGCATCGCCTTTCACAAAAACGAAACGCTCGAGCAGGTCTACCTCGCGCGCGAACCGCTGTATTCACGCTACGCGGACGTCACCGTTAGGATAGAGGACGGCGATATCGAGGACGCCGTTGAAAAGCTTATCGGCATAATATCATAACATAATAATGGCAGGGCTCAAACTCAATTCCTGAGTAAGAGTCCTGCCATTTTGTATTCTGTCATGCGAATGAATCTATCAGACCTGCGGCGAATTTCTGTAGCTGCTATGCTATCGTTCCGCCGCCGACAACGGTATCTCCGTCGTACAGCACGACCGCCTGACCCCTGCATATCGCCCTCTGGGGCTCGTCGAAGGTCACGCTGAGGGTGTCGTCGCCGAGCCGGACTGCGGTCGCGGGCTGCTCGCTCTGGTTGTAGCGCACGCGCGCCCTGACGCGAAGGGGGCTGTCGAGGCGCTCGACCGAGATGAGGTTGATATCGTGCGCGATGACCTCGCGCGAGAACAGCCCCTCGTTCTCGCAGAGGATGACGCGGTTGTTCTCCAAGTCCTTCTCCTTGACGTACATCGGATGCGGCAGAGCGAGCCCGAGTCCCTTGCGCTGACCGATCGTGTAGCGGATGATGCCCTTGTGCTCGCCGAGAACCCTTCCGTTTTCGTCGACGAAATCGCCGTGGGGATATGAATTGCCCGTGAACTTCTCGATGAACGCGGCGTAATCGCCGTCCGGAACAAAGCAGATGTCCTGGCTGTCGCGCTTTTTGGCGTTTATCAGCCCGAGCTCCTCAGCTAATGAGCGCGCCTCGTCCTTGCTCATCTCGCCGAGCGGAAAGAGCGTGCGGCTGAGCTGGCGCTGAGTCAGCGAATAGAGCACGTAGCTCTGATCCTTTGAGGGGTCGGCTCCCTTTTTGAGCAGCCAGCGTCCGCTGTTATTGTCATATTCTACTCGTGCGTAATGTCCCGTGACGACCTTGTCGAAGCCGAGTTCGTCGGCTCTGCGGAGCAGCCGCTCGAATTTTATGAAGCGGTTGCAGTCGATGCAGGGATTCGGCGTGCCGCCGGTCTCGTAGGCGCCGATAAACCGCGCGATCACGGAATCGCGGAAGCTGTCCTTGAAATTGTAAACGTGGTGGGGTATGCCTAACCTGCGGCAGACGCTGCGCGCGTCCTCGACGTCGTCGGCCGAGCAGCAGGTCTTTTCGGCGGGCAGGCTGAGCTCGTCGTTGTCAAAGAGCTTCAGGGTTACGCCCGAGCATTCATAGCCCGCCTTTATTGTCAAAAAAGCCGCGACGGAGCTGTCAACTCCGCCGCTCATGGCGATCAACGCCTTTTTCTGTGTCATAGTCATTACCGATCCGTAAAAGCCTTATCCGAGCCTGATCATCTCGTCGATGCACTTCCTCGCGTCGGCGATAGTCTTTTCGTCCATTACAAGCTCCTCGCCGCCGTTTCCGGTGAGGCAGTTGTATACATCCACAAGGGTCGTCGCCTTCATGTTGGGGCAGATGAGCTTGAGGCTGAGGATATGGAAGGTCTTGTCGGGACACATATACTGCAGGTGCTCGGCGATGCTGATCTCGGTGCCGATGATGAACTCCTTTTTGTCGCTCTTCACGGCATAGTCCATGATGCCGGAGGTGGAGCCGACGTAATCCGCCATAGCGCAGACCGCGGGCACGCACTCGGGATGCACCAAAAGCTCCGCGTCGGGGTGAAGCGCCTTTGCCGCCCTTACGTCGTCAACGGTGACGCAGGCGTGGATGGGACAGCCGCCGTTGAGCAGCTTGATGTTCTTGTCGGGACACTGAGCCGCCACGTGAGCGCCAAGGTTGCAGTCGGGGATAAAGAGGATGTTTTTGTTTTCGATCTTATTGACGATCTTGACCGCCGAGGAGCTGGTGACGCAGACGTCGCAGATCGTTTTGAGGTCGGCGGTGGTGTTGATGTAGGCGACCACGGTGTAGTCGGGGTACTGCTCCTTGACCTGAGCGATCAGCTCTCTGTCCATCTGATCCGCCATCGCGCAGCCGGCGATGGGCTGGGCGAGGATCACTCGCTTTTCGGGGGAGAGTATCTTGCAGGTTTCCGCCATGAAGCGCACGCCGCACATCAGGATGGTCTTATTCTCGACCTTCGACGCGTCGACGCTGAGCTTGAAGCTGTCGCCCGTGAAGTCCGCGATCTCGCAGATCTCGTGAGCCTGATAGCTGTGGGCGAGGATGCAAACGTCCTTTTCATTCTTTAATTTGATTATTTCCTGCTGAAGCTGAGCTGTATTCATTATCGATCTCTCCTTTGTCTGGGACGGCGCCGCGCGAACCGGCGCGCCCTGATGTAATCAATTATACTCTTTTGCCCGAATATATGCAAGTAAAATAGCGTATTAATGCGTGGTGAAATGAAAGAAAATTCAGTGAAGTGTAAAAATTTGTTCAAAAAATGATGGTTTTCAAAATTTTACTCTTTACTTTTAAAAAAAGCTGTGCTATAATAAAGGCACTAAAAAGTATTGTCGGCTGTTTACAGCCTGATACAGGAGGTAATTATCATGAAAAAGTTAATTGCAGCCCTTGCTGCGGCACTTATCGTTGCTTTCTCGGCAGTACCTGCGTTTGCTGTCAGCGTTGACAGCCCCGTAGCTACTACTCCCACCGAGCCCGGAACTCCCAAGGATTCCGAATCTCCCAAGACCGGCTCGAACGAGATGGCAGTCTTCGCCACTATCGCACTTTCACTTGCTGCCTGCGGCGCTGCTACTGCGGTTCTTGCAAAGTCAAGAAAGTAATTATTAAGGGTCAAAAAAGCCTCTGATACAGAGGCTTTTTTTCCTGAAACCAATTTATTCCTTTTAATACCGAATCGTTTTATCAGAAGATAGTATTAGTATCAGAGGATTGATTATATGAAAAGAAAACGCAATGTTGTTCTGATCGCCATTATCGTGGTGTTCGGACTGATATGCTTGGGCGCCTGCGTATTTTTGATATATAAGACTGTCAGCGAGAAGCAAACTCAGGATATGTATGAGAGCATCGCCGCATCTTATGCGCCCGAGCCCGTTTCCGGAACCGAAGACTATACCGAGCCTTCGTACAGCCTTCCGGTCGAGACCGTACCGGAAACTACCAAGAAGAAGGTCGAGAGCAAGGCGAATATCGTGCAGCTCAGCAGCGACAATCCCGACATCTACGCGTGGATATATATCCCCGACACCAACGTCAACTACCCCGTTGTGCAAAGCCCCACCGAGGATAACTTCTATCTCGATCACGATATCTACAAGAACTACAGCTTTCCCGGGGCGATCTACACTCAGTCCTGCAACAAAAAGGACTGGACAGACCGCGTCACTCTGCTGTACGGTCACAACATGAGAAACGGCTCGATGTTTGCGACCCTCCATTATTTTGAAGACAAGGACTTTTTTGACAGTCATCCGTATATATATATTTACACCGACAACCGCAGACTGACGTATGAGATCGTGACCGCTTTCGATTATGATTCAAGGCATATCATGAATTCATACGACTTTACCAAAGACGATGTGTTTCAAAAGTGGCTTGACCAGGCAAAGAATCCGAGGTCGGTGAGCGCAAATGTCCGCAGCAGCACTCCGCTGTCGCTTGACAGTAAGATGATCGTTCTCAGCACATGTCTCAACGGCGGAGACGGAAGGTATTTGGTACAGGGAGTACTTATTAACGATGAACCTACAATCTAATGATAACAGAAGCTTTGATGATATTTCGGAGACACTGACGGCAGAGGGCGAACGGATAGAAACTCCGCGTGACGCAAGGTCGACCAAGGACGATATGGAGGATTATGTTTTCATAAGACCCCGCCGACACCGACATTCGCACTCGTCCTCGCATTCGGACTCCTCTACTCATCACCGACACAGTCATCACAAGCATCATCACAAAAAACGCCTCAAAAAATGGCAGAAGGTGCTCATTGGCATCGTTTCGGGTCTGCTCGCGTTGGTGCTGCTCTTAGTCGGAACCGCAGTTTTCCTCGTTTTGAAGGGACAGAGCGAGATGTTCAGCAAGGATATCAACATTATTTCGCCCAAGTCCGATGAGATCGAGGCGGAAGTCCAGGAAAACGGAAAATATATCGTCTATGACGGCTCGACCTATAAGCTGAATGAGAATATCACCTCGATGCTGTTTATCGGCGTCGACAAGAAAAATCTTGAGGATGAGTATAAGTACGGCGGCGCTATGGGTCAGTCCGACGCGCTGGTGCTGATGGCGATCGATACCGACGCCGGAAAGATCAAGATGATCCCCATTCCGCGAGACACGATGACCGAGGTCGCGGTTTACTCCAAGAACGGCACCTACACCGGCATGGAGGAGATGCAGATCTGTCTTGCCTACGCTTTCGGCGACGGCAAGGAAACGAGCTGCGAGAACACGGTGAGAACCGTAGAGAGGCTTTTCTACAATATTCCCGTCAATACATATTACGCGCTCGATCTGGACGGCATCGTTTATCTTAACGACGCGCTCGGAGGTATAGATGTGGTGTCTCCGAATACCGTGGAGGTATACGGCAACAACGGATTGGCTTACTCCTTTGAGGAGGGAGAGAGCTACCACCTCGAAGGCAGATGGAGCGAAGCGTTTCTGCGCTCGCGTGCGCACGATTCCGCAAACGCGAGCCTCGCGCGTATGGAGCGGCAGAAAGCTTATGTAAAATCGTTTTTGCAGACGGGCATCCAGAAAACCAAAAAGGATCTTTCGCTGCCCCTGACGCTCTTTAACGCTTCCGCGCCCTATTCCTGCACCAACCTCAATCCGGCTAAGGTGACATACCTTGCAAAGGAGGTCGCCACCGGAAACGGCATGGATTTTGAATTCGTCTCCGTCCCCGGTTCGGCAACTCTCAACAAGGAGGAGTACGCCGAATTCCGCATCGACGAGAAGAAGTTCTACGAGATGTTCCTGAGCGTTTACTACGAAAAGGTCGAGTAAACCGGATAAAATACAACAAACGGGCTTGGCTCAAAACTCGATTCACGAGTAGGAGCCAAGCCCGTTTTTTCTGTCACATTTCACTCGCAGGGGTCGGACTCGACCGACCCGAGGGTAAAGATAAAGCCCTTCACGCTCAATCAGCGGTTAGGTTTTGCGCCGCCGTTTTATACCTTTGAGCAGGCTTTTTTATCGGGAATATTACAAGACTAAAAGGCTTGGCTCAACACTCGATTAACGAGCAGGAGCCAAGCCCATGCTTATTCATATTATACGGTGATCCTCGATCACGGCTTCTTTGTGGTCTCGGGAGCCTTTGTCGCTGCCTCGGTGGCTTTGGTCGCCGGCTCCGCCTTGCCGCCCGAGAGCCTGTCCTCATAGATGAACTGCGCAAGCTTCATCCGCTGCGCGTCCATATCGGCTATGATGATGCAGGAGCCCGCGCGTTCCCAGCTCTCGTCGCCGGGCTTGTTGTAATACCAAAGTCCCTCGGTGGGCACGTAGTTCTGCACCACGTCGTAGCTCAGATAGGTCAGCGAACGCATTACAAGCGAGGTGATCTCGTCCTTTTTGAGGTTGGTGGTGATCAGCGGACCGACCTGGCTGACGATAGAGATGATCTGACCCAGATCGGCGCCCTTCATGCTGTTGAACAGCGTTTCGAGCAGCTTGCGCTGACGCGAGGTGCGATCCCAGTCGTCGCCGTCGAGTCCGATCTCGTTGCCGTCCTCGCCCTTGCTCAGACCGCGGTTTCTCGCGTACCAAAGCGCTTCCTGACCGTTAAGGTGAACAACGCCCGCGGGATCCTTGATGGTGTGGCGATCCTTGACCTGATGGTTCTTGTACATCTGATAGTTGATGTACTCGATCTCGTCTTCGGTGATCTCGATATCGACGCCGCCGAGGGTGTCGATGATGCTGATAAAGCTCTTGAAATCGACCACGGCGTAGCGGTCGATCTTTATGCCGAAGTTAGCCTCGATAGTCTGGATAGTGAGCTTGGGTCCGCCGTAGGTATAGGCGCAGTTGATGGAGTCCATTCCGTAGCCGGGGATATATACATAGGTGTCG
>CACWKB010000006.1 GCA_902761375.1 uncultured Ruminococcus sp. | reverse complement strand
TTATCCCCGAAAGCCCGAGCGTCGGAAGATGGGGATGGGTATCGCTGTGGTTGCCGATGTCGCAGCCGTGGGCGGCAATGCTCTTGACGTCCTCGGGATACTTGTCGACCCAGTCGCCGACGAGGAAGAACGTCGCCTTGACGTGGTATCTGTCGAGGATATCGAGCAGCTCCTCGGTCTGCTCGTTGCCCCAAGCCGCGTCAAAGGAGATAGCCACCTTCTTTTTGTCGTTCTCGACGCGGTAGATCGGCACCTCGCGCGGCTCGGCTGCGGTCTGCACCGCCTTTACTCCCGAGCTCACGGCGATGACCGCCGCCACAGCCCCGATAACGCAGCAAAAGGCGACAGAGAGCAGACTTCTTTTGGTCAATATAAGTAATCGCATAAAAAATCCCTCCGTATAGTCATGTATACGCAGGGATTTTCGTGATTATGCAAAGTGCCAGCTTATGCCGTCCTTGGTGTCGACCACGACGACGTTCATCTCCTTGAGCTTGTCGCGGATGGCGTCGGCGGTCGCCCAGTCCTTGTTGGCGCGAGCCTCGGTGCGCTTGGCGATAAGCGCCTCGATCTCGGCGCTTAATTCGTTGTCGGAATTATCCTCGGCCTCAGCCTCGCCCTTGAGCAGTCCGAGCGAGAGCACCTTGTCCATCTCGCCGAGGACATAACGCTTGGTCGCGTCGTCGGCGTCCGCCTTGAGCACATCGTAAACGCAGGTGATCGCCAGCGATGTGTTGAGGTCGTTGTCGAGCGCCTCGCGGAAGGGCAGGAGCAGCTTGTCCGCCGTTGCGGTATCGGCTTCGCCCTCTGCCTTCAGCGCGGAGATGCGCTTGATGAGCTTTTCATAAGCTTTGGCGGTGTTGTCGAGGCTCTCGTAGGTGAAGGTCAGGGGCTTGCGGTAGTGGCTCTGCAGGCAGAACATACGGTAAACCAAGGGATCGTAGCCCTTGTTCTCGAGCAGGGATACCGTGAGGAAGTCGCCCTTTGACTTGCTCATCTTGCCGCGGGCGTCGTTGAGGTGGAGCACATGGAACCAGAAGCTGCACCACTTGTGACCGAGATAGGACTCGCTCTGAGCAATCTCGTTGGTGTGGTGGGGGAAGGCGTTGTCGATTCCGCCGCAGTGGATGTCAAGATACTCGCCGTTGTGCTTTTTGCTTATGCAGGAGCACTCGATGTGCCAGCCGGGATAGCCCAAACCCCAGGGGCTGTCCCATTTCAGCTCCTGATCCTCGAACTTGGACTTGGTGAACCAGAGCACGAAGTCGGTCTTGTTGCGCTTGTTCTCGTCCTCCTCGACGCTGTCGCGCACGCCGACTGCGAGGTCGTCCTCGTTCATTTTGCCGAAAACGTAGTAGCTGTCGAGCTTTGAGGTGTCAAAATAGACGTTGCCTCCGGCGATATAGGCAAAGCCCTTGTCGAGCAGCACCTCGATCATTTCGATGAACTCGGGGATGCAGTGCGTCGCGGGCTCGACCACATCGGGGTATTTGATGTTGAGCTTTTTGCAGTCCTCAAAGAACGCCTTGGTGTAGAAATCGGCGATCTCGAGCACGCCCTTGTGCTCGCGCTTCGCGCCGGCGAGCATCTTGTCCTCGCCGGTGTCGGCGTCGCTCGAAAGGTGGCCGACGTCGGTGATGTTCATGACGCGGTTCACGTCGTAGCCCGCAAAGCGCAGGTACTTTTCGAGCACATCCTCCATTATGTAGGTGCGCAGGTTGCCGATGTGGGCGTAATGATAAACAGTGGGGCCGCAGGTGTACATCTCGACGCGGTTGCCGTTGACGGGCTTGAATTCCTGCTTAGTCTGTCCCAAAGAATTATATAACTGCATAATATTTTGACTCCTTTTTAAAGTATCTCGACATAAACGTACGTCCGGTCGGAGAAAAGTGAAAAACCATCAGACTATCCGTCAGACACCGACGTGCGAGCTGTGGTGAAGCTTTACAGGGCTTCGCTCTCAAATAATTCCGAATTCCGCATTGATTCAACTCTGATCCTAAAGGCTTGCGCTGTCGAGCGAGCTTTCGGACGGATAGGTCCTGCGGGCGGATTCCGCCTTTAGCTTCTCCATCTCGCCTGAAAGGATCCTGAGCTGATGCTCGAGCTCTCCGAGATCCTGCTCGACGGGGTCGGAAACGTGGATCTGGTCGAGCGTTTCGGAGCGAATGCCGTTGAGCCTGACTATCCTTGCGGGAACGCCTACGGCGGTCGCGTTGGGCGGTACCTCGCGCAGAACGACCGCGCCCGCGGCTATTCGCGCGTTGTCGCCGACGGTGAAGGGTCCGAGCACCTTTGCGCCCGAGCCGACGAGGACGTTGTTGCCGAGCGTCGGGTGGCGCTTGCCGGTGTCCTTGCCGGTGCCGCCGAGGGTCACGTTCTGGTAGATCGTGCAGTTGTCGCCGATGACGGTGGTCTCGCCGATCACGACGCCCATGCCGTGGTCTATGAACAGACCGCTGCCGATCTGAGCGCCCGGGTGGATCTCGATGCCGGTGCGGTGGCGGCTGCTCTGAGATATCCACCGCGCTATGAACTTCATATTATGGTTAAAAAACCAATGCGCGCGCCTGTGCGACCTGACCGCCTTGAAGCCGGAATACAGGAAGAAAACCTCCCACTTGTTTCTGGCGGCGGGGTCGCGTTCAAGCACGGCGTTGATGTCGGATTTCAGTGTGTCGAACAAAAATATCACTCCGCTTTATTTTTCGGATATAAAGCCGCGGTTTTGGACTACATAAACCACGCCCGAGATGATCACAAAGATGTTTGAGATCCAAATCAGCGCCTCGCCTATGGCGGTGAAGAGCGGCGCGAGAAAGTCGGGAAAGGCGACTCCGAACGCGCTGAGGTCGAGCACGGACTGCAGCACGAGGATAGCGACGATAGCGGTGATCTGAGTAACGGTCTTGACCTTGCCCCACATATTGGCGGCGATCACCTTGCCCTTTGAGGCGGCGATCAGCCTTATCGAGGTGACCGTGAATTCACGGAACAGCACGATAATCACAGCGACGCAGTCGCACAGCCCGCCCTGAACGAAGCAGAGCAGAGCCGCGAGCACAAGTATTTTGTCCGCCAAAGGGTCGGCGAACTTCCCGAAATCGGTGATCAGACCCCTTTTACGGGCGATCTGACCGTCGAGCATATCGGTGATCGACGCCGCGCCGAACAGCGCCAGCGCAGCTAAGTGATGCAGCGGAAAATCGATCAGCATAGCCGCCGCAAAGAACGGTACAAGCACTATCCGCGCCAAAGTCAACTTATTGGGTAAATTCATAGATCGTAATCTCACTTTTTTACAGGTTCGGTCGTCTTATTACTCAAGCTGACCGATGACTATAAACTATTAACTATTAACTGTTAACTGTTATCTATACTACCGTTCCCATCAGGTCGCAGCCTAAGATATCGTCCACGGTCACGGTCACGAATTCGCCTATGGTGGGGCGATTTTCGCCGGTGAAGAACACGCAGCCGTCGACCTCGGGAGCGTCGGCGCGGCTTCTGCCGAACCAACAGCCCGACAGCCTGTCAAAGCCCTCGACCAGCACCTCGAGCTCGGCGCCGATCATCGCCTCGCCGTATTCCTCCATTATCCGCTGCTGCTTATCCATGATAAGCTCCGCGCGGCGGTTCTTCACGTCGTCGTCGACTTGATCGGGCATCGACGCGGCAGGGGTGTCTTCCTCCTGAGAGTAGGCAAAGCAGCCGAGCCTCTCGAAGCGTATCTCGTCCGCGAATTCCGCAAGCTCCTCAAACTGCTCCTCGGTCTCGCCGGGGAAGCCGGTGATGAAGGTCGTTCTCAGCACGATGCCGGGGATGCGGCTGCGCAGCTTGTTCAGCAGCGCGGTCAGCGAAGCTCTGTCTCCGCGGCGGTTCATGCGCCTGAGTATCTCGCCGTTGCAGTGCTGCAGCGGCAGGTCAATGTATTTGACTATCTTTTCCTCTTGGGCGATCACGTCGATCAGCCCGTCGGTGATGCTGTCGGGGTAGCAGTAGAGGACTCTGATCCAGTGCAGCCCGTCGATCTTGCACAGCTCCCGCAGCAGCCTGTCGAGCGAAGGCTCGCCGTACAGGTCTGTGCCGTAGCGCGTGGTGTCCTGAGCGATCACGTTGAGCTCGCGCACTCCGCGGGCGGCAAGCCCCTTTGCCTCATCTATAAGGGCTTCGATCGGTCTGCTGCGGAAGCCTCCGCGTATCATCGGGATGGCGCAGTAGGTGCAGCGGTTGTCGCAGCCCTCGGCGATCTTCAGGTAGGCGGTATAGAACGGGGTCGACTGCACTCTGCCGCCCTCGAGCGGAAGCAGCAGCTTGTCGGGAAACTCCTCGACCTTCTTGCCGCTGAGCGCTTCGCGCACGACCTCGGCGATCCTTTTGTTCGCGCCGATGCCTATCGCGGCGTCAACCTCATAGAGCTGCTTGGCGATGTCGCTCTGATAGCGCTCGGCAAGGCAGCCGGTGACGATTATCGCCTTGATCTTGCCCTCTCGTTTGAGCTCGCCGAGCTCGATTATCTCGTTGATGCTCTCCTGCTTTGCCGATTCGATAAAGCCGCAGGTGTTGACTATCACCGCGTCGGCGTCGGCGGGATCGTTCACGAGCTCAAAGCCGTTTTGACGCAGGGTATAGAGCAGCATTTCGGCGTCGACCTGATTTTTGGCGCAGCCGAGCGAAACGATGCCGACCTTTTCGTTCATAGTTCCTCATCCTCAGTATATTCTCGGATGACCGATTTGATGTCATCCCAGCCGTAGCCCATCCTCTGCAGACAGGCGACGGCGCGTCTTTTTATTTTCTCATCCGCTATATCGCGGTATTTTTTCTCTATTACAAAGCGGATATTCTCCTGCTCGTCTACGTCGAGCTCCTCGACCGCCTCCTCGGCGAGGTCGCGGTCTATACCTTTTCGGCTCAGCTCCGCCACGGCTCCGCGCCTGCTCAGCCGCTTGGTGAAGATGAGCTGTTCGGCGCAGCGGCGCGCATAGTCCTCGTCGTTTATCAGCCCGAGTTCCTCCATTCGCTCGACCGCCTTTTGAGCGCTCTCTTCGTCGCAGGTGCGGCGTATCTTGTCGGTCAGCTCCTTTTTGGAGTGACTGCGGTAGGAGATCAGCCACAGCGCCTTTTCCTTGGCGCGGCGCTCGTTGCTTTCGGCGATCAGCCCTCGCAGCTCGTCGTCGTCGAGCTCGCGCCCTACGTCGCAGCGGTTTTCAAGCAGGGTGACGGTGTCGAGCTTGAGCGCGAACTCGCCGTCGAGATACAGCGCGCTCAGCCCCTTTCGCCGCGGCTCGATAGCTGTGATCAGCATCAGTCGTCAACCAGCACGTCGATGTCGGCGGCGGGCTTTGAGGGCTTTGATGCGGGCTTTTCGCCCTCGAGCTCGGTCTCGGCAGCCTTCGCCTTGCCCTTTGCGGGCTTTGCGCGCTTGTAGAGCTTGTCGATGTTCTCCCAGAGCTCAGCCTCGATCCTGCCCGCGAGCTCCTTGTCGTTTTTGAGCAGCTCCTTGACCTTGTCTCTGCCCTGACCGAGGCGCTCGCCCTTGTAGCTGAACCACGAGCCTGCCTTCTGAACTACGTCGGCGCTCACCGAGAGGTCGAGCAGCTCGCCCTCGCGCGAGATTCCCTCGCCGTACATTATATCGAATTCCGCCTCGCGGAACGGAGGCGCGATCTTGTTTTTGACTACCTTGCAGCGGGTGTGAGAGCCGACCATCTCGCCGTTGACCTTGAGGGTCTCGACTCGCCTGATGTCGATGCGCACCGAGCTGTAGAATTTGAGCGCTCTGCCGCCTGTGGTGACCTCGGGGCTGCCGTAGACGACGCCGACCTTCTCGCGGAGCTGGTTGATGAAGATCGCCACGCAGTTGGATTTGTTGATGGCTCCGGCTAACTTGCGGAGCGCCTGGGACATCAGACGGGCGTGCAGACCGACGTGGCTGTCGCCCATGTCGCCCTCGATCTCGGCCTTGGGTACCAGCGCGGCGACGGAGTCGATAACGATCACGTCGATCGCTCCGCTGCGGATGAGCTGTTCGGCGATCTCGAGCGCGTCCTCGCCCGTGTCGGGCTGAGAGACGAGCAGCGAGTCGACGTCTACTCCGAGGGCTGCGGCGTAGCTGGGGTCGAGCGCGTGCTCGACGTCGATGAAGGCGACGATGCCGCCGTTTTTCTGACCCTCGGCGATGCAGTGCAGCGAGAGGGTGGTTTTGCCCGAGGACTCGGGTCCGTAGATCTCGACGATCCTGCCCCTGGGGAGTCCGCCGATGCCGAGCGCGATGTCGAGCGAGAGCGAGCCTGTTGAGATGTGCTCGACGGTCATGTGGGCGTTCTCGCCGAGCTTCATGACCGCGCCCTTTCCGAATTGCTTTTCAATGTGAGAAATCGCTGTGTCCAGCGCCTTTTGCTTATCCAATGCCATTATTCATTACCTCCCTGATTCATTCGGAAACTGTGTTTTCCAAAAAGAATTATACCTAAAAACCGCAGGGTTTTCAAGGGATTTGCCGAAAAATCCTCGAACAAAATTTCTATTTATCGAGCATTGTACCTATTATTGCTCTTTGCTCGCCGCCTAAGTCGAGGGCGGTGCGGATATCCGCAAAGCCCTGCGCGCGCATGAGCTCCGAAACGTAAGCCGCCTGACCCTCGCCGAGCTCAAAAACCAGAGCGCCGTTCGGCTTTAGCTTGCGGCTCCAGTTTTTGACGATGGCTTCGTAAAAATCATAGCCGCTTTCGCCGCCGTCAAGGGCGAGCTTGGGCTCGAACCGAACCTCGGGCTGCAGCGTCGGCAGCTCGTCGGTCCTGATATACGGCGGATTGCTGACTATCAGGTCGTATGAGCCGTCCTCATAATCGGCGTGACAGCTCAGAACGTCGCCCTTTGCCGCCTTTACCGCCGCCCTGTTGGAATTAATATTCTTCTCGAGAAAATAGAATGCCTTGTCGCTCAGCTCGACCGCCGTGACCTCGGCGCCCGAAAGACAGGCGAGAGCGATGGCTATCGCTCCGCTGCCCGAGCAGAGGTCGATGACCCTTGACTGAGGGCGGGTCTTCAGAAAGTCGAGGCAGAGCCCCACGGCGACCTCGGTGTCGTCGCGCGGGATGAGCACGCCCTGCCCGACCTCGAGCTCAAAGCCCATAAAGCTCCAGCTCCCGAGCAGGTATTGCAGGGGATAGTGCGTCAGCCGCTTTTCGGTCAGCTCGTCGAGCCGTTTGGTCTGAGCTGAGCTCAGCGCCTCGCCGCCGCGGATGATCTGAGCCGTCCGGCTGTAGCCCGTGACGTGTTCGACGAGGCACTGCGCCTCAAAATCGGGAGCCTCGAGCCCTGCCGCCGCGAGGCGGTCGCGGCATTTTCTCAGCTCGTCTTTCAGCATCCCTTGCAGAGGATGTCCGAGCCGTCCTCGGGGATGACCGCCTTGATCGCCTCGATAGCGACCTCGATCATCTTGTCGTCGGGTTCCTTGGTCGTGATGCGCTGCGCCCAGAGACCGGGAGCGGCGATTATGCGCGTGAACGCGTTGTCGTGCTTGCCGCAGAGCTTGATCAGCTCATAGCCCACGCCGAGCGCGACCGGCAGGAGCAGAATCTTGAATACGGGGCGCAGGAACGCGACTCCGAAGGGGTTCGCGGGTACGAACAGTCCGATGATTATGCCGATCAGCAGCATTATTATCATGAAGCTGGTGCCGCAGCGCGGATGGAAGCGGATCTGCTTCCTGACGTTGGCTACGGTCAGCTCCTCCTCGTTTTCGTAGCAGAATATGGTTTTGTGCTCGGCGCCGTGATACATGAACACGCGCTTCATGTCGGGGGTCCGGGATACGATGATTATGTAGCCCAAGAAGAGGATGATTTTCAGCACGCCCTCGAAGATCGACTTCCAAAGGCGGGTCAGTCCCTCGTGATATACCTTCATTTGCTCGGTGCCGTCGAGCTCTACGCCGCTCTTTTCATATGCGGTGACATATACCTTCTTCCAGTTGCGCGAGTTGCGCAGCAGGATGGTGTTTTTCTCGGTGTTGACCTCATCGGTCACGACGACGGAATACAGCCCGTCCTTGTCCTTTTCGTCGGATACCTTCCAGACATGAGAAGCGTCGGCGACGGAGAAGTTCGCGGTTTTTTCCTTGCTGCTGCCGTCGGAGATCGAGACCGTGTCGGCTTTATCGGGGATCGCGTAGCTGTAGACCGAGTCGTCGCGGAAGGCGGGGATTATGTTGGCGGAAGCGTCAAACAGGAAGGACGGCAGGAAGAAAAACAGTCCGATCGCGACCAGTATTCCGATAACGGAGGCGACCGCCATCAGTCCCTTTACAAGCTTGTCGCCGAATTTTTCGTCTAACCACTTTTCAAACTTAGACGGCTCCTCCTCGACCTCGCCGGCTTCGATCGCCTTGTCGGCGGAGAGCATCAGCGATTTGTAGCTCAGCCTCATGGAGTCGATCATTCCGGCAATGCCGCGCAGGAACGGGAGCTTGAAAATCGGCACCTTGGACGGGATCGTGTTTATATGCACGTCCTCGCTGTAGATCTCGTTTTCGCCCATGCGGACGCAAACGGTGCTTCTCTTGGGACCGCGCATCATAATGCCCTCGATCAGCGCGCTTCCGCCGATCGAGGTTATCTTCTTCGTTTTCTTATTAGACATTTATGCTGTTCCTTTCGGATAATGATTATGTTAAAATATACGGTTACCAAAAACCTAATATATAAAGCCTAAACCCTAAAGCCTAATACCTAATTCCTAAAGCCTAATCCCTAAAGCCTAATTCCTAACCCCTAATCACAGCTTCACGCTCTCAGGCAGCGCCTGCTCGTCGCCCTCCTTGTAGATGGGGAAGGTGAGGGTCACGGTGGTTCCGACGCCCACGCTGCTGTCGATGTCGAGCTTTCCGTGGTGGAGGTTCATTATCTCGTCCGCTACGGCGAGACCGATACCTGAGCCGCGCACGGTCTGGTTAGCCTTGTAGAATTTTTCCTTGACGCGCGGAAGATCCTCGGGAGGTATTCCGCAGCCCGAGTCGGTGACCACGATCCTGATCACATCGGGCTCGTCGGGGCTGTAGAGCACCTGAGCCGCCACAACGCCGCCCTTGGGCGTGTATTTCAGCGCGTTGTCCAATATATTCAGAAAGACCTGCTTAAGACGGTTACGGTCGCCGTAAACAGGCGGATAAACCGTCTCGGGGTCGTCGTATAAAATATGTATGCCTTCCTCGACGGCGCGCTCCTTGAGCATATATACGGTCTCGTCAAACTCGGCGAGGATGTCGATCTTTTCGCACATCAGCACCATCCTGCCGCTCTGGATGCGCCCGAAGTCGAGCAGCTCCTCGACTATGCCTGTCAGTCTGCCGCTCTCCTTGATAATGACGCCCATGCCCTTGTCAAAGGTCCGGCGGTCGAGCGTTCCGCGCTCGCTGAGCTGCATGGTCTCCGCCCAGCCCTTGATGGCGGTGAGCGGCGTGCGCAGCTCGTGAGACACGCGCGAGATGAAGTCGTTCTTCATCTGCTCGGTGGTCTGCAGATCCTTTGCCATGTCGCTGACCGCGTCGCAGAGGTCGCCGATCTCGTCGTCGTACTTGTGCTCGATCTTCTCTGAGGCGGAGAAGTCGCCCTGAGCGATCTGCGCCGCAGCCTCCGAAAGCCTGCGTATCGGCTTGACTATCGAGCGGATGAAGGCGAGCCCCGAGAACACGAACAGCGCGATTATGGCGAGCCCGATGGCGATGATGATGATGCTTATCAGCATGACGCGGCTGTTCACGGGCTCCATCGAGACTATGTAGCGCACCGCGCCGACCACCGTTCCGCTGTCGCTGCGGACGATCCTTGTGGCGCTCATCGCGTGCTCGCCCGAGCGCAGCTTGCCCGTCCAGTAGGCGTAATCCGTCTGATTCTCGCACGCCTCGTCAAAGTCGGTGAACGCCTCGTTTTCGGGGATGAAGCCCGTCGAGGTCAGCACGATCTTTCCCGAGGAGTTGAGCACCATAACGCCCATCTGCTCCTTTTTATCGAAGTTCTCGACGTAATCGCGCGCTCCCGAGGTAAAGGCTGAGACGTTGCCCGCCGATTTGCCCGAGAATACCAGCGTAAGCTCGTTGGCGGCGGAGGCAAGGCTCTGCTCGACGCTGCTGCGGAAGGTGTAGGTGACAACAAAAATCAGGGTCACGACAATCAGCACGATGATCGCGACGACGACGCTCAAGGTGTTGAGCATCCATCGCTTTGTTATGCCCTTAAACAATGCCGTAACCCCCCTTTTATAGAATTAAGAATGAAGAGTGAAGAATTATAAATTGAGAATGGAAAACGGAGAATTGCGGGCGGACTCCGTAGCCGGACGGGTGTGCATATGCCTCAGGTTCTCACTTCTCGCTTCTCACTTCTCGCTTCTCTTACTCTCCCGCGTCCCACTTGTAGCCCAAGCCCCAGACGGTGATGATGTGCTTGGGGTTGGAGGGCTCGTCCTCGACCTTCATCCTGAGTCTGCGGATGTTTACGTCTACGATCTTGTCCTCGCCTACATACGCGTCGCCCCAAACATGGTTGAGGATGTCGATTCTGTCAAGCGCGACGCCGGGATTTGAGAAGAAGTATTCCATGATCTGGAACTCCACCTGAGTGAGCTCGATCATCTTGCCGTTTTTGAGCAGAGCGCGGTTTCTGAGGTTGAGGATGAAGTTGCCGCTCTTGAGCTCCTCCTTAAAGTTGTTCTCGGCTCTCTGCTGGGCAAGCGCGACGCGGCGGTAGAGCGAATCAACGCGCGCGAGCAGCTCGCTGGGCGAGAAGGGCTTTGCCACATAGTCGTCGGCGCCGAGCATAAGTCCGGTCACCTTGTCCATCTCCTGGGTCTTTGCGGAGAGCATGATGATCCCGATGCCGCCGTTGCGGTTTCTCAGCTCCTTGCAGACCTGGAAGCCGTCGATGCCGGGCATCATGACGTCGAGGATAGCGATGTCGAAGTCGCCGTCGTTCTCCTCGTATTTTTTCAGCGCGGTCTCGCCGCAGTCCGCCTCGACCACGTCGTAGCCTGCGCGGGTAAGGTTGATCACGACAAAGTCGCGGATAGCGGCCTCGTCCTCGCAAACAAGAATCTTTTTCATCTTCAAAACCTCCGTTTTAGTTTGTATTAAGTATCGAAAACGCCTTTTTGATGTCGTCGTCGCTCAGCGCGAGCGCGCTGTCGGGATAGTAGTTGCGGTAGCTGTAGGCGTATCGGTTGTCACGGTAAATAAGCTTAAAATCGTCGGTGCCCTTGCCCTTTTCCCATTCGGACGAATCGAACACCTTTATCTCAAACAGGCTCTGACCCGGCGAGTCGCGGTACCACTCGCACAGGGTCATGCTGCTTTTTTCCTCGCTGTTTATTGCGGTGTAGCTGCCGTTTTCCCAGCTCGCCGGAATCTTGATCGTGTAGTTGAAGGCGTAGTTTGACGCCATGCTGAGCTTGGGAACGGGAGCTTCCTTGGTCACGTCGAAGCCGCACCAGATCAGCTTGTCCGCGACGGCGGCAGCGTCGGAGGAGTCCTTGTGCGGGAGCTTCTCGACTCTCGGGAACTCGATCGACGGCTCGTTGTCCACGTCCGCGCACAGCACGGGGCAGGAACGCAGCGTGTAATTCTTCTCCTTTTCGCGGTAAAGCGGATTGCGCAGGGTGGCGAGCTGCTTGTTGTAGTAGATGAGCTGGGTCTCGACCTCCTCGGTAGCGAGGCTGCCGTCCACGGCTACGCCCTTGACGTCGGAGGCGATATCCGCGAATACCACGCTCTTGTAGCGCACCACGTTGGGATCCATCGCCACGCTTGACTTTACGAACAGCGCGTTTTTGGACGGGGTGTAGGCGAGCATCGAGGCGCGCGCCTCGTTGTCGGCGTTGTAAAGCGACAGGGTGACGATCTCGTTCTTGCCCTCGCCGTCGAGGTTTCCGCAGCAGAAGCTCGAGTAGGTCTGGCTGCACTGGATCGACCCGGTGGTCGAGCCGTTGAAGCTGTAGCAGGTCAGGAAGCTGACGTTCGGGGTGTAGGTGGTGAAGCCCGCGAGGATCTCAAGCGAGCTGCCCTCGTCGATATCCGAGAACTCGACGCAGTCCACGTCGGTGCTCTCGTTGACGAAGTCGCCCGAGATCTGCCAGTGACCGTCGCTCTCGTACATCACCAGCATATGCAGGCTGGTGACCGCGTCCTTTGAGCGGAAGAAGGCGATCGCCTCGTCAACGTCGTCGCCGTCGAGGTCTTTCATTATGATAGCGCTGCGGTAGCTGCCGCTCTTGGGGTATTTTAGGACGTAATCTCCCTCGGCGGAGGCTGAGATGAGCTGTTCGATCTCCGCCTCGTCGCCCATCGTCTTGGGCGGCCGCAGCATGGTCTCGGAGCTGAGGTCGGAAAAGTCGCAGCCGCCGAGCGTCAGCAGCAATACCGCGCATACAGCCGCAGCAATGATTTTTGACTTCATGCTCCTCCTCCTTTTGCTCTGTATTATTATGATTTCTGTCTTGCGATCAGGTATTTGATCGGGATACCCTCATCCGAGAACATCTTTTCGTGCTCGGTCATCAGGTTGTCGGTCACGTCGCTGTTGTGAAGGTCGCGCGTGATATAGGTGATCTCGTAGCCGCTCTGCTCAAAATACTCCACGCTCTCCTCGAACAGCCCGTCGTCGTCGGTCTTGAAGCGGATCTCGGCGTCGGGAGTCAGGAAGGACTTGTACATCTCGAGCTTGCGCGGATAGGTCAGGCGGCGTTTTTTGTGGCGGTCTCTCGGCCACGGATTGCAGAAGTTGATGTACATCCGCTCGATCCTGTCCTCGGGCGCTATTATCCTGTCGAGCTGCTCCACGTTGTAGCAGACCAGCAGCACGTTGTCGATGCTGTCCGCGCCCTTGCCGCTCTCGTCAAAGAGCTTTACGATGGTGCGCCTGCCCACGCCGAGCATATCGAGCTTGATGTCGACCGCCAAGAGGTTGACGTCGGGGCGCTTCAGCGCGAGCTGTCCGGCAAAGCCGCCCTTGCCGCAGCCGATCTCGAGGTGCAGCGGCTGAGCCTTTTTGAACGCTTCGCGCCAGCGGCCGCGGTGCTCCTCGGGGTTCTTGATGAAAAAGTCGCAGACGCTCAGCTCGGGCGCAGCCCATTTCTTTTTTCTGATCCTCATTAAGTAATCAGTCCTTATCCTATTTATTATACCAAATCATTACAAGCTTTGCAATGATTTTTTAAATATATTTAATTCTATCGCCGTATGTTGACGATTTTGTAAATTTAGTGTCGGGAAATGCGGCGCTGAGGTATTTTTGCAGCGGAGAAATGACAATGTCTTCACTTTTGAAATGCCCCGCGTCGATCACGCTGACCCCGGCTTCATTTGCGAAATTCAGCTCGTGGTGCTTGATCTCGCCCGTCACCAAAACGTCCGCGCCCGCTTCGGCGGCGGCGTAGATCTCGCTGCCGCCCGCGCCGGAGGACACCGCGACGACCCTGACCGTCGGCTTTGCGTTCGTATAGCGCAGACCCTCGCAGCCGAGCGCGTTTTTGACCGTGAGCGCGAATTCGGCTATGCCAATCGCGTGCTCGAGCTCTCCGATGAACAGGCATTCTCCGAGCGGCGATTTTTGGGGCTCGCGCACGCCGACCGCCTTGGCGAGACAGGTGTTGACCCCGAAGCTCTCGGAGAGGTCGAGGTTGGTGTGCATACAGACGGCGGCTATGCCGCGCTGCGCGAGCATATAGGGCACGGAGCGCGAATCGACGCGCTTTAGCGGGCTGAATATCACGGGATGATGGCTGATTATCAGTTCGCAGCCGAGCCGCTCAGCCTCCTCGACCACCGAAGGGGTGATATCGAGCGCGAGCAGCGCGGACGCGACCGGCGCGTTTCCGTCGCCGACCAGCAGTCCCACGTTGTCAAAGTCCATCGCCGAGTCGAGCGGAGCGAAGTTCTCGAACCATTCAAGTATTTTACCGGCGGTCGTCACAGCAAGCCTCCTTTAGCCTTTCGGCAAGCACAGCAAAGCGCGCGTCCCCTCTTGCCATCTTGGAAAGTCGGTCGATGTGACCCTCGACAAAGCGGAGATGCGTCTTATTGTTACGCGGCGAAAGCTCGCCCAAATACGGGTAGAGCTCGTCGCTGTTGTTCGGTTTATTCATGTATGCGGCGCAGATCACGGTGTAGCACTTGCCGGCGGCGACGCAGCAGTCCTGCCTCAGTATGCCGTAGCCGTTCTCCGAGAGCCACCTGATCAGCGCCTCGCTCTTTGTCATCGGCTGCAGGATCCAGCGCTTGTCGGGATCGCGCGCAAAGGCGCAGGCGCCGATGATCCGCGTTATCAGCTCGCCGCCCATTCCGGCGATAACTATGTCGTCGACCTCGTCGCCGCTCACAGCGGCGAGGCCGTCGCTGAGCCTTGCCGTGACGCGCCCCTCCATGCCGGCGGCGGCGATCGTCGCCGCTCCGCGCGACAGCGGCTCGGGGTTGATGTCGGCGGCTATCGCGGAGGGGCATATACCGTTTTGGCACAGCCACACGGGTAAATACGCATGGTCTGTGCCAATGTCAGCAAGTCTTGCGCCCGGGCGGACAAATTCCGCGCACAGGCTTAGTCTTTTGTCCGGCGCCGTCACGCTGTCGCCTTGTTAAGAGCGTCGACCAGAGCGTCGGCGTCGGCTCCGTGAACCATGCACGCCTCCTCGATGGTCTCTCCGCGCGAAGCGGGGCAGCCGAGGCAGTGCATACCGATGCTGAAAAACAGCTCGGCAGTCTCGGGGTGCTTGTCAAGTACGTCGCCGATGATAGAATTCTTTGTGATTTCCATGTGTGATTCCTCCGTGTGAAAATTTTATTATGCAGCCTGACTATCGGTGTATTCCACAACCGCTGTTTCGGTTACAAGCTTTTTAACCTGAGCGATGATTTCATCCAAACGTTCCGCAACGGGATCACTGTAAAAAACCTCACCGCATCTTTTGCACTCAAGGCACGGAACATTTTTAATTATAACCATGCAGCTTTTTAAGCCGGCAAAATATGTTGCGGTACTTTGAGTCAATTCATAATTGCACGCATAACAGGTCATGATTTATGCTCCTTGAAAAGATAAACCTTTTCTCCGTTTATTATACCATAAAAAACAGGATTGTAAACATTTATTTCAATTATGGGGATCAAGAGATTTTAAGAGGCGGCGTCATACATTCCTCGCCCAGTATTTTCTGTCGAGGCTGCGGTACTGCACCGCTTCAAGGACGTGCCTTGCCCTGATGATCTCGGAGTCGTCGAGGTCGGCTATGGTGCGCGCCACCTTCAGCACGCGGTCGTAGGCTCTGGCGGTCATCCCGAGGTGCTCGAACGCCTCGCGCAGGGTTTCCTCAGCCTCGCTGTCTATCAGACAGAACCGCTCGAACTGCTCCGGGTTGATCTTGGCGTTGCAGGTAGCTGAGCTTCCCTCGAAGCGCAGGCGCTGGCGTTCGCGCGCGGAGTTCACGCGCTCCCTGATCTCGGCGGACGGCTCGCCCCTCTCGTCGCCGCGAAGCTCGTCGAATTTCACCGGCGGCACCTCGACGTGGATATCGAAGCGGTCGAGCAGAGGACCCGAGATCCTGCCGAGATAGCGCCTGATGCTCTGCTCGGTGCAGGTGCAGCGGTGGGTGTCGTCGCCGAAGTAGCCGCAGGGACAGGGATTCATCGCCGCTACCACCATGATCGAGCAGGGATAGGTGCAGGTCATCCCTGCGCGGCTGATCGTGATCTCGCCGTTTTCGATCGGCTGGCGCAGCACCTCGAGCGCGGTGCGCGAGAATTCGGGCAGCTCGTCGAGGAAGAGCACGCCGTGGTGAGCCAGCGAGACCTCGCCGGGCTTTATGCTTCCGGTGCCGCCGCCTCCGAGACCGACCGGCGTGACGCCGTGGTGCGGAGCGCGGAACGGCCGCTGCCTGATAAGTCCGTCGCCGCGGAGCTTGCCTGCTATCGAATGTATCTTGGTGGACTCTATCATCTCGTCAAAGGTCATGTCCGGCAGAATGGACGGCAGGCGCTTGGCGAGCATACTCTTGCCCGAGCCGGGAGGACCGATCAGCAGTATGTTGTGACCGCCCGCGGCGGCGATCTCCAGCGCGCGCTTAGCCTCGTACTGCCCCTTGACCTGAGAAAAATCGGGCTGAAAATCGGGGACCCTGTGCCTTTCGGCGTTTTCGGGCATGACGGGCTCGAGCCCGATGTCGTCGTTGAGCGCGGCGACGAGCTGCGCGATGTTTTGGACGGCGTATACCTCGATCCCGTCCACAACGGCGGCTTCGTTGGCGTTTGCGAAGGGCACGAAGATGCGCCTGAGCCCGAGCTCGCGCGCCTTGATCGTCATCGGCAGCGCGCCGTTGATCCTGCGCAGGTCTCCGCTCAGCGACAGCTCGCCGATGAACCCCGCGTCGTCGAACGGCCTGCGGATGAAGCCGTTGAGCGCAAGCAGGGTGACGGTGATCGGCAGGTCATAGATCGGCCCCTCCTTTTTGATGTCGGCGGGCGCGAGATTTGTGACGAAGTGCGCCGCCATCAGCGAAAAGCCGCTGTTTTTCATCGCGCTCTTTACGCGCTCGCGGCTCTCCTTGACCGACGTGTCGGGCAGCCCCACCAGATCCATCTGAGGCATACCGTTGTGCGAGGCTGTCTCGACCTCGACCTTGTAGCCGTCGATTCCGTGTATTCCGAAGCTTGTGCAGCTTATTACCATACGTATCCGTCCTTTCCGGAAAATCAGGGATACTAAAGAAACTGACCCTTTTCTACAATTGTAGCACAATTGTGGCCCGTATACAAGAATAATATTTGACAATCTGTATTTAAATTGAATAAAAATCACTGAAATATTTTTGCAAAACTACAAAAAACACAAATAGCTGTTGACATCTTTCGCAAAATATTATATCATACAACTATATAATTATTATTATAACTGTTATGCGGGGTGGATTTTTGTACAAACATGGGGGTTATTCCACTCTGGCGGACAACGAGCTTGCACTGCGCTATCAAAACGGCGACAACGCCGCGTTTGACGAGCTGGCTCTGCGGTATTTGGGTATTATCGGAGCCATAGCGAGGAAGTTCTCCGCAAAAGGCTATGAGCACAATGATTTTGTGCAGGAAGGGCTGCTTGCATTGATGCGCGCCGTCGCGTCTTTTCGCCCTGAAAAAGGAATGAGCTTAAAAAACTATGTTTCGGTCGTCGTGGAGCGCAGGCTGATCTCGGTCGTGCGCGCCGACAGGACTCAAAAGGCGGTGCCGTCCTCGGCGCTGGTCGGGCTCGACGATCTGGAACACGACGTTGAGGATATCTCGGGCTCTCCCGAGGAGCTTGTCATGATGCATGAGCGGCTCAGGCTCGTGCTTGATAAGCTGCGCGTGCTTCTCTCAAAGCGCGAGTACGAGGTGCTCATGCTTTACGCCGAGGGACTCGGCTACGGCGAGATCGCGCGCAGGCTCGGTGTGAGCGAGAAATCCGTTGACAACGCGCTTCAGCGCGTCAGAAAAAAAGCAGGCGGCTTAACCCGGACATGACCGTCCGGCGGAATATATGTCCCGTTAAGCTGTGCGGTTTCATATCGCAGGGGACAAATCTATCAGTACCGAAGAGAGGTAGTTACCATGTTTGAAGACAAGACACTCGTTTGCAAGGAATGCGGAAAGGAATTCGTGTTTACCGCAGGCGAGCAGGAGTTTTACGCCGAGAAGGGCTTCGAGAACGAACCCCAGCGCTGCAAGGACTGCAGAACAGCACGCAAGAACGCAGCCAAGGCTGGCCGCGAGTTCTTTGATACCACCTGCGCCGAATGCGGCGGTCCCGCGCGTATCCCCTTTAAGCCCATGGAAGGCAAGAGCTACTACTGCAGCGATTGCTTCGCCAAAAGAAAAGCCGATGCTGAGTAATCTATCGAAATAACCGATATAGATATCCTATTTAGCGACGTATTTATCTTTTTGCAAAACAAGAACGGACTCTCACCCGAGAGCCCGTTTTTTGTCGGAATGACCGCAGCGCCTGCGCTTTGGGACGCTGCGGTCATTTCTTTAGAGGTCAGACGCTCTTAGGCGCGAAGCTGTCGCAGCACGTCGACGTGTAGTCGGTGGGATGCGGTTCGTTTGTGTCAACCTTGATGACGTCCAGCGAGCAGTAGTTTTTCTCTTTGTTGTGATACTTGCAGGAAGTCACGTTGCATTGGATGCTTTGATTCGCAAAGCGGTTGTCTGTCATTTAAGACACCTCCCGCTAATATTATTGCGCCGAAATTTTTGATTATTCACGCCGCCGATTTTTCGCCGTAAAATGTACCGAGGTGAATGGCATGGAGATTTTGTCGGCTGTATTACTTACCGTTTTCGCGGTGATAGGGATAGTTTTCACCGTGCGCGAGCTCTCGATGTGGCTTTTCAGCGGCAGAAAAAAGCGCTCGGTGCTGCTGATATCCGATCTCGGAGACGAGAACGGCGCCGAGCAGGAGCTGCGCGCCGCGATAACCCGCGCGCGCTGGGGCGGCGGCAGAGCGGTCTGCGTCGCGGATGAGCTCGACGAGAGAACTAAGAACGCGCTGCGAAAGATCTGCCGCGAGGAGGGCGCCGGAGAGCTGATCTCAAAGGAGGAGCTGATGAGGCTGATAGCGGATGACGGCACAATAATTTGACTTGATATTTTCCCGAATTGCGATATAATTAGTCTTAGATCATAAAAAGGAATCGTATTATGGAAGATAACAAGCTCCTCCGCTTAGAGGGTAACGTTGAAAATATAGTATACCGCAACGAGGAAAACGGTTACACCGTGCTCGAGCTTGCCGACGGGGACGATTATATCACCGCCGTCGGCGTGATGCCGCCGGTCAACCCCGGCGACAGCGTTGCGCTTATCGGCAGCTACAAGGTGCATCCCAGCTACGGGAGGCAGTTTTCGGCGCAGACCTGCGAGATCTCCCGTCCCACCGAGACCGCCGACATCCTGCGCTACCTCTCGTCCGGCGCGGTCAAGGGCGTGGGCGCGTCGACGGCGCGGCGGCTGGTCGAGGAGTTCGGCGAGTCCACCCTCGACGTCATGGAGAATGAGCCCGACCGCGTGGCGAGTCTCAAGGGCATCTCAAAGCAGAGGGCGCTCGAATTCTCCGAGCAGCTCCGCTCGAACGCCGGCATCAGGACGCTTATGCTCTTCCTCGGAGAGTTCGGGATATCGAACGCCGTCGCCGTCAAGATATTCAACGCCTTCGGGTCCTCGTCCGCCGAGCGGATAAAGGAGAACCCCTATATCCTGCTCGACCGCGACCTCGGCGTGGGCTTTGAGGCGGCCGATTTCATAGCGAAAAAGGAGCAGCTTCCGCCGGACAGCCAGTCAAGGATACGAGCCGGAATAGCCTATGTGCTGAGGCACAACGAGGGCAACGGCCACACCTGCCTGCCCAAGGACAAGCTCAGACGTGTCGCGGCGGATTTTCTGAAGCTCGAGGAGAGCTGCGTGCTCGACTGCATGGAGGATATGTGCTTTGAGCGCGCGCTGATCGAGGATAAGCTCGAGGGCGAGCTATTTGTGTTCCTGCCCGAAATGCACCGCTCGGAGCTGTTCATCGCCTCGCGCATAAAGCTGATGCAGAGCTTCCCGAGCGAGAGGATAAGCGGCATCGAGGAAGCGATCGAGGACTGCGAGGAGGAGGACGGCATCCTCTACGCCGACCTTCAAAAGCAGGCGATAACCTCAGCCCTGACCGAGGGGCTTCTGGTGCTGACGGGAGGCCCCGGCACCGGAAAGACCACCACCCTGAACGCGATAATCAAGATACTCAAGCGCAAGGGCAGAAAGGTGCTGCTGGCGGCTCCGACGGGACGCGCCGCCCAGCGGATGAGCGAGGTCACGGGCGAGGAGGCAAAGACGCTCCACCGCCTGCTCGAGGTGAGCTGGGACAAGCAGGACAACCCCGTTTTCAGCAAAAACGAGCGCAATCAGCTCAAGTGCGACGCGCTGATCGTGGACGAGGTCTCGATGGTAGACTGCTTGATCCTCGAGAGCCTGACGCGCGCGCTGCCGCTCGGCTGCCGACTGATTTTGGTCGGCGACAGCGACCAGCTTCCGTCCGTCGGCGCGGGCAATGTGCTCGGCGATCTCATCGAAAGCGGCGCGCTGCCCGTGATCAGACTCAACGAGATCTTCCGCCAGGCTCAGAAAAGCCTTATCATCACGAACGCGCACCGCATCGTGAACGGAGAGATGCCGGTGCTCAAAAGCACGGACAGGGACTTTTTCTTTCTTTATAAGAATAATAAAACCGAGGCAGGCGAGGTCATCGCCGATCTGTGCAAAAACCGTCTGCCCAAAGCCTACGGCTACTCGCCGTTTGAGAATATCCAGGTGCTCTGCCCCTCCAAAAAGGGCGAGCTCGGCACCGCTGAGCTGAACCACAAGCTTCAGGCTGCGCTAAATCCCAAAGCCGAGGACAAGCCCGAGGTCACGATCGGCTCGCGCACCTTCCGCGTCGGCGACAAGGTGATGCAGATCAAGAACAACTACGACGTGCTCTGGAAGCGCTCCGACGGAGAGCACGGCACGGGCATATTCAACGGCGACATCGGCGTGATAAGGGGCGTAGACCGCCGCGCAAAGCAGTTCAGGATAGAGTTTTTCGACAAGACCGCCACGCTGGGCTTTGACGCCGCGAGCGAGCTCGACTTCGCCTACGCGGTCACGGTACACAAGAGCCAGGGCAACGAGTTCGACGCGGTGATCATCCCTATGTACCCCGGCACCCCGAGGCTCTATTACCGAAACCTGCTCTACACCGCCGTCACCCGCGCCAAAAAAACGCTGATACTGGTAGGAGACCCCGCCGCCGTGGAGCAGATGGTGAACAACAACCGCCAGACAAAGCGATATACCGCGCTGAGGGAGTTTCTTTCGAGGGACGAAAGCGTTTATTGAATCAGGGGTCGGAAGCGGGAAGCAGGTATCACTTCTGCAAATTCCCATATTTACATTTCGGAAAATATCATTTATAATAGATTACGAAGGAATAACCGAGAATCGGAGGTAATAACCATGCCCCTTGTAAACGCAAAATGCACCAACTGCGGCGCGAATCTGACCGTCGACGAAAGCAAGGACGCCGCGATCTGCGAATTCTGCGGCTCAGCTTACATAGTCGAAAAAGCGGTGCAGAATTATAATGTCACTATACATGCTCATACTGTGAATATCTACAATATTGGCAATAAAAACGAATTCTCTTCCAACGCAGTTCAGTGCGTTTACAAAAGCGCGGCTTGTTTATTGGGGCATGACAGGGTGTTTGGCTATGCAGTAACGGGGACTTTGGATATTTATCCGGACAGAATGGAGTTTTCTTCTCTATTGACCAAAAGATTCCCGAAGGAATGGATGAGAAACGTACCCCGGGTGTTTTATTACAGCGATATCGCTCTGGTGGCGCAGTCAAATCGCAGTCACGGCAGAGCGTTGAACCTTACCATGAAAAGTGGAGTGGAATACACACTGTCTTTTCTTGATTACAACGATACGGGTAGCGACCCGTTTTCGAGATGTACGAAAACGATTGAGCAGAATTGGAAATCTGTAAGAAATAAAGATTATTGATTTTGGAGAAAAAACATGGACATTGCAATTGATTTAGGTTCGGACAGAACACGGTTTTTTATTGACGGCAAGGGAAAGGTGCTCGACGAGGCGAGCGTCATCAGCTATGACGACGACACCTCCGAGGTCTATGCGGTGGGCGACGAGGCTCACGCTATGATCGGCAAAACGCCCGTGGGCATAACCGCGCTGCGTCCGCTCGAGAACGGCGTTATCGCTCACCAGGAGCTTTGCGAGAACATGGTCACCATCCTTGCGCGCGAGGTCTGCCCGGTCAAGATAGTCATGCCGCGCGTGGTGGCGTCGATCGCCTGCGACCTCACCGAGGTCGAGAAGCGCGCCGTGGTCAACGCCGTCAGCGCCTTCGGAGCGCGCCGCGTCTATCTGCTCGAGTCGCCCAAGGCTGCGGCGCTCGGCTGCGGCATAGATATCAACACCCCTCACGGCGTTTTCATCGCCGACATCGGCAGCGGCACCGCCGACATCGGAGTGATGTCGCTCGGCGGGATGTCGGTCTCCAAGACCGTCCGCAAGGCAGGCAGAGCAATGGACGAGGAGATCGTAAAATACATACGCAAGCAGTATAACCTGATAATCGGCGAGAATATGGCTGAGAGCTGCAAGCTCGCCGTGGGCTGCGTGCGCCCTCCGGCTGAGCCCAAGACCTTCCGCGTAAAGGGGCGCGACGCCGTCAGCGGACTGCCGCGCTATGTCGACGTCACGGGCGAGGAGCTCATTCCCGCGCTCGAGGAGACCGCCGGAATGATAGTCGCCGCTATCCGCGACGTGCTCGAAAAAACTCCGCCCGAGCTCATCGGCGACATCCACAGCGACGGCATCTACCTCACGGGCGGGCTTTCAAAATTAGGCGGCTTCGCGCGGATGGTCAGCGAGGCGACAAAGCTGCGCGTCCGCGTCCATAAATCCGCCGCGGACTGCAACATCATGGGCTGCGGCAGGGCGCTCAAGGCGATCAATCAGCCCGTCGACCCCGCCTCGGGAGTTTCGCCGATCATCGAGCAGTTTTGATAATACGAAAAATATATAGGGGAGGCGGCAGCGTGAAGCACAGGATAGTTCTGACAGTCTGCATAGCCCTGTTTGCCCTGGGGCTTATCGGCAGCGCGGTCGTGCTGCTCATGCCCAAGAAAAGCACCGTCGTTATCCGCCGCGACAGCGAGGTGCTCTATACCTTCAACCTGAGCACCGCTCCCGATCAGACCCTCGTCATCCCATACGGCGACAGCTCGAACACCGTCGAGATCAGGGACGGCGCTGTCCGCGTCAAGGAGGCGGAGTGTCCCGACAAGACCTGCGTCAATATGGGATGGCTGCGCTCGTCGGCGATGCCGATAGTCTGCCTGCCAAACCATCTTATAATAGAATTCGCCGACGCCGACAGAGGCGTTGACGCGATCTCGGAGTGATGCGATGAAGGCGCGGCGAATCGCGGAGCTTGCCGTACTTACGGCGGTCGCTCTGATAATCTTTATAATCGAGCTGCAGATCCCGAACCCCTTTCCGATCCCCGGGATAAAGCTGGGGCTCGCAAATATCGTCACGGTCTACGCCGTCTACCGCTATCGCGCCCATGAGGTCGCAATGATCGTCGCGGTGCGGCTGCTGCTCGGCTCGATCTTCGGCGGCAACATTACCGCCCTGATCTACAGCGCCTCGGGCGCGGTGCTGTGCCTGCTCGGTATGCTTCTGCTGCGCAGGATAATCGACGAACGGCACCTGTGGACGGCGAGCGTGCTGGGCGCTGTGCTCCACAACACAGGTCAGATGGCTGCGGCTCTCGCCGTGACCCAAACCCCGGGGCTGCTTGCCTACTACCCGTTTTTGCTTGTGTCGGGCTGCTTGGCGGGCGCGTTCACGGGGCTCTGCGTCCAGTTCATGCTGCCGAGGCTGAATAAATTTCTCGAAAAGAAAAAAGAATAATGCGCCGCTCCTTTTCATATGCTGTAGCATACGGAAAGGAGTTTTTTATATGGTTGACTCTAACAGCAGTACTCAGCGGGTGAGCGGCGAGAGCCCCTTCAAGCCCGAATACGACGATTACGTCAGCGAGAATCCCGGGCGCGGCTCGCTGAAGGTGCAGATCAGCGTGGCGGACGAGGCGCTGCCGATCAAGGACGTATTTGTGGACGTTGCGCTGATATATAAGGGCAAGCGCTACAGCATCTACCACGACACCACCGATTCCTCAGGAATAGTCAACGAGATCGTGCTGCCCTCGAAGCTCGGAGGCGTCAGCCTCGATCCCGAGACCGCGGGCGAGAACGACGCTCAGTATCTTGTGTCGGCATATCATCCGGGCTTCTGTGAGATAAGCGATATGCCCGTGACGATCTTCGACAGGATCGAGACGATACTCCCGATCACTCTCAGCCCCGAGACGGAGGGTCGGTAATGGCGTTCACTCCGGTTATTCCCTCGACTATCACCGTCCACCTCGGCAGACCGAACACTCCCGCCGAGAATGTGACGGTGCCGTTTGCCGACTATATAAAAAACGTAGCCTCCAGCGAGATCTACCCCAACTGGCCAGAGAGCGCGATCCGCGCAAATATCCTCGCGCAGATTTCCTTTGCGCTCAACCGCGTATACACCGAGTTTTACCGCAGCCGAGGCTACGACTTCGACATCACCAACAACACCTCGATAGATCAGGCTTACACCAAAAACGGCGAGGTCTTTGACAACATCAGCGAGATCACCGACGAGATATTCAACAACTACCTTGTCAGGCGCGGCAGCGTTGAGCCGCTGTTCGCGGCGTTCTGCGACGGATACACGGTGTTCTGCAACGGGCTGTCCCAGTGGGGAACGGTGACTCTCGCAAACCGCGGGCTCAGTCCGCTCGAGATCATCCGCTACTACTACGGCGACGACGTTGATATCGTTTTCAACGCGCCGGTGAGCGACAACGTGCAGTCCTATCCCGGGACGGCGCTGCGGCGCGGCTCCTTCGGCGACGAGGTGGTGCTGATAAAGCGCGAGCTGAACCGCATAGCCCAAAACTACCCGGCTATCCCGAAGATCAGGTTCATCAACGGAGTCTTTGACCTCGAGACCGAGCAGGCGGTGAGCCGGTTCCAGGAGATATTCAACCTTTATCCCGACGGCGTGGTCGGAAAATCGACTTGGTACAAGATAAAGCAGGTGTTCGCCGCCGTCAAGGGCTTGTCCGAGGTCACGGGCGAGGGCTTGACCATCTCCGATGTCGCGCGCCGCTATGTGCGCGAGCTCAGACAGGGCGTGCGCGGCGACGACGTGGAGGCGCTTCAATACTATCTGGCGTTTCTCGGCTACTTTTTTCCGGAGCTGCCGCCGATCCCCATCACGGGCTACTTCGGCGACCGGACCCGCGACGCGGTCTATGCCTTTCAGAATTACGCGGGCCTGCCGGTCACGGGCGTCGTTAACGAGGCGGTGTTCAATGAGATCGTGCGCGTCTATAACCTGACCGTCAGCGAGCTTCCGCCCAACTACCGCAGCGCCATCGGCGAGCCCTTCCCGGGAAGGTTCCTAACTCAGGGCGACAGGGGCGAGAGCGTTGCCATCGCCCAGAACTACCTGAACGTGGTCGGCGAGGGAGTCCCGTCGATACCCGCGATCGCGGTCGACGGCATCTTCGGACCCCTGACGCGCGGCGCGGTGATCGCCTTTCAGGAGTGGCTGGGCATTGAGCCTACGGGGGCGATAGGCCCCGTCGAGTGGAGCGAGCTGGTATTGAGAGGAAACAATTTGAAGTGATCGGCGGTTAGCGAGAAGTTTGGATTGAATGGGATTTTGAGCGCAGTGAAGCTTTTCCTTTGTTGCGGAAGCCGTGCTTTCGTCAGGGGAGAGGCTTTGCTGTGCTCTTTGCATTTTAAAAAATCACAGAAAATAAAAGTCAAAAAAAGTCAAAAATATTTTAAAAAATCAGCAAATGCGAGCTTGCACGAGGAAAACGGAGCATTCGAGAGGAAACGATGTATTTTCTGACTTTAATTGACTTTGACTTTCTCTGACTTTCTGCTATAATAGAGTCAAAGGTTAGGAAAGGTCAAATGAATGACCGGAAAGAAGGCATGGTTATGAGAATGAGCGACATGGTGGCTCAGGCTATCCGCGATATGCTCGACGAGCAGGACGGCAGCGCCGAGATCAGGCGCAACGAGCTTGCGGGCAGCTTAGGCTGTGTGCCGAGCCAGATAAACTACGTCATAACCTCGCGGTTCACGCCCGAGCAGGGCTACATCGTCGAGAGCAGGCGCGGCGGCGGCGGTTACATCCGCATAAGCCGCGTGAAGATGGACAAGGGCACCGCCCTGATGCACATCATCAACGCCGTCGGCGACAGGCTTGACAAGGCGACCGCCGAGGCTATGCTCAACAATATGCTCCAGCGCGGTTTTCTGAGCATCGAGATCGCCAAGGTCATGGCGGCGGCGCTCTCGGACAGGACGCTGGCGCACGTTGAGCAGGAGAAGCGCGACGCGGTTCGCGCGGATCTTTTCAAAAATATGCTGATCACCCAGAATCACTAAGGGAGGTATAAATCATGAAATGTCAGAAATGCGGCGCAAACCACGCCAATACCCACGTAAAGACCGTTGTGAACGGCGAGCTCAAGGAATATGATCTTTGCGCCGAATGCGCGCGCAAGCTCGGCTACACGGGCTTTTTCACAGATTTTGACAACGACTTCGCGGGCTTGCTCGGAAGCTTCTTCGGCAACGCCCTGCCCGCAAGGACCCAGGCTACGCGCTGTGAGTTCTGCGGCAGCACCTACGCGGAGATAGCAAAGACAGGTCACGTCGGCTGCGCTCACTGCTACGAGCTCTTCGCCGACAGGCTCTATCCCTCGATCAGCCGTATCCACGGCAACACCACTCACTGCGGCAAAAACAGCAGATCAGCCCGTCTGAACAGCGGCAAAAAGCCCGCCGAGCAGACAAGGGAGGAGAGGATCGCGGCTCTGAAGGAAAAGCTTGACGCCGCGGTCAAGGAGCAGAATTTTGAGCGCGCGGCGGAGCTGCGCGACGAGATCAAAGGATTGGAGGCATAACCATGAGCAACGTAGTAGTATCTACGCGCGTTCGTCTCGCGCGAAATATCAAAGGTTATCCGTTCCCCTGCAAGCTGACGGAGCAGGGAGGCGAAAAGGTGATCGCCGCCGTCAAGAGCGCCCTCAAGGAGAGCAACAGCCCGATAGCCGAGGAGTTCGGCTTCATCAAGCTCAGCGAGCTCGACGAGCTGCGCGGTATATCGCTGGTCGAAAAGCGCGCGGTCAGCCCCGAATTCATCAGCGACCGTCGCGGAAGGGCGCTGCTGCTCAGCGGCGACGAGACCATGAGCATAATGATCAACGAGGAGGATCACATCCGCCTCCAGGTCATCAAAAAGGGACTCGCGCTCGAGGAGGCATACGACATCGCCGACAAGCTCGACACCCTGCTTGACGAGCGGCTGGACTTCGCCTTTGACGAAAAGCTCGGCTATCTGACCCAGTGCCCCACCAATCTCGGCACCGGCATGAGAGCCTCGGTGATGCTCCATCTGCCCGCCCTTGAAAAGAGCCGCGCCATCGGCAGGATCGCCGGCAGTCTCTCAAAGCTCGGACTGACGATCCGCGGAGCTCACGGCGAGGGCACCGAGCCCAAGGGCGCGCTGTATCAGCTCTCCAATCAGGTCACGCTGGGAATCTCCGAGCAGGCGGCTATCGAAAACCTCAAGAATATCACATTGCAGCTCGTTTCTCAGGAGGAGCAGGCGCGCGAAAGGCTCTGCACCGATATCGGCGTGCGCGACGCGATCTCGCGCAGCATGGGAATCCTGCGCAGCGCGCTGATCATCAGCCACGACGAGGCGCTAAAGCTGCTCTCGAACGTGCGGCTCGGCATTGAAGCCGGTCTGATCACGGACGTAAAGGAGGAAGTCGTAGACGAGCTCATGACAGCCGTCGAGCCCGCCACGCTTTCGGTCAGCCTCGGCAAAAGCCTCACTGCCGCTCAGCGCGACGAAGAGCGCGCAAAGCTGATTCGTGAGAGGATAGGGCAGTAGGCTGCAACCGATTTAATTATCCATTTTCCATTGTCACTTATCAATTAGTATACGGAGGTGTTCTCTATGTATAAATTCCAAGGCTTTACGGAAAAATCCAACCGTGCGCTCAATCTCGCTATTGAGGCTGCGCAGGACTTTGGTCACAGCTATGTCGGCACCGAGCACATCCTGCTCGGTCTGATGAAGGAGGGCACGGGCGTCGCGTATGCGGCGCTTAACAACTGCGGCGTCACCGCCGAAGCACTTGAAAACAAGATCAAGGCTGCCGAGGGCACGGGCGCAAGGACCCGCCTCACTCCCGACGCCTTTACTCCGCGCACCAAGCGCGTTGTGCAGTCCGCGATGCTCACCGCCTCGCGCATGGGCAGCGGCTACGTCGGCACCGAGCACATCCTGCTCGCCGTCATGAGCGACTCCGACAGCTACGCCGCGAGCTTTCTGCGCGAGCTCGGAGTCAACGGTCAGTCTCTCGCGGTCGCGATAAAGAATGCTCTCGGCGGCTCCGACAACGGCTCCGACGGCTACTGCGAGGGCTGCTCGGACTCCGCTCCCAACGGCGAAAACGCCGAGGGAGGCTCCGCCCTCGATAAATTCGGCAGAGACCTCACCAAAGCCGCCAAGGGCGGCGAGATAGACCCGGTCATAGGCAGGGAGAAGGAGATCGAGCGCGTGATCCAGATACTCTCGCGCCGCACCAAGAACAATCCCGTGCTCATCGGCGAGCCGGGCGTCGGCAAGACCGCCGTCGCCGAGGGACTCGCCCTCGAGATCGCCAACGGCAACGTCCCCGAGATACTGAAGGACAAGCGCGTCGTGGCGCTCGATCTGACGGGCATGGTCGCGGGCGCAAAGTACCGCGGCGACTTTGAGGAGAGGATCAAGGCGGCTATCGACGAGGTCAAGAACAGCAAAAACACCATCCTGTTCATCGACGAGCTCCATACCATAATCGGCGCAGGCGCGGCTGAGGGCAGCGCGGACGCGGCGAATATCCTCAAGCCCTCGCTGGCGCGCGGAGATTTTCAGGTCATCGGCGCCACCACCATCAACGAATACCGCAAATATATCGAGAAGGACGCGGCGCTCGAGCGCAGGTTCCAGCCGGTAAAGGTCGGCGAGCCCACTCCCGAGCAGGCGGTCGAGATCCTGCGCGGACTGCGCGACCGCTACGAAGCCCATCACAAGGTCAAGATCACCGACGAGGCGATCGAAGCGGCGGTCAAGCTCAGCTCGCGCTATATCGCGGACAGATACCTGCCCGACAAGGCGATAGACCTCATCGACGAGGGCGCCTCAAAGGTCCGCCTCACCTCGATGACCTCGCCGCTGAACGTCAAGGAGCTCGAGGATAAGCTCGCTGAGCTCGAGAGCGAAAAAACCGCAGCCGTCAACGAGCAGGACTTTGAGCGCGCGGCTCAGGTGCGCGACGAGCAGAAGAAGGTGCAGTCCGAGCTCGACGAGGCAAAGCACCTCTGGCAGGAGAAGCAGAAGGACAGCTGCGGCGAGGTCGACGCCGAGATCATCGCGCGCATCGTCTCGGACTGGACGGGGATCCCCGTCGTTCAGCTCACCAAGGAGGAGAGCGAGCGGCTGCTCAACATGGAGCAGGTGCTCCACGAGAGAGTGGTAGGTCAGGAGGAAGCGGTCTCCGCGGTCGCAAGGGCTATCCGCCGCGGCAGAGTCGGACTCAAGGATCCCAAGCGTCCCGTAGGCTCCTTCATCTTCCTCGGACCCACCGGAGTAGGTAAAACAGAGCTCTGCAAGGCGCTGGCTCAGGCGATGTTCGGCGACGAAAACGCCATGCTCCGCCTCGACATGAGCGAATATATGGAGAAGCATACGGTGTCTAAGCTCATCGGCTCGCCGCCCGGCTATGTCGGCTTTGACGAGGGCGGTCAGCTCACCGAGAAGGTGCGCAGAAAGCCCTATTCCGTGGTGCTCTTCGACGAGATCGAGAAGGCGCATCCCGACGTGTTCAATATGCTGCTCCAGATCCTCGAGGACGGCAGGCTGACCGATTCCCAGGGCAGGACGGTGGACTTCAAGAACACCGTGATAATCATGACCTCGAACGTCGGCGCGCGGCTGATCACCGACAGGCAAAAGGCGCTCGGATTCGCGCAGAACGAGGACAACGGCAAGCAGGAGGATGTGAAGTCGCTGGTGCTCGGCGAGCTCAAGCGCACCTTCCGCCCCGAATTCCTCAACCGCGTGGACGATATCATCGTATTCCAAAAGCTCACTCAGGATGAGATCAAGCAGATCGCCGGAAAGCTGCTCGAGAACCTCGCCTCGAGGCTCAAGACCCTTGACATCGGCGTGACCTTCACCGACGCCGCGGTTACCGCGATAGCGGACAAGGGCTTTGACGACGCCTACGGCGCGAGACCTCTGCGCAGGGCTATCCAGAGCGAGATCGAGGATAAGCTCTCCGAGTATATGCTCGAGGGCAGGGTGAACGCCGGTCAGACCGTGACCTGCGATTACTCCGACGGCGGCTTCACCTTTGAAACAGAATAATCCCCATCATATATACACTTCCATTAACGCCGGGCGGATTTAAAAAACGCTTGGCAAAAGAGAAAGGCTGTCCCTCCCGGGCTTCGGGTGAGACAGCCTTTGCTTATGTTTGAAAAACAGTATTATCCCAAAAATGCCTTGATCGCCTCGAGTCGATCCTCGGCGATCGAGTATGAGCGGAGGTAGGCGTTTTCGAGCTTTTCCTTGTTCATCTCGAACGAGCCCACCAGCGTTTCGGGCGGACGGAGCACAAAAGCCCTGCCCTGTTCAACGAGCTTATTAAGCCTTTCGACCTGCGCCTTATAGCGCGCGATGCGGTCGAAAAGCCGCTCGGTCAGCTTGGGATAGCTTTTGCCGTACAGCCTGCGCACGGTGCGCTTGTATCGGCCGTAGTCGGTCGCGGGCTCGGTGACGGGCTTGGACAGTATCACAAGCACCTTGTCGCAGCCCTTTTCAAGCGCGCGCTCAAAGGGTATGGCGTCCGCGATGCTGCCGTCGATGTACTCGCCGCCGTCGATCTCGACCTTGTCGTACAGGATCGGCAGAGAGCACGAGGCGAGCAGGATGTCGAGCAGGCGTTTTTCGTCGCTGCGCTCGGAAAAATACCTCGGCTCGCCCGTCGCGCAGTCGGTGGCGACGATCTCGGTCTCGGCTTCTGAGCCGAAGAACGCCTTGAAATCGAACGGAAAGCGGTTATAGGGGTACTCGTAGATGATCTTGTTCAGATCGCCCGCGAGCATTTTTTTGAGCCCGATGCCGGTCCAGCCGTCCTTGGGCGGTATGATGACCTTCTTGGTGCGCTCGCTCTGACCCGCTGCGAAATCCAGCGCCGCCTGAGCTCCGGAGGAAACACCGGCTATATATTCAAAGGATATGTCGTTGCGTGCAAGGCAGTCGAGCACTCCCGCGGCGAAAATGCCGCGTCTGCCGCCGCCCTCGATAACAAGTCCCTGCATTTTTCCTCCCAATATTGACTTAATTACTTTTGCGTGGTAGAATAGAATAAATAAGGGACAGGATGTCCCGTAAAGGCAGTGTTATGACGATGAGAAACGAAGCAACCGACGCCCGCATACAAAAGACGCGGCAGAAGATCAGGCTCACGCTGATCGAGCTGCTCTCGGAAAAGCGCCTCGGCGAGATCACCGTGTCCGAGCTTTCGCTGCGGGCTGAGATCAACCGAAAGACCTTTTACCGCCACTATTCCGATATCGGAGAGGTGGTTGAGGATCTGGAGCAGAAGATGATCGACGATCTGCTGATGATCGCCCGCGAAAAGGACGTGAGCTGCCTGAAAGCCGCCTCGGTGCTGCGCCAGATAGGGGCGATGGTGGAGCTCAACAAGGAGCACCTTATCGCCGTGACGCGGCTCAATCCCGAGCTTTTCACCAGGGGCAGGCTGCGCGATATCCTGCGCGGCTCTATCCGCGCTACTCTCAGGCGCAACGCGCGCTTTGAGAGCGAGGCGGAGTTCGATTACGCCGTGAACTATATGCTCACGGGCATAATGTTCACCTACACCTACTGGCTGAGGAACGGCTGCCGCGAGGACGTTGAGCTCGTCGTGAGATGCGCCGAGCAAATGACGGTGCACGGCTGCAGTGCTTATCTCACGCGCAATTGGGATGACGGTCAATGACCGCCGTCCTCCTTCTTGGGCAGCCAGTGGTTGCTTGCCAAAATGCCGAAGCCCTTTGAGGTGAGGATCGGCTTTGAGATCTTTTCAATAGTTTCATCGGACAGGCAGAGGTTCTCGCTGAATTCTCTGCCTGCTTTTTCTATGTCCGCAAGGTAGCTCTCGCGCTGGCGGATAGGATGCTCGGCGATGAAGATCTCGCCCTGGGCGCAGAGTATCGGGGTGTACTTCCTTCCCCGAAGTATCAGGTCGAGGTGGGTCAGCAGCGCCGAATACATGGGCTCTGTCTCCACATAGCCGCAGGAGGATATGACGACGAGCTTTTTGTCGGTGATGCTCGTGTCCCTGAACTCGTGGAACGAGGCGCGGTGCGGATCGTCGCTTGTTGACATATACGGCACCATCAGCGGAAGGCTGCGGTCGATCAGCGCCTTGACCTGCGACGGGACGCCGAAGAAGTAGAGCGGAAAGCTGAAAATTATCACGTCGGCGGCGGTTATTTTGCTGTGTATCCTGCGCACGTCGTCGCTGATCGCGCATTTTCCGGTGCCGCTCTTCCAGCAGTAGAAGCAGCCCGTACACGGCTTGATGTCGCTGCGGTACAGCTCGACGGTCTCGACACGGGCGTCCTCTCCGAAGCCCCTTACAAAGGCGTTCGTGATGTGCATCGTGTGGCTCCGCTCCGCCTTGGGGCTGCCGTTTATTATGAGCAGATTCATTATTCGTAAACCTTGTCCTTGTCCATCGCGGTAAACATCAGCTCGCCCTTCGCCTTTACCGCTCCGTCCGCCCTGACTACGGCGGAAAACTCATAAGCGGCGGCGGTGGCGCGCACTACCTCGACGGTGATTTCGAGCCTGTCTCCCGGGATAACGGGTCTGAGGAACTTGAAATCTCTGACCTTTAGCAGCACATAGAGCTTGCTGTCGTCGGGGTTTTCCTCAGGGGCGATCACGAGGCTGCAAAGCTGAGCCGCGCTCTCGATTATCAGCACTCCGGGCATTATCGGGGCGTCGGGAAAATGCCCCGCGAAATGAGGCTCGTTGACCGAGACGCACTTTATGCCCACGGCGCTTTTTCCCTCGTCAAGCGCGGTGACGCGCTCGATCATCTGAAACGGCGGGCGCTGCCTCAGCCTCTTGTTTATTTCCAAAAGATTCATCACAGGCTCAGTCCTCCGTCCAGCACGATAGTCTGACCCGTCAGGTAGCCGAAGTCGTCGGAGCAGAGCGCCGCGACGGTCTTTGCGACCTCCGAGGGGTCGGCGAAGCGGTGCATGGGCACGGCTTCAAGGTATTTCGCCTTTAGCTCCTCGGGGATGGAATCCATCATCTCGGTGGCGATAAAGCCGGGAGCCACGGCGTTGACGGTAATGCCCTTGGGCGCGAGCTCCTTTGCCATGACTGCGGTCATCGAGTTTACCGCGCCCTTGGTGGCGCTGTAGACCGTCTGACCCTCCACGGCGAGCACCGAGCTGACCGAGGAGATGTTGATGATCTTGCCCTGCTTTTTGCTTATCATCTTCAGAGCCGCCTGCTGCGCGCAGTGGATGTAGCCCTTGATGTTGACGTCGAGGCTGCGGTCGAGCGAATCCTCGCGCACCAGCAGCAGATAGGCGTCGTCGACTACACCGGCGTTGTTCACCAGCACGTCGAGCCTGCCGAAATCCTTGACGATCTGGCGGAACATGGGCTTGACCTGAGCGAGATCGGCGGTGTTCGCCTTGTAGGCGACCGCCCTGACGCCCAGCGCCTCGACCGCCTCGACCGCCTCCTGAGCCTTTGCGTCGTTGGAATTGTAGTTTAAGGCGATATCATAGCCTCTTTCGGCAAGGGCGAGGGCGCAAGCCCTGCCGATGCCTCTTGAGGCGCCTGTAATCAATGCGACCTTGTTCATATAATTATCTCCGTTATGCTTTTTTGAGAATGACCGCGGAGTACGAGCCGCCCAGTCCGAAGGATGCGGCGAGCACATATTCGAGGTCGTCCCGTTCGGATAACAGCTCCGCCGCATATGCCGCCTGAAGCGCGGCTGTCGCGGCTCTTGCCTCGCCGTACTGCTTTTTGGCGTCGAATACGGGAAGCTCGGCTCCGAACAGCTCGGCGTAAGTCTCGCGCTCGAGCTTATCGACCACGGGGTTTCCGTCGGCAAAGCCCACAGCGGCTCCGATCATGTCCGGAGTGACTCCGGCGTCGGAGCAGGCGTCGAGGATCGCCTTTTTCAGCGCGTCCTGCGAGCCGTCGATCCTGTCGGTCTCGACAGCCGAATGTGCGGTGGCGCAGCCCGCGATCTCAGCCATCGGCTTCGCGCCGCGCGCCTTTGCGCTCTCGGCGGTCTCAAGCACCAAGGTGACCGAGCCCTCGCCGAGCTCTATGCCGTTCTCGCCGTCGCCCGTGACGCCGAGCCTGCGGTACAGCGTGCTTTCGATGTCGGTGTTTTCATCGGTTCCGGCGGCGAGCATCACGGAAGCCTCGCCGTTGCGGATGACCTCCATCGCGTAGCAGACGCTCTGCAGTCCCGCCTGTATCGAGTTGGCTATCGTGGCGTTGTAGCCTCTGATGTTCGAGAATATGCTCAGGTAGCCGCCCGCGGCGTTGTATACGGTGTTGGGAAAGGCGAAGGCGCTGCCCTTTTCGGTGCCGTTTTTGATCGCGTTTATCTGGAAGTCGGCTATCTCCTTGATCGGGCCGTCGGCGGTGCCGATGATGATACCGATATCCCCGGCGTTGTCGTCGGTCACGGTCACGCCGGCGTTTTCAAGCGCCTTTACTCCGCTGAGAAGCTGGAGCTGGCTGAAACGGTCGAGCTTGCGGAAGAACGCCATCTTGATGCCGTGAGCCTTGAATTCCGCAGAGCCTACGGCGGCGCGCTTGCCGCTGTCGGGTTCCTCGGCGGTCTCGGAGAGCACCTTGCCCACGCCCGTAAGGTAAACGGGCTGCTTCTCGGGCTTTTCGGGAAGCTCGGACGGGGTCTGAGAAAAGATAATGCTCGCGTTGTTGCCGCCGAAGGCGAAGGAGTTCGACATCACGCGCGAGACTTCCTTCTCGCGCTTTTTGTTAGGAACAAAGTCAAGTCCGCCCGCCTTTTCCGAAAGCTTAGCGATCTCCCCGTCGCTGTAGCCGATGGTGGGAGGCACCGCGTTTTCGCAGATGGATTTTACGGAGAGCACCGCTTCGATCGAGCCCGCAGCGCCGAGACAGTGACCCGTCATGGACTTGGTTGAGCTGACCGAGAGGTGGTCGTTTCCGTCGAAAAGCGTATGGAGCGAGAGGAATTCCGCCTCGTCGTTTTTGGCGGTACCCGTTCCGTGCGCGTTGATATAGTCGATGTCGTCAAAGCTCAGTCCCGAATTTTCGACCGCGCGCCTTATCGCGCTCATCTGACCGAGTCCGTCGGGGCGCGGAGCCGTGATGTGGTGGGCGTCGCTGCTGACGCCAGAGCCCAGCACGTCGCAGTAGATGCGCGCGCCGCGCCTTTGAGCGTGCTCGTAGCTTTCGACGATGAGCACGCCCGAGCCCTCGCCGAGCGTGATGCCCGTGCTGCGGTTGAACGGCGAGCAGGAGTCCGCGTCAAGCGCGTGCAGGGCGTGGAAGCCGCTGAACGCCAGCGAAGAAAAGCTGTCGGTGCCGCCGGCCACAAAGACGTCCGCCTTGCCCGAGCGGATAAGGTCGCAGGCATAGGCGATGCTCATCGTGCCCGCCGCGCAGGCGTTCACGATGTTGGCGGTCTCGCCGTTGAGCATGAAGTGGCGCGCCACGTTATTGGCTATTGCCGCCGCAGGCATCTTGTAGATGTCCGCAGGGTCGCTGCCGCTGCCCTTGAGCTCGTCGGTGTAATACTTGTCAATGCTTGAGGCTCCGCCTACGCAGCTTCCGAGGATGACTCCGATGCGCGAGCAGTCCTCAGAGCCGAGGTCAAGACCGGCGTCCGCTATCGCCTCGCCCGCAGCCCTGATGCAGAGCAGCGAGGAGCGGTCGCAGTTTTCGTCGGCGAGCTCCTCGTTAGTGAGCTTGACCTCAGCGCCCTTGTGGGCGTAGCAGCGCTCGGTGTCGACCGAACGCACCGTGTCTATGCCGGTGACGCCGTTGACCGCGGCGTTCCAGCAGGAATCAACGTCGTTTCCGAGACCGCAGATCAGACCGAGTCCGGTGACGACGACTCTCTTGCCCTCTGCCATATCACGCCTCAGTGTGCTCTTCCACATATTTGGTGAGGGTCTCGATGGTCTGGAAGTCCTCTCTGGGAGCGCCGGTCATGTCGATGCCGAACAGCTCGTCGATGCAGGCGATGATCTCGATGGAGTCGATGGAATCAAGTCCGATGTCCTCGCCGAACAGCTCTGAATCATACTCCAGCTCGTCAGCCGGGATCCTGAGGGTGTCTACAAGTACGTTTTTGATCTTTTCAGCGATTTCCATGTTCATAGTGATTATTTCCTTTCAAGATAAAATTATTTGTTTTATTGATCAGCGCGTTGTGCGCGGATAAGCTCGGTCATTCGGAGAACGATTCCTCAAAGTAGGTCCCCGTTCTTCCGTACTGCCGTTCAAGCTCGCCGTACATCCGACGAACCTCAGCCTCGGCTTTGTCCATCAGGAGCTTGGCGTATTTTGAATGGCGCATATCCTCGGGGCAGCGGCTCTCGATGGGGCTGCCTATGCGCGCCCTCTGGCGCTTTCCGAAGAACATCCTGTAGCTGCCGTGGATGGCTATCGGCACTACGCGCGCGCCGGTTTTGGCGCTGAGCAGTCCGGCTCCGCTCTTGAAGCCGAGCATCCTGCCCTCTCTGGCGACAGCGCCCTCGGGGAAGATCAGTATGGACTCGCCCCGGGCGATCAGCCTTTCGCCCTCCTGAAACCAGCTCGCGTCGAGAGTTTCGAGGTCGATGGGTATGCTGCGCGTCATCTTGATGAATTTGCCGTAGCCCTTTTTGTCGTACCACTTTTTGCTGACGACGGAATAGGGTCGGAATTTCCTCGCCGCGTAGGAGGCGAACACGCCGTCGAAGTGGTGGGTGTGGTTGCAGACGAAGATCATCGGCTCTTTGCCCGCAAGGCTTTTGAGCGATTTGTCCTCCCAGATCAGCTTAGGTCGGAGCACTACCGCGACCGCAGCGTTCAGCGCAACGCCGAACAAACGGTTTTTCAGACTGTTCCTGTACGCATCGCTCATATCGCCCCTCCTCATAACATACCAATGAAATATAATACGGGCGCCTCGGGATATCGTGAGTCCATCTCAGACGCCGCAGCGACAGCCATTATTATTATACTATAATCTCCTGTCAGTTCAAGGGACAAAATCAACAAAAATGTTGCTTTTCGGTATATTTTGATGACTTTTGTTGTGGATTTGGATGGAGATAATGAGAAATCTCGGAAAAATAGGCGACGTTCCCCTTGATATTCTCATGCGGATAGGTTATAATTTAATAGTTAGTCTGAACTAACAAAAAGGGGATAATTATGAAGCTGAACGAATTGGAAATAGGCAAGACCGCGGTGGTCGACGCTGTCGGCGGCGAGGGCAGGCTGCGCCAGCATTTTCTCGACATGGGAATAATCCCGGGCGTAAAGGTGACCCTTGTTCAGTACGCTCCGATGGGCGACCCGATGCAGCTCAGGCTGCGCGGCTATGAGCTGACGCTCAGGCTTTCGGACGCCGAGAGCATAGAGGTGACCGAGACCGTCGCGGGGCAGAGCGAGGAGCCTAAGCGCAAAAAGACCCCAAACCATCCGGGCTTGGGCGAGGAGGGAAAGTATCACCCCAAGGGCAGCGGCGATCCGCTTCCCGAGGATGAGCTGCTGACCTATGCGCTCGTGGGCAATCAGAACAGCGGCAAGACGACGCTCTTCAACCAGCTTACGGGCTCCAACCAGCACGTCGGAAACTTCCCGGGCGTGACCGTAGACCGCAAGGACGGAGCTATCAAGGGTCACCGCAACACAAGGATAACCGATCTGCCGGGCATTTACTCGATGTCGCCCTACACGGGCGAGGAGATAGTCTCCCGAAATTTCGTTATCGAGGAAAAGCCGAGGGCGATAATCAATATAGTAGACGCGACCAACATCGAGCGCAACCTGTATCTGACGATGCAGCTCCTCGAGATGGATATCCCGATGGTCGTCGCGCTGAATATCATGGATGAGCTGACCGCAAACGGCGGCTCGGTCGACATCAACACGCTCGAGGCTATGCTCGGCGTGCCTGTGGTGCCGATCTCGGCGGCAAAGAACGAGGGCGTAGACGAGCTTGTCAGGCACGCCATCCACATCGCGCACTATCAGGAAAAGCCGGCGCGTCAGGATTTTTGCAGCGCGTCGGACAAGGGCGGCGCTGTCCACCGCTGTCTGCACGCGGTGAGCCATCTGATCGAGGCGAAGGCTAAGCGCGAGGGCATTCCGCTGCGCTTTGCCGCGAGCAAGCTTGTCGAGGGCGACGAGCTTGTGCTCGAGCAGCTAAAGCTCGACGAGGGCGAGCGCGAGATCCTCGAGCATATCGTACACCGGATGGAGAAGGACTGCGGGCTCGACCGCAACGCCGCCATTGCCGACATGAGGTTTTCGTATATCGACAGGGTATGCCGCCAGACGGTCACCAAGCCGCGCGAGAGCCGCGAGCATATCCGCAGCCGAAAGATAGACCGGGTGCTGACGGGCAAATACACGGCTATACCAATGTTCATACTCATCATGGGCGTGATCCTGTGGCTTACCTTTGAGGTCATCGGCGGCAACCTGCAGCGCCTGCTCGAATTCGGGCTCGATAATCTGACCGAGCTTCTGCGCGGCGCGCTCGAGGCGGCTCATGTCAACGCGGTGATAACGGGTCTTGTGACCGACGGCGTGTTGGCTGGCGTCGGCAGCGTGCTGAGCTTCCTGCCGATAATCGTGACGCTGTTCCTGTTTCTCTCGCTGCTCGAGGACAGCGGCTATCTGGCGAGGGTCGCGTTCTTCATGGATAAGCTGCTGCGACGGATAGGTCTCTCGGGGCGCAGCATAGTGCCGATGCTGATCGGCTTGGGCTGTACGGTGCCTGCGGTCATGTCGACGCGAACCCTGCCCAGCGAGCGCGACCGCAAGATGACGATACTTTTGACCCCGTTCATGAGCTGCACCGCCAAGCTCCCGATCTACGGCTTCTTTGTGAACGCCTTTTTCCCGAGGATATCGTGGCTGATAATCCTCGGGCTCTACCTGCTTGGGATCGCGGTCGGCATACTTATAGCCTTTATTTACAAGAAAACCATCTTCCGCGGCGAGGCGGTGCCGTTCGTTATGGAGCTGCCGAACTACCGGCTGCCGGGAGCCGGCAATGTGGTGAGGCTGCTGTGGGAGAAGGCGAAGGACTTCCTGCAGCGCGCCTTCACGGTGATTTTCATCTCGACCATCGTGGTGTGGTTTTTGCAGCACTTCGATTTCCATATGAACATGGTCGCGGATTCCGGCGACAGCATTCTCGCGATGATCTCGGGCTTTATCGCGCCCGCGTTCGCGCCGCTCGGCGTCGGCGACTGGAGGCTCGTGACCTCGCTGATCAGCGGAGTCATGGCAAAGGAGAGCCTTGTATCTACCCTCGAGGTGCTTTATCACGGTGACGCCGCCGCGTTCATGACTGCCTCCTCGGCGGTCTCGATGCTGCTGTTCAGCCTGCTCTATACGCCGTGCGTTGCCGCGATCAACTCGGTCAGGCGAGAGCTCGGCTGGCGCTGGGCGCTCGGTCTCGCGGGCTGGCAGTGCGCGCTGGCGTGGATCGTCGCCTTTGTCGGTCACGGGCTGTGCCTGCTTTGCGGGATGTAGGAGGGAGCTTATGAATCCGGTAGAAATAATTATCGTCGCGGCGCTCATAATCGCCGTCGCCGCGGTAATCATATATATGATAAGAAAAAAACGCAGGGGAGAGGGCTGCTCGTGCAACTGCGAGGGCTGCGCCTTCCGCTGCGAAAAAAAGGAGAAATGATCATGGCAAACAAATACGCGGGAACTAAAACCGAGCAAAACCTCCGCGCCGCCTTTTCGGGAGAATCCGAGGCGCGCAACAAGTACACCTACTTCGCCTCCAAGGCGAAAAAGGAGGGCTACGAGCAGATCGCGGCACTCTTTCTGAAAACCGCCGAAAACGAGAAGGAGCACGCCAAGCTCTGGTTCAAGGAGCTCGAGGGCATAGGCACGACTCCCGAAAACCTGCAGGCTGCCGCCGACGGCGAAAACTACGAGTGGACGGATATGTATGAGGGCTTTGCCAAAACCGCCGACGAGGAGGGCTTCCATGAGCTCGCCGAGAAGTTCCGCGGAGTCGCCGCCATCGAGAAGCAGCATGAGGAACGCTACCGCGCCCTGCTCGGCAACATCGAGGCTCAGCAGGTATTCCAAAAAAGCGAGGTCAAGGTCTGGGAATGCCGCAACTGCGGTCACATCGTGGTCGGCACCTCGGCGCCCGAGGTCTGCCCGGTCTGCGCCCATCCTCAGGCGTATTTCGAGCTGCGCGAGGAGAATTATTGATAAGCAGGAGCGATTAGAGGTCAGAAGCGAGAAGTGAAAAGGTGGAAAAATTAGGGTCCAGCCATTAATTTTCCATTATCAATTGTCCATTACAATTGCGGGTGTCCCGACTTCTTTCAAATATCCATTAAATTCCGAAAAATACAAACCCCGGCTTGCTTCCCTATCGGGCGGCAAGCCGGGGTTGATTTCGGTATTAATATAACTCTATCAAAGAGTCATAATCCGGGGACGAATCCACCGACGCTCTGAATATCGGCTCGTCGTTTTTGTCATAAGCCGAATAAACCGTTTCGCTGTAATTCCATACTGTGTTGAGATACGTAGGCTGGTTTTCATATGTTCCGGTGATGTGTTCCGAAACCACTAAATAAAAATCGCCGTACTCAATATACGCCTCCGGGGAGCCTAAGTCGGGATCGTATTCAAAGCTGCTTTTATACAGCGGAGCGCCGTCCTTTTCACCGATCACGGTATCCATGAGAGCCCTGCCGGTTTTCTTTTCCTTACCGGTTATCTCAAGCTCGCCGTCCAGCGTGAAAACCCAGTCGACAGGGTATCCGCCCGAGTCCGAGCCCGCAAAATCACCGTCGTCGGACTGGGCGCTGATCGAGAGCACAAAGCCCTCGCCGCCGCGCTCGGCGGCTGTCAGGGAATCATAATCCGAGCCCGCGATCAGCAGGCTTTTGGTAATACGACCGTTTTTGTCGAGAGCTGCCGCGTAAATATCCGTCGGGGAATAGACGCCGCGATTGTCGGTCTCGGGCGTTTCGGTCGAGCCGAATACATAGTACTTTCCGTCGGCTTCAAAACAGAAGGACGCAGAGGTGCTTTCAAGCTCGGTGTCAAAAACAAGCCCTCCGTTTTTGTCGCATTTTATCAGACGGGGTCGATAGCCTCCGTCGCTCGCCCATTCGTCCTCGTCGATCGCCATATCCTGAAAATCAAGAAGGAACATGAAGCCTCCGTCGTCGGTCGCTGTCATCGAGACGACACGGTAAGCGAAGTTCGACGTGAATTCATACGAGGCAAGCTCTTTTCCGTAATTGTCCATCATTGTGACTTTATAGGCGCGGGTATACTCGACATTTGAAGCATAGGTCTCATCCTCCAGCAGCCTTCCGCGGGAAACGGTGATGTTGCTGAACAAATTCTCCGCGATGATATCCTTGAATTCGTCCGGAACCTCTCCGAACTGTTCGACGCAGTTTAATTTCTCAGTGCTGTTTTCCGTGGCTGCTTGACCGGAAGCTTTTTCGGAGGTCGAGGGATCTGCCGCTGCGCTGCAGCCTGAAATAAGAATGATCGGAAGCAGAGCAAGGGCGGATATTTTATTTGAAATACTCATTTGCGACACACCTTTCTGTACCGGACGCAGATTCAAAAAACTGACGGGAGCCTGTTGGCTGTATTATATCAGATAGACAGCGCCTTGTCAATTATAAAAAAAGCCGCGTTCTCTAAGTCGCCGGAAGAGGGTTTGCTTGATAAAAAACAGCTGCCTCGCTTGTTGCGGTGTGTTCATAGTCATACGCTTCTGCTGCGCTCTCGTTAATAACAGTCTACCGGACTGTTTTTGCCCGCGTTCGGAGCGACTTCGCGCTCCTCTCTCGGCACACTCTCCGTTTGAAACATGGTCGTTCAGCGTCGTGTCTAAAGCCACTTCCTTGAGCTCCCTGTTTCTGCGCTTCCTCGAACTCCCTTTATCCGCCACCGGCGGCGGTCGTTCTCGTCACCTTCGAGTCTCTTCCTATGCTCACGGGTAATAGAAAACGTAGAATAACAGATAATCCTACTGCACACTGTTCAAAAGCAAATATAATAAGTATCATAAAAATATACGACATTGTTTTACTACTATTAACACTATTTGCTTGTATTCGATGTGCAGTTTCTTTTTTAATAGAAAAATGTGATAAAACTTCACGTTTCGACATAATTCGACTTTGTGAATATGCTATAATTCGCAATAGTAAACGAGGTGTATGCAGTGAAAAGTTTTGAATATATTGCCGATATTTGGCTTAAAAG